>NZ_JARWCR020000024.1:0-107192 GCF_029846695.2 Bradyrhizobium nivariense | reverse complement strand
GCCAGCGGGAGAGGGAGCGCACCGCCGCTGCGGCTACGACCACCCCGATCTCATCGCTATTTGACAATGCTCTCCTTCATCGCTCAACGTGTCCTAAAGGGCGTGATCGTCCTGCTCGCGATCGTCGTCCTCAATTTCTTCCTGATCCGGCTTGCGCCCGGTGATCCCGCGGTCGTGATGGCGGGCGAGGCCGGGGCCAGCGACCAGATCTTCGTCCAGCAGCTCAGGGAGAAGTTCGGCCTCGACAAGCCGCTGCCCGAGCAGCTCTTCGTCTACGTCAAGGGCGTCGTGACGCTCGACCTCGGCTTCTCCTTCCGCCAGCAGGCACCGGTGTCGAAGCTGATCCTGGAACGGCTGCCGGCGACGCTGTTGCTGACGCTGACGGCGTTCGCGATCTCGCTGATGCTCGGCATCCTGTTCGGCACCTTCGCGGCCCGCTTCGCGGGGACCTGGCTCGACACCGCAATCACGATCTTCGCGCTGATCTTCTACGCCATGCCGATTTTCTGGGTGGCGCTGATGGGTATCCTGTTGTTCTCGGTCGCGGTCGATTGGCTGCCGAGCTTCGGCTACGAGACGGTCGGCGCCAACCTCACCGGCCTTGCCCATGTGGTCGACGTCGCAAGGCACCTGATCATGCCGGCGATGACGCTCGGCCTGTTCTTCATGGCGACCTACACCCGCATGACGCGCGCCTCGATGCTGGAGGTGAAGCGGCTCGACTTCGTCAAGACCGCGCGCGCGAAGGGCCTTTCCGACGCCGTGATCCAGCGCCGCCACGTGCTCCGCAACGCGCTGCTGCCCGTCGTGACGCTCGCCGGCGTCCACTCCGGCACGCTGATCGGCGGCGCCGTCATCACCGAGACCGTATTCGCCTGGCCAGGCATCGGACGCCTGATGTACGACGCCCTGCTGCAGCGCGACTACAATCTGCTGCTCGGTGTCTTCGTGATCTGCTCCGCCATGGTCCTGACCTTCAACCTCATCACCGACCTGGTCTATCGCCTGGTCGACCCGCGCATCGAATTCACCTCATGAAACAGTTCTGGAAATCGATGCTGAGGAGCCCGAGCGGCGTCATCGGGCTCATCATCCTGCTGCTTGCCATCTCGGTCGCGGTGTTCGGTCCGCTGCTGTTCCCGAACTCGCCCTGGCGCATGGTGCAGCGGCCGTTCCTGCCGCCGTTCACGCTCGCGACCGTGCCGCTCGGCACCGACGCGCTCGGCCGCGACGTGTTCGCCGGCATGATCTTTGGCGCACGCGTCTCGCTGCTCGTCGGCTTGGTCTCCACACTGGTGGCGCTGGTCGTCGGCGTGCCGATCGGCGCCATGGCCGGCTATTTCGGCGGCAAGGTCGACGACGCCTTGATGCGCTTCACCGAGTTTTTCCAGACCATCCCGAGCTTTGCGCTCGCGATCGTGCTGGTCGCGATCCTGCAGCCCTCGATCTATTCGATCGTCGCCTCGATCGCAGTGGTGAGCTGGCCGCCGGTGGCCCGTCTCGTCCGCGGCGAGGTGCTGTCGCTGCGCACGCGGGAGTACGTCCAGGCCGCCGTTGTCACCGGCCAGAGCAACACCTGGATCATCCTGCGCGAGATTTTGCCGAACGCGCTGTCGCCGGTGATCGTGCTGGCCTCGCTGATGGTGGCGACCGCGATCCTGCTGGAGTCCTCGCTGGCCTTCCTCGGCCTCGGCGATCCCAATCTGATCTCGTGGGGCTATATGGTCGGCGCCGGCCGCACCGTGATCCGCCAGGCCTGGTGGATCACCGTGTTCCCCGGTGTCGCCATCCTGATCTCGGTGCTCGGCTTGAACCTGATCGGCGAAGGCCTCAACGACGCGCTCAATCCGCGCCTGTCGCGCGAGGGGCGCTGACCATGACCGCCCCCGCCACCGTCTCCGTCAAGAACCTGCGGATCGCGCTGCCCAAGAGCGCCGAGCGTCCGTACGCTGTCGACGGCATCTCGCTGGACCTGAGGGCCGGCAAGATCGTCTGCGTCGTCGGCGAATCCGGTTCCGGCAAATCGATGTGCGCGCACGCGCTGATGGGCCTGCTGCCTGATACGGTCGACGTCACGTCCGGCGAGATCATGTTCGAGGGCCGCGACCTGCTCAAGCTCGACGATGATGGCTGGCGCGATTTGCGCGGCCGCCGGCTCGCGATGATCTTTCAGGAGCCGATGACCGCGCTCAATCCGCTGATGCGGATCGGCGACCAGATGGCGGAGATGTTCGAGGCGCACGGCCTGCTCACGCCGAGGGCGCGGCGCGCCAAGGCGCTGTCGCTGGCGCGCGAGGTCGGCCTGCCCGACCCCGAGCGCATCGTGCGGGCCTATCCGCACCAGCTCTCCGGCGGCCAGCGCCAGCGCGCCATGATCGCGATGGCGCTGGCGCTCGAGCCGGCGGTGCTGGTCGCCGACGAGCCGACCACCGCGCTCGACGTCACCACGCAGGCGCAGATCCTCAAGCTGATCCGCAACCTCCAGCGCAACCGCAACATGGCGGTGATGTTCATCACCCATGATTTCGGCGTGGTCGCCGACATCGCCGACCAGGTCGTGGTTCTCCGCCACGGCAAGGTCGTGGAGGAAGGTCCCGTTGCAACCGTCTTCAACGAGCCGCAGCACGACTACACCAAGGCGCTGCTCGCCGCCGTGCCGACCATGGATCCGCCGGCACGCACGCTGCTCGACGATCAGGCCAAGGCGGTCGAGGTGATCGGGCTGGACAAGACTTACGTCACCTCGGGCGGCTGGTTTCGCGAGGACCGCCGCGTCGATGCCGCGCGCGAGGTCAATTTCAACATCCTCAAGGGCGAGACGCTCGGCCTGGTCGGCGAGTCCGGCTCCGGCAAATCGTCGGTGGCACGCCTCGTGATGCGGCTGATCGAAGCCGACCGCGGCACGGTGCGGATCGGGGAGACCGATCTCACCTCGCTCACCGGCAAGGCGCTGCGCGCCGAGCGCCATCGCATCCAGATGATCTTTCAGGATCCGTTCGCTTCGCTCAATCCGCGCCGCAAGGTCGGTCACATCATCGCCGACGGCCCGATCGCGGCGGGCACCGATCCGAAAGTGGCATTCGACCGCGCCCGCGATCTCCTCAAGATGGTCGGCCTCGATACCGGCGCGCTCGAGCGCTATCCGCATGAATTCTCCGGCGGCCAGCGCCAGCGCATCGGCATTGCGCGCGCGCTCGCGCTCGAGCCAGAAATCATCGTCGCGGACGAAGCCGTCTCCGCGCTCGACGTCTCCGTGCAGGCCCAGGTCCTGAGGCTGCTCGAAGACCTCAAGGCGCGCCTTGGCCTGTCGATGCTGTTCATCACCCACGATCTGCGCGTTGCAGCCCAGATCTGCGACCGCATCGCGGTGATGCAGCGCGGCGCCATCGTCGAGCTGAAGCCGACCGCGCAACTCTTCGCCGCGCCCGAGCATGACTATACGCGCGAGCTGCTGGCGGCGGTGCCGGGACGCAAGGAGCGCGCTCCGGCGGCGTGAGACGAGCGGTATTTGGTTCCGACTGGACGCCGATTTTCCGGCCGGCTCGCCCTGGGAACAGGGCAGTCACGCGCTTGTTATTGCTCCCTCACCGTTGCTCCCGCTTCAAAGCGGCAAGCCGCGTCCTACATGCATGACATGACGAACATCATTCAATGGTGACGTACCGACCAATGTTTGGAGCGAATATGGGCGAAGTCATTCAGTTTGTCTCGAAATCCGAGCGCGAGCGTGAGCGCCTCATTCGAGAAGCGCGCGCAATCTATGACAGCATCTTCCCGCCGGCTGATCCGGTCAGCGAACGGGAGGCCGGAGCCAGTGTTCGCCGCGGCGACGGGGGCAATTTCGCGTGATCAAGATCATCGCCGTGCTCTGTAACCTCGCCTCCCCGGCCAGTTGCCACGAGCAGATCGTCACCACGTCGGACTTTGCCGAGGTCTCGATGCAATCGTGCCTGATGGGTGCGCCGCAGCTCGCCCAATGGATGAACCAGCATCCGGCCGAGCGCCTCGCCGGATGGCGCTGCGTGATCGGCCAACAGGGCCGCAGGGGCGCCTGAGATCGCAAGGACCGGATCGAACGTCGCGATCCGGTTGAGCCGTGACGACGGCGCATCTCCAAGCTAGGATGGCATCGCGCTGCCTGGCCAAGGGGAAGCCGGATGGAGGTCGCCAGCCTCATTCTTCCCGTGTTCGCGATCATCGTCACCGGCTGGCTCGCCGGAGCGCTCGGCTATCTCTCCCGCTCGCTTGCCGATGCCCTGGTGCATTTCGCCTACAACGTCGCGATGCCGGCGCTGCTGGTCGTCACGATCGCGCAGGAGCCGGCACGCAATCTGCTGGAATGGCGTTTCCTGCTCGCCTTCGGCGGCGGCTCCCTGATCTGCTTTGCGCTGGTGTTCCTGGCGGTGCGCGCGGGTGGCAGGCACGATCTCGCCAGCAGCACCATCCATGGCATGGCCGCGGCGATGACCAATACCGGCTTCGTGGCGCTGCCGATCCTGCACGCGATCTACGGCCAGCCCGCCGTCTTGCCCGCGGCGGTGGCGACGGTGTTCGTGGCCGGCGTGATGTTTCCGCTCACGGTCATTCTGCTGGAAAGAGATGCGCGCGGGGCTGCGCATTCGGCCGGACTGGTGAAGCAGATCCTGCTCAATCCGATGGTCCTGTCGACGCTCATCGGTCTCGGATGGGCGATCACGGGCTTGCCGTTTCCAGCGCCGGCCGTTGTCTATCTGAACATGATTGCCGCTGCGCTCACGCCCTGCGCACTGTTTGCCATCGGGCTTGGCCTATCGGTCGAGGGCCTGCGATCGAACCTGAAGGCATCGTTCGCGCTCGCGGCCGTGAAGCTGGTGGTGATGCCAGTGATCGTCTACGGACTCTGTGTGGTCCTGAGCCTCAACCCACTCTATACGGTCGCCGCCGTCATCTGCGCGGCGGTGCCGACGGCGAAGACCGTGTATGTGCTGGCGCACGAACACAAGGTCGAGGAAAAGCTGGTCGCTGCCACGGTCTCGGTGACGACGATGCTGTCGGTCGCGACATTGCTGGTCGCGCTCTATCTTCTCTCTGGCCTCGCGACCGGCACACGGTGACCGGTATTGGTTCGCCACCCTGCGCAGTCGCGCACTATCTGACCGGCGGGTTTGTGTTGTTCCAGGTCGGGACCGAGTTGGTCACGCCGACCGAAGGCCAATTGTAGGTTCCGACCGAAGGCGCAGTGACCGTCCCGACGGTCTGTCCAGAGCTGCCGTAAGCGCTCGACTGCGTGGCCATCGACCCTCCAGCGCTGCCATAGCTCGGGGCCACGACGCCGGAGCTGTAGTATCTGGCGGACCTGTGCTTCTTCGCCTCGACAACGGAGGGGGCCGTAGCCAGCCCGATCGTGATAAGTGCGGCAATCGCGAATTTGACGCTTGTCATGGCTGATCCCTTCGTCGCCGTGGACCCCGTTGTGCCAACTGTTCATTCATCGGGAAATTTCCATAGCACTCCCGTTCATAACTCCGTGTGCGCGCAAAGGTGCCGGAGCGCGCTCGAGCGGCTGATCAGCGCCGCCGCGGGCGGCAGGCCTTGCGGTTGTGCCGCTCTTTCACCGTCGCGACCGAATGCATTAGCTCCTTGAAGGCCGCGACCGCCTTGTCATCGCCGAGTGCGCCGTCGCCGAGCGCTTCCAGATGCTCGATCACCACGAGCAGCGCATCCGAGATCTGGCCGATCTGCTTGCCGTAACTGCCGACATCTGACAGCAGGTCCTTCTCGACCTCCGGCGCCGAGGATTGCCCGACTGTGATGTTGATGAGACCAAACTGGCCGCCGGTGGGACTGAAGAATGACGTGATCGGGTTGATGGACTGCACGACGTCACCCGACAGGGGCAGCTTGAACACGGGCATGCGGTTGTCCTTCCTTCACTGAGCCCGGCGAGCGCGAGACTAGCACGCCGCATCGCGCACTGCGCGCATCGCCTTCGGCTGGACCCGAATCAGCGTTAGTGCATTGCCTTCAGTCACCTCCCTGGACGCAAGCAGCATGACCGGTCCCGAACTGAAGCAACTCCGCAACGACCTCTCCGAGGCGCTTGAGCGCAAGCTCACCGCGGCCGACATGGCCCGGCTTTGCGGATTGCCGGAGAAGGGCGGCGCCGACACCATCCGGCGCTGGGAAGTGAGCGGCCCGACACCGTCGGCGACCAAGGTGCTGCGCGTGCTCGCGATGGCGAGCGAGCGCTATCCGATCCTGGAGAAGTTCGACGTCTTCGATCGTCATGACGTGCGCGAGGAAGACCGGCCCGCAAAGCGCGCTGAATTCCGCGAACAGATGCGCGATGAGGCGCGGCGCCGTCTTGGTTAACGCAAAACGTATGCAGATTACTCGCAGCCTGCAAAGTTAAGCCTTCCTTCAGCATTTCTTAAGCTGCCATTAAGCACGAAAATCATTTGCAGCCCAATAAGTTAGGTTCGCTGCCCCTGTGCCATGCATGTGACAGCATTTTCGTCAAAAGCGAGCTATCTGCAAAACCAACGACGGCGCGGAAAGCGCGCCTGCCGGGGACCAAAGTGTTGGAGTTTGGACTATGAAGAAGATTCTGTTTGCGACCGTTGCGCTGCTCGTGGTGGGCGCTGCTGCGCCGGCGGTCGGTGCCGATCTCGGTAACCGCAACTACTACAAGGCGCCCGCGCCCGCCTATGCCGCGCCGATCTACAACTGGACCGGTTTCTACATCGGTGGCCATGTCGGCGGGGCGTTCTCCAGCGACAACAATTTCAGCGGTCTCTCCACCGGCAACAACGGCAACGGCCGTTTCCTCGGCGGCGTACAGGTCGGCGCGGACTGGCAGTTCAACCCGAACTTCGTGGTCGGCGTCGAAGGCCAGTATTCCTGGCTCTCCGGCAGCGTCGGCGCGGTGTTCCCGGGCGGCATCGCCTACACCAACGACCAGCGCGGCCTCGGCTCGATCACCGGCCGCGTCGGCTACACCTGGGGTCCGGGCCTGCTCTATGTGAAGGGCGGCTACGCCTACTCCGACAACAACGAGAAGGTCACGGTTGGCGGCGTGCCGGCTGCCTTCGTCATCACGGGCGATCACCGCAACGGCTACACCGTCGGCGCCGGCCTCGAATACATGTTCGCCCCGAACTGGTCGGCCAAGGCCGAGTACCAGTACTACAATTTCGGCGACGCGCACTTCACCGGGGGGCCGCTGGCGGGCACCGGCAACTTCACCACCGACGACCACACCATCAAGGCGGGCGTCAACTACCGCTTCAACTGGGCCAACTCCGCGGTCGCGCGCTACTGATCGCCTCAAAAATCTCTTTCGCCATCAAGGGCCGGCATCTTTGCCGGCCCTTTCCTTTTCGCTGTGCGGAACTGAGGCAACCGATTGAGCAACTTGCGATTTTTTAACCCGCCCCAAGGATACTCCGCGGCGAAAATATAAAAATCACGCGTGGGGGAATTTCGATGGCGATCCGTCTGGGCCTTGGCCGTTTGCTTGGTCGTATCCGGCCTCGTTTCAAAATGCCGACATGGGGCGTGCGCGGCAGCCTGTTCACGGCCTTCGCAGTGATCGCGGGCATGGGCCTCGTGATCGCAGCCGGCGCCGGCTTCGTCTTCAACCATCTCGGCAGCACCATGATGGACCTGAGCGGCCGCGACATTCCGCGCCTCTCCGCGAGCCTTCAACTCGCATCGCAAAGCGCAACGCTCGCGGCGCAGGGGCCGGGCCTCCTGGCATCGCCGTCCGACGAGGCGCTGAACGAACGCACCAAGAAGGTGCAGGAGATCCAGCAGCTCGCCATGGCCAAGCTTGGCGAGATCATCGAGCTCGGCGCCGACAAGCAGATCGCGACCGCGCTGCGCGACACCGCCAAGAGCATCGACGAGGCGACCCAGAGCCTGGTGTCGGCCGCGCGCGAGCGGCTCGAGACCGGCGCGCTGCATGACAAGCAGTATGAAGCGCTGCGCAAGGTGCAGCTCAGCTTCGTCGGTGCGGCCGGTCCTGCCATGCTGGATGCGCAAACGCGCCTGAACGCGATCCTCGGCGCGGCGGAAGTTTCCGCCGATGATGCCACCGAAGCCGCCCGCACCGTCTCCCAGGTCGCGACCATCTCCGCCAACGGCAATTTGATGGCCGCCGACATGATGGCGGCGCTGTCGGCCAACAACAGCGACACGCTTGAGGCGATCGAGAAGGAGTTCAAGGCGACGCGCGACCGCGTCAAGTCGAACCTCGAGGACCTGCCGAACATGGCCTCGATGCAAGCGGTGCGCGACACCGTGCAAAAACTGTTCGCCTTCGGTGAGGGCAAGACCGGCGTGTTCAAGATCCGCCAGAAAGAGCTCGACGCCATCGACTACGGCCAGACCATTCTGGACGAGACCCGCAAGCTCAATGTCGGCCTCGGCATCAGCGTACAGCAGCTCGTCGAGGGCGTGCAGAAGGAGACCAACGCGTCGACCTTCCAGGCGCGACAGGAGATCTCGCTGGCGACGACTGCGATGCTGGCGCTCGGCGCGCTGATGCTGGTCGGCTCGGCGCTGTTCGTCTGGCTCTATGTCGGCCGCAACATCCTGCGCCGGATCACCGGACTTCAGCGCGCCATGCAGCTGCTCTCGGCCGGCGATCTCGACACCGAGATCACGCGCGCCAAGCACAATGACGAGATCGGCACGATGACCGCGACGCTGACCGTGTTCCGCGACAGCATGATCGAAGCCCGGGTGCTCGCCGGCGAGCAGGATAAGGATCGGCTCGCCAAGGCCGAGCGTGCCGCACGCATGGAGGCGAAGATCGCCGAATTCGAAGACACGGTGCGCTCCGCGCTCGACAACCTCGCGCAGTCGGCCAATTCGATGCAGACGACCGCGCAGAGCATGTCGAACACCGCCGACCAGTCCAACGCGCTGGTGAACGCGGTCGCCTCCGCTGCGGAGGAAACTTCGGTCAACGTACAGACCGTGTCATCAGGCACCGAACAGCTGTCGTCCTCGATCCAGGAGATCAGCAAGCAGGTGATCACCTCCGCCGAGATCGCCAGGAAGGCGGTCGACGAAGCCGGTGCGACGGACGCCACGGTGCAGAGCCTTGCCGACAGCGCGAGCCGCATCAACGTCGTGGTCGATTTGATCCAGACCATCGCCTCGCAGACCAATCTGCTCGCCCTCAACGCCACCATCGAGGCGGCGCGCGCGGGCGAGGCCGGCCGCGGCTTCGCGGTGGTCGCCTCCGAGGTGAAGAGCCTCGCGAGCCAGACCGCGAAGGCGACGGAGGAGATCCGCACCCAGATCGCCAGCATGCAACAGGTCACCACCTCGGCGGTCGGCGCCATCCAGGGCATCGGCCGGATCATCGGCGAGATCAACGACGTCACCACGACGATCGCCGTAGCGGTCGAGGAACAAGGCGCGGCGACCCGCGAGATCGCCCGCAACATCCAGCATGCAGCCGGCGGCACCAGCGAGGTCTCCAGCAACATCGTCGGCGTCTCCACGGCTTCGGCGGAAGCCGGCGCTGCGGCGAACGAAGTGCTCGGCGCCTCCGACGCACTCCGCCGCGAAGCCGACATGCTGCGCGGAGAGATCGACGCGTTCCTCAACAATATGCGGGCGGCGTAGGCCGCCTTTCCGTAGCCCGGAATGACCGCTATGCGGGCCACGCCAGCGTCCTTTTTCGGCTGGCGCGCCGCAGCCAGTGGGTTTAAGCCGGTGGCATGAACGCAAAAACCGACACCGTGCAGTCCTCCGCCGAAGCCCTGCGCTATCCCTGGGAACAGCATCCCGGCCCCGAAGAGGTCGTCGAGGTGAAGCCGGGCGTATTGTGGGCGCGGCTGAAGCTGCCGTTCCGCCTCAACCATGTGAACATCTATCTGCTCGCCGACGGCGACGGCTATGCCATCGTGGACACCGGCTTCGGCAACGAGGAGACGATCGAGGCCTGGACGAAGCTGTTCGACGGACCGCTGAAGGGCGTCAACATCACGCGCCTGATCGTGACCCATTCCCATCCCGATCATGTCGGTCTGGCCGGGTGGATCGTCGAACGTTTCAATTGCCCGCTGGTGATGTCGCAGGTCGAATATCTGCAATCGGTCTATCACCAGAACCGCGGCACGGAGGAGCGCCAGGAAGCGCAACGGCTGTTCTTCCGCCGCCACGGCATGGACGAGTCGCTCACCGAAAAACTGCTCGGCCGCGGCCAGGACTATCTCAAGCGCGTCTCGGTGCTGCCGCCGTCCTACCGCCGCATCTCGCATGGCGAGGACGTCGTGATCGGCACGCGGCGCTTCAAGGTGATTACCGGCGGCGGTCACGCGCTCGACCAGGTGATGCTGTATTGCGCCGACGACAAGCTGTTCCTCTCGGCCGACCAGGTGCTGAGCAAGATCTCGCCGAATGTCAGCGTCTGGGCGGTCGAACCCGACCAGAACTCGCTCGGCGAATATCTGGCCTCGCTCGCCAGCCTCACCACGACGCTGCCCTATGACGTGCTGGTGCTGCCCGGCCATGGCGTGCCGTTCTATGGGCTGAAGACCCGCATCAAGCAGCTCGCCGATCACCACGAGGAGCGCTGCCGCCTGATCGCGGAAGCCTGCCGCGAGGTGCCGCAGACCTCGCGCGCATTAGTGCCTGTCGTGTTCAACAAGCACGTGCTGGACGAACACCAGATGGGTTTTGCCGCCGGCGAGCTGGTCGCCCACGTCAACTACATGATCGTCGAGGGACGGCTGACGGCGGAGATGAAGGACGGCGTGCTGCAGTTCAAGACGACTTGAGCGCCTGGAGCCTCCAGTGACCTATGAGGCCATCCGCCGCCTGATCTCACGTGACGATGACGAAGTCATAAACGAGCTTCGAGCACTGTCGACGGCAAGCGACGCCTTCGTGCGGCGGACCGCGATCGAGGTCATTGGGCAGCACAGGCGAGGGCACGAACTCCGCGCGACCATTGTCGCGGCCCTTTCCGACACGTCGGATTACGTCAGGCGCACCACCTGCGGCATCGTCGAACAATGGAAGCTCGCCGAAGCGCATGATTTGGTGCTGCTGCTCTTGAAGGAGCCGGAAGCACCGACGCGCGAATGCGCACTTCGCACTCTGGCGGCAATCTGGAACAATGCAGATTTCCAAACGGTCTTCGGTCTCTACAAGCGCGACCCGGAGATTGCAGTTCGGAGGGAAGCTGCGTGGACCTTGCGGCAGGGCGCCGCCGCAAACGATTGGCAGCTGCTTTTCGATGCTTTCTGCGAAGACGAACTTCCCCGGCACCGATCCTGGGCCTGCGAACTCGCGGAGACCTTCGGCGGTCCGGATGTCCTGCCCACGCTGGTGTCGCTGACGAAGGACGTCGATGGACACGTTCGCAAATCCGCGGCTTGCGCCTACCAGGCGATCAGAGTTCGCAGCTAGCCGCTCGCCCGCTTCGTATTCGCGATCATGTGCATGGCGACGGCCGGCGGATGTTGCAGAGCAACATTGCATCTCGCGCGAACTTGATCGGGATCAAGTTTCAAATCGCACGATAGGGCATTTTGCCCAGATGTCCCGCAGGTCCAAATGTGGGATAGCGCATAGACATTGGAGCTGGAATAGCTCTAAGAAGATGCGGCCCTTTGGTCAGTTCCGTTGCAGGTTTGACGATGGATTACAGCCAGTTTTTCAATTCCGCCCTTGATCGTCTCCACACCGAGCGACGCTACCGCGTGTTCGCCGATCTCGAGCGCATCGCCGGCCGGTTCCCGCATGCGCTCTGGCACTCGCCCAAGGGCAAGCGCGACGTCGTGATCTGGTGCTCCAACGATTATCTCGGCATGGGCCAGCACCCGAAGGTGGTCGGCGCGATGGTCGAAACCGCGACCCGCGTCGGCACCGGCGCCGGCGGCACCCGCAACATCGCCGGCACGCATCATCCGCTGGTGCAGCTCGAGGCCGAGCTCGCCGATCTCCACGGCAAGGACGCCTCGCTGCTCTTCACGTCCGGCTACGTCTCGAACCAGACCGGCATTGCGACCATCGCAAAGCTCATTCCGAACTGCCTGATCCTGTCGGACGAGCTCAACCACAATTCGATGATCGAGGGCATCCGCCAGTCCGGCTGCGAGCGGGTCGTGTTCCGCCACAACGACCTCGCCGATCTCGAGGAGAAGTTGAAGGCTGCGGGCCCGAGCCGGCCCAAGCTGATCGCCTGCGAGAGCCTTTATTCGATGGACGGCGACATCGCCCCGCTCGCCAAGATCTGCGACCTCGCCGAGAAGTACGGCGCGATGACCTATGTCGACGAGGTCCACGCCGTCGGCATGTACGGTCCGCGCGGCGGCGGCATCGCCGAGCGCGACGGCGTGATGCATCGCATCGACATTCTCGAAGGCACGCTCGCCAAGGCGTTCGGCTGCCTCGGCGGCTACATCGCCGCCAACGGCCAGATCATCGACGCCGTACGCTCCTATGCGCCGGGCTTCATCTTCACCACCGCGCTGCCGCCGGCGATCTGCTCGGCCGCGACCGCTGCGATCAAGCATCTGAAGACTTCGAGCTGGGAGCGCGAGCGCCACCAGGACCGCGCCGCCCGGGTCAAGGCGATCCTCAATTCCGCCGGCCTGCCGGTGATGTCGAACGACACCCACATCGTGCCGCTGTTCATCGGCGATGCCGAGAAGTGCAAGCAGGCCTCCGACCTCTTGCTCGAACAGCACGGCATCTACATCCAGCCGATCAATTATCCCACGGTGGCCAAGGGCACCGAACGCCTGCGCATCACGCCCTCGCCCTATCACGACGACGGCCTGATCGATCAGCTCGCCGAAGCCCTGCTGCAGGTGTGGGACCGCCTGGGTCTGCCGCTCCGCGAGAAGTCGCTGGCGGCGGAGTAACTCCGGTCGTCCTGGCGAAGCCAGGACCCATTACCCCGACTGTGAATTGTTGCGGCTCGCTGGGGCCATTGGGTGCCTATTACCATGCCCTGTGGTTATGGGTCCTGGCTTTCGCCAGGACGACGTTGGGATTCGCACCTTAACGACAAAGCCAGTTCCCGCATCCACAAAGCATTTCGCTGTCGCCTGCCACCGTCCAACGCGCTAGATTTACGGGGAAAATGAGCGGGCGCTGCCAGCGCCCAGGGAGAAGCACGCTCGCCATGCTGCACGACTGGGGCGTGATCGCCGCCGCTTTCGGCTATATCGGCTTTCTGTTCCTGGTGGCGAGCCATGGCGACCGCCGCTCGCCGGCCGGGCGTGGCCGCGCCTCCGGGCTGATCTATCCGCTGTCGCTGGCGATCTACTGCACCTCCTGGACCTTCTTCGGCTCGGTCGGCTTTGCCACCCGAACTTCCACCGACTTCCTCGCGATCTATGTCGGCCCGATCCTGATGATCGGGCTCGGAGCCGGCGTACTCCGCCGCGTGATCCAGCTCGCGAAGGCCCACAACATCACCTCGATCGCCGACTTCATCGGCGCGCGCTACGGCAAGAGCCAGGCGGTGGCGGCGACCGTCGCGCTGATCGCGATCATCGGCTCGGTGCCCTACATCGCGCTCCAGCTCAAGGCGGTCGCCTCCTCGCTCGCAACCATCCTGAGCGAAGACCAGGCCTTCTCCCACATCCCGATCGTCGGCGACATGGCGCTGATGGTGACGCTGGCGATGGCGGCCTTCGCCGTGCTGTTCGGGACGCGGCAGACCGACGCCACCGAGCATCAGCACGGCCTGATGCTGGCGGTCGCGACCGAATCCATCATCAAGCTGGTCGCCTTCCTCACCGCGGGCATCTTCGTCACCTTCTGGATGTTCTCGCCGCACGAACTGATCGAGCGCGCGATGAAGACGCCGGAGGCAGTGCGCGCCATCAACTATTCGCCGTCGATCGGCAACTTCCTGACCATGACGCTGCTGTCGCTGTGCGCGATCATGCTGCTGCCGCGCCAGTTCCACGTCAGCGTGGTGGAGAATTCCTCGGACGCCGAGGTCGGCCGCGCGCGCTGGCTGTTTCCGCTCTACCTCGTCGCCATCAATCTGTTCGTGATCCCGATCGCGCTCGCCGGCCTCGTCAGCTTCCCGTTCGGCACCGCCGAACCGGATATGTACGTGCTGGCGCTGCCGATGGAGGGCGGCGCGGAGTTGCTCAGCGTCGCCATCTTCGTCGGCGGCCTGTCGGCGGCGACCGCGATGGTGATCGTAGAATGCGTCGCGCTTTCCATCATGGTCTCGAACGACCTCGTGGTGCCCCTGGTGCTGCAACGACGGCCCGAGGGGCGCACCGGCGGCGCCGATTTCAGCGACTTTCTGCTGCGCTCGCGCCGGCTCGCGATCTTCGCCATCATGGTGATGGCCTATTTCTACTACCGCGCACTCGGCAATACCCAGCTCGCGGCGATCGGCCTGCTCTCCTTTGCCGCCATCGCCCAGCTTGCACCTAGCTTCTTCGGCGGGCTGCTGTGGCGGCGCGCGACCGCGCGCGGCGCCATCGGCGGCATGCTGGTCGGCTTCGCGGTGTGGCTCTACACGCTGTTCATCCCGAGCTTCATGGATTCCTCGACTTCGGGCATCCTGCTGCTCCAGCACGGACCGTTCGGGATCGAGGCGCTGCGGCCGCAGGCGCTGTTCGGCGCCGACCTGCCGCCGCTGATGCACGGCGTCATCTGGTCGCTGTCGCTCAACATCCTCACCTATGTGCTGCTGTCGCTGGCGCGCCGGCCGTCTTCGATCGAGCTGGTGCAGGCCGACCTGTTCGTCCCCAACACGCTCGCGCCGATCTCGCCGAACTTCCGCCGCTGGCGCACCACCGTCACGGTGCAGGACATCCAGACCACGGTGGCGCAATATCTCGGGCCGGATCGCGCGCGGCATTCGTTCGAGGCATTCACCGCGCGGCGCAATGTACGGCTGGAGTCCGGGGCACCCGCTGATTTCGAGCTGTTGCAGCACGCCGAGCACCTGATCGCCTCCTCGATCGGTGCGGCCTCCTCGCGTCTCGTGATGTCGCTGCTGCTGCGCAAACGGACGGTATCGGCGAAGGCTGCGCTCAAGCTGCTCGACGATTCCCATGCGGCGCTGCATTTCAACCGCGAGATCCTCCAGACCGCGCTCAACCATGTGCGCCAGGGCATCGCGGTGTTCGATGCCGATCTGCAACTGATCTGCTCCAACCGGCAGTTCGGCGATCTCCTCAACGTTCCCCCGCATTTCATCCAGTTCGGCACGCCGTTGCGTGAGATCCTGGAATTCATGGGCGTGAGCGAGCCGGACGATCCGGTCGAGCGCGAGGCCATGCTGGAGCGCCGGCTCGCGGCTTACACCACCGACAGCGAGCCTTATCTCGAGCGCCTGCCCGACCGCCACATGGTGATCGAGATTTTGACAAACCGCATGCCCGGCGGCGGCTTCGTCATCACCTTCACCGACGTCACGCCCACGTTCGAGGCGGCCGAAGCGCTGGAGCGCGCCAATGCGACGCTGGAAAAGCGGGTGCGCGACCGCACCGAGGAGCTGACCCGGCTGAATTCCGAGCTGGCGCAGGCGAAGAGCGCGGCCGAAGACGCCAGCATCTCCAAGACGCGCTTCCTCGCCGCCGCCAGCCACGACATCCTCCAGCCGCTGAACGCAGCGCGGCTCTATGTCACGAGCCTGGTCGAGCGCCAGCACAGCGGCGAGGAGACGCGGCTGGTCGAGAACATCGACGAATCGCTCCAGGCGATCGAGGAGATCCTCGGTGCGCTGCTCGACATCTCCCGGCTCGACGCCGGCGCGATGACGACCTCGATCTCGAGCTTCAAGATGGCCGATCTGATGCGCTCGCTGGAGATCGAGTTTGCGCCGATCGCACGCGCCAAGAACCTGGAGCTCGTCTTCGTGCCCTGCTCGCTGCCGGTCGAATCGGACCGCTTGCTGCTGCGGCGCCTGCTTCAGAACCTGATCTCCAACGCGATCAAATATACCCCGCGCGGCCGCGTGCTGGTCGGCTGCCGCCGCCGCGGCGCCTCGCTCAAGATCTGCGTCTACGACACCGGCGTCGGCATCCCGCCGGTCAAGCGCGGCGAGATCTTCAAGGAATTTCACCGCCTCGAGCAGGGTGCGCGGATCGCCCGCGGCCTCGGCCTTGGCCTGTCGATCGTCGAACGGCTGGCGCGCGTGCTCAACCACGGCATCGCCATCGACTCCAATGTCAGCGGCGGCTCGGTGTTTTCGGTGACGGTGCCGACGGCGAAGGCGATCACCCACACCGCCGCCGTGACCAGCGCGACGCCGCTGGCACGCACGCCGATCTCGGGCGCCCTCATCGTCTGCATCGAGAACGATGCGGCGATCCTCGACGGCATGCGCACGCTGCTCAAGGCGTGGGACGCCGAGGTGATCGCGGTCGCCGATCCCGAAGGCGCGATCGCCGCGATCGAATCTGCCGGCGGACGCGTCACCGGCCTGCTGGTCGACTATCACCTCGACCGCGGCAACGGCATCGCCGCGATCCGCGACATCCGCCGCCGCTTCGGCGACGGCATCCCCGCGATCCTGATCACCGCCGACCGCAGCCCCGCCGTGCAGATGGCTGCGCGCGACGAAAAGGTCGCGGTGCTCAACAAGCCCGTGAAGCCGGCTTCGCTGCGTGCCCTGCTCGGCCAATGGCGCACCCAGCAGATGGTGGCGGCGGAGTGAGACGCTCGCGCGGCTCAAGGTGCGAGCCGCGTGAAGACGTAATCGCGGCTGCTGACGCGGGCTTCGTGGCACGCGAAGCAGGTGCGGTGCTGAGCCTCGTCGACCGGCTTGCCGTCGATGAAGCGGCCAAAGCCCCAGCCGCCGGTCGAGGCATATTTCCTGGAGTCCTTGACCATCACCTGGACGGTGGTGGGCTCACCGGGAATCGTCGCGGACGAAAATTCGGGCAACTGTTTCCGCTTCCAGGCGCGCTTGACCAGAATAGTGCCGTCCGGGAACGGAAGCTTGCCGCCTTGATAAGCATCGATCGCGGTCCTGTTGCCGACGACGGCACGCAGCTCGTCCAAGGGCGCCGCCTCCTCGGCCGGCGCGATCAGCTCCCACTGCTTGTAGCCGGGCGGGACCGTGACGCCGAAGATCGGCGAGGCAGCCGCCGTGTCCTGCGCAAAAGCGATCGTGACCAGATACGGCACGCAGGTCAGGACAACGACGAGGAGGAGCACGGCCAGCACGATCATCGTCGTAGAGGATGGAAGTTTGGAATTTTCAGATTTCATTGTCGTCATGACGCTTCATTGAACTGCGATCGCATGTCAGGCCTCGGCCCGGCCTTGCCGGTCCGAGGTGCTGCCAAAATCCTCAGGCGCCGCCGTCGGCGTCGATGACGGCCTTGGCAAAGGCTTGCGGTGCTTCCTGAGGCAGATTGTGGCCGACGCCGCCGGTGATCAGGCGATAATCGTACCGGCCGGAGAACTTCTTGGCATAGGCGCTTGGATCGGGATGCGGCGCGCCATTGGCGTCGCCTTCCATCGTGATCGTCGGGACGCTGATCATCGGAGCTGCCGCGAGCTTCTTTTCGAGCTCCTCGTATTTCGCTTCGCCCTGGGCGAGCCCGAGCCGCCAGCGGTAATTGTGGATCGTGATCGCGACGTGATCCTTATTGTCCAGCGCCGCCGCGCTGCGGTCGAAGGTGGCATCGTCGAACTTCCACTGCGGCGAAGCGAGCTTCCAGATCAGCTTGGCGAAATCATGCGTGTACTTCTCGTATCCGGCGCGGCCGCGCTCGGTCGCGAAATAGAACTGGTACCACCATTGCAGCTCGGCCGACGGCGGCAGCGGCGCATTGCCCGCGGCCTGGCTGGAGATCAGATAGCCGCTGACCGACACCAGCGCGCGGCAGCGCTCCGGCCACAGCGCGGCGATGATGTCGGCGGTGCGCGCGCCCCAGTCGAAGCCGGCGACGACCGCCTTCTTGATGTCGAGCTTGTCCATCAGCGCGATGATGTCGGTGGCCATGGCTGCCGGCTCGCCGTTGCGCGGCGTCTCGCCGGAGAGGAAGTGCGTCGAGCCGTAGCCCCGGAGATAAGGGATGATGACGCGATAGCCGGCCTTGGCCAGGATCGGCGCGACATCGACGAAGGCGTGAATGTCGTAGGGCCAGCCGTGCAGCAGGATCGCGACGGGACCGTTCGCAGGACCGGCCTCCGCGTAGCCGACGTTGAGGACGCCGGCATCGATCTGCTTGATCGCGCCGAACGACGCATTCGTCGCGGAGGAGCGCGGCGCTTCCGATTCGGCGCGGGCGAGGCCGATCACACCAAGGCCGGCGGCGACGGTTCCCGCGGCGACGCCGAAAAACTGACGCCGGTGCTGGTCGATGATCTGTTTCATGGTGCTGCTACCTTGTTGTTGTTGGTGGTGGTGGTGCGTCAGATCAGCGCGACCGTGACGTCGATGTTGCCGCGGACGGCTTTGGAATAGGGGCAAGTCCGGTGCGCCTCATCGATGAGGCCGCGCGCGATTTCGCGATCAAGGCCGGGCAGGCTGACATCGAGGCGTGCCCTGAGCGAATAAGCGCCCTCGTCGAGGACGAGGTCGATCTCCGCATCGATCGCGCATTTCATGGGAAGCTCGATCTTCCGCTTGCGGGCCGCGATCTCCATCGCGCCTTCGAAGCAGGCCGACCAGCCGGCCGCGAACAATTGCTCGGGATTGGTGCCGATGCCCGTGCCGCCCGGCGGCGACAGCTTGACGTCCAGGCGGCCGTCGGAACTGCGCGACATGCCGTCCTGCCGCCCGCCGCCGGTGTGAGTCCGGGCCGTGTAGAGCAATTTTGCCGCTTGCGTCATGAAGGTCTCCTTGCCGTCGCGCAACTGACTAGCAGCGGCTGCCGCGAGACGCCCGTTTGGACTTGTGAGAAATTGTGAGGTCTCGGCTCGCACGCCCCACAAGGCCTGCATCCGCGGTCTGATCGCGATGCGGCCTTGCCGGATCGCGATCATCTGGCTATCCGGTCCTTCGAAAGGATCAGGATTCCACCATGACCGAGCCGGCCGGCACCGCAACGGGAACCCTGTCGTTTGGGCCATTCACCGTGACGCCGCATGAAAGACTCGTGATGCGGGATGGCGTCACGCTGCCGCTCGGCGCGAAAGCCTTCGACACGCTGATCGCGCTGATGTCGCGGCCGAACGAGGTCGTCGGCAAATGGGATCTGATGGCGCTGGTGTGGCCCGGCCTGACCGTCGAAGAGGCCAATCTGCGCTTTCACGTCGCAGCGCTTCGCAAAGTCCTTGGCGACGGCAAGGACGGTGCCCGCTACATCACCACACTCTCCGGCCGCGGCTATTGCTTCGTCGCGCCGATCTCGCAGATGGAACTCCCGGCACAGCGGCGCCCCGCACCGCGAACGGAATTGCCGCCCGTCAAACTGCCGAACCGGCTGCAACGGATGGTCGGGCGCGACGATGCGATCGCCGCTGTCTCGGACAGGCTCATCGGCTCGCGCTTCGTCACGATCGCCGGCCCGGGCGGTGTCGGCAAGACCGCCGTTGCGATCGCGATCGCTCACGACCTGCTCGAGACATTCTCCGACGCCGCACATTTCGTCGATCTTGCCGCGCTGAGCGATCCCGATCTCGTGATCACCTCGATCCTGCTGATGCTGGGCTTGCCGGCCCAGACCGACGATCCCCTGCCCGCGCTGCTCGCGTATCTCGAGAACAAGCGGATGCTGCTGATCCTCGACAATTGCGAGCACGTCATCGCCGCAGCGGCGCCGCTGGCCACAGAGATTTTCCACGCTGCGCCGCATGTCCATATCCTCGCCACCAGCCGCGAAGCCCTGCGTGTCGAGGGCGAGCAGGTCTATCGGTTGGCGCCGCTTGCCGTTCCGCCTGACAATCCCGGGCTGACGGCGGCCGCGGCCCAGACCTATCCCGCGCTTCAGCTCTTCCTCGAACGTGCCGCGGCCGGCGGCGCGCAGATCGCGCTCGACGATGCCAATGCCGCGATCGTCGCCGGGATCTGCCGCAAGCTCGACGGCATGGCGCTGGCGATCGAACTCGCCGCCGGCCGGGTCGACGCCTATGGCCTGGAGCAGACCGCAACGCTGCTCGACGAGCGTCTCAATTTGCTGTGGCAGGGCCAGCGCACGGCGCCGCCGCGGCAGAAGACCTTGCAGGCGACGCTGGACTGGAGCTACTCGCTCCTGTCCGACATCGAGCGCCTCGTGCTGCGCCGGCTCGCGGTCTTCGCCGGTCACTTCACCATCGACGCCGCACTCGGGATCGTGCCGGACGAACGCGTCGACCGCTCCCGCCTGTTTGACGCCATCGACGGCCTCGTCGCCAAGTCGATGGTCGCGCCGCGGCCGATCGGCGCCATGATGCGCTACCGTCTGCTCGACACGACGCGCAGCTATCTGCTCGATATCGAGCCTGATGACACGGCGCTCGCCGCCCGCCACGCGACCTATTACCGGCGATGGCTGGAGCAGGCCGGCACGACATGGGCCACGGTGCCGAGCGCCGACGAGCGCGCGATCCATTTCTCCGCGCTTCACAACGTACGCGCCGCACTGAACTGGTGCTTCGGGGTGAACGGCGATGCCGGCATCGGCATTGCACTCGTTGCTGCGGCAGCTCCCATCTTTCTCGCCATGTCGCTGCTGATCGAATGCCGGCGCTGGTCCGAACGGGCGCTGCTTGCGATTGATCAATCCTCGCGCGGCAGCGCCGAGGAAATGCACATCCAGGCCGCGCTCGGACTGACCTTGATGTTCACGCGCGGCGGCTCCGAAGCGGCGCGTGCCGCCTTGAGCCGGAGCCTTGCGATCGCCGAGGCGCGCGGCGACGCGCCGAACCAGCTCCAGCTGCTTGGCCGCATGCATATCTTCCACGAGCGGATGGGACAGTTCGACGCCGCGCTCGGCTATGCGCAGCAAAGCCTCAGGGTCGCCGGGACGCTCGGCGATGCCGCCTCCCTCGCCCTCGCCCGTTCGCTCCTCGGTGTCTCCTTGCATCTTGCCGGCGAGCATCGCGACGCCGTGACGATGCTGGAGCCCGCCTGGCAGGGGCCGGGCACCAAACGAATCAGTACCGTCCACGGTTTCGATCATCGCAACCGGGCCGGCATCTCGCTCGCGCGAGAGTTTTGGTTGCAGGGCCGCCCCGCCGATGCGCTGCAACTGGCCCGGCAGACGGTCATCGAGGCCGCGCAGATGGACCATCCGACCACGCTCTGCATTGCATTGATCTGGGCAGTCTCGATCGATCTCTGGAGTGGGGACCTCGATGGCGCGGAAGAGAACATCGACCGCTTCATCGCGCATGCCGAATCGCGCTCGATGGGCCCCTACCTCGCGGTCGGTCGCGGCGTCAAAGGCGAGCTGGCGATCCGGCGAGGCGACGCTGCTGATGGCGTCGAGACGATCGGGGCCTGTCTGCGCGAGCTCCACGATGCCGGCTACGAACTGCTCACCACGACGTTCAACATCGCGCTTGTGAACGGTCTTCTGGCGCTCGAGCAAGTCGAGCAAGGCGCGCGCCTGATCGACGATGCGATCCGCCTCGTCGAGCAGAGCGGCGATCATCTGTACATGCCCGAGCTGCTGCGCATGAAAGGCAGGGTTCTCCTGGCCCGGCCGCAGCCCGAGGCTGATCAAGCAGAAGCCCACTTCGTGCAATCACTGGAATTGAGTCGGCGCAAAGGCGCCAAAGCCTGGGAGCTGCGGGCCGCGATCGATCTCGCCGGGTTCCTTGCCGAACGCGGCCGGCGCGAGGAAGCGAAACGATTGCTGCAATCTGCGCACGAAGGCTTCGCCAAGGGCTCGGAGACAGCGGATATCAGAATAGCCAACGCGTTGTTGCAAACATTATAGGGCGGACTCGGTGCCTCATTGCAAAGAGGCGCTGCACTACGTCCGGGCGAAAGCCGTAGGATGGGTAGAGCGAAAGCGAAACCCATCACGTCTCATCCACGCGGAAGCATGATGGGTTTCGCAAGGGCTCTACCCATCCTACGGCATCGCAGACACACCTTTTCGTCCTCGCGGTCGATTTCGCCCGAGCTTTGCTTGGTCATTCCACCCTCAAATCCAAGAGGGCACAGGGAAGGCCGGGTGCCGGCTGGCACCCGCGGTCCGCTGCGCGAAAGGTAGCGCAAAAGAACCGCACAGCAGCATACAGGTGTAGCCAATCACTCGGCCTTCCCTGCGCAGTGGTTGGACGGCTTATGCCGTGCTCTCCCGGGAGCCGAGTTCGTTCTGGCCTCCCTCGCCTTCGCAGAAGTCACCGACATCGCGCCGGTTGACGCGAATGCCGCATCCGCAAAGGCTTGACCGTAGCAACGACGGCCAGGACCACACGGTTTTGCCGTACGCACGGTTCGCTGTTCACCACCGGTTTCGACGACGTTGTGCACGTTGCCGTCGACCTGATGATGAGACGAACCTGGCAGCGCCGCTCGTCGGCACGAAGCCTCAGGGCTCACGGAGAGCAATCCGCCCTGCCCTTGGCCTCTCGCACCCGAACGCTGCCGCGTCCACCGCAAGCCCGGCTCGCGAACGTGACGACCACAAGATCGCCCCTCAAGGATGAGCCGGGATGGGCGACACATACGCCATTTCCGAATTTCGGTAAAGCGGAATATATTTGCGTGGGCGGATTGACAGGGGGGCGACACAGCAAGGCCCCGCAGCTCGCTGCAGGCTCACCCCGTCGGGGTGCCCTGCCTCCACTGCCCGCCGGCGATCTTCGCGGCGGCGATCACGGCTTGCGTCCGGCTTTCGACGCCGAGCTTTTGCAGGATGGCCGAGACATGCGCCTTGATGGTGGCCTCGGAGACGCCGAGCTCATAGGCGATCTGCTTGTTGAGCAAACCCTCCGACAGCATCATCAGAACCCGGACCTGCTGCGGCGTCAGCGTCACCAGCCGGTCGCGCAGGCGCGTCATGTCCGGGTCGGCGGCGGCCGACAGATCGGTGTCGGCGGGGACCCAGACGTCGCCCTCCATCACCTTGAGGATGGCATCGCGTAGCGTCTCGACGCCGAACCGCTTCGGGATGAAGCCTGAGGCGCCGAAGTCGAGCGAGCGGCGGATCGTGGCGCTGTCGTCGGAAGCCGAGACGATCACCACCGGGATCGCCGGATATTGTGCGCGCAGATAGATCAGGCCAGAAAAGCCGGAGATCCCGGGCATCGAGAGGTCGAGCAGGATCAGGTCGACGTCGGAGGTCTGTTCCAAAAGCTTGGTCAGATCCTCGAACGATCCGGCCTCGTCGATCCTGGCCGAGGTCAGGACTCCCGCCACCGCCTGCCGCAGCGCGTCGCGGAACAACGGATGGTCATCGGCAATGACGAGATGGGTGGAGGGAGCGTTCATCGTTCTCTTGCTGGCAATCGCACCGGGCCAGTAAGCCGGCGAGGGGCCTTGGTCAATTCTTTCCCGACCAGCCGTGGCATGCAAGTGGACATTATCCCTTTGCGGGAACGGGGTTAATCCACAGGCAGGCACTATGTTGCCGGATCGAAGGCCCGGGCGTCAGCTGCGCGTCAGTGCGCAAGGCCGAAAGTCGTATTGGGGCGGGTTTCACGCCGATGTTACCTTGCGGGCAAGACCCGGGTTGATCCGGCATGACCGGACATCCAGGCGCGAGGAAACGATTTTTCGGGGAGCGACTCAACATGTCGACAATGGCTGTGTCTCAAGCAGGCGCGGGAGGGATGACGAAGGACGAACGGTTCGTCATTCTCGCCTCCTCGCTCGGTACCGTCTTCGAGTGGTACGACTTTTACCTCTACGGTTCGCTGGCCAGCATCATCGGCGCGCAGTTCTTCTCGGCCTATCCGCCGGCGACCCGCGATATCTTCGCGCTGCTGGCGTTTGCCGCGGGCTTCCTGGTCCGTCCGTTCGGTGCGATCGTGTTCGGCCGCGTCGGCGACATCGTCGGCCGCAAATACACCTTCCTCGTCACCATCCTGATCATGGGTCTGTCGACCTTCATCGTCGGCCTGCTGCCCAACGCGGCCACGATCGGCATCGCGGCCCCGATCATCCTGATCGCGCTGCGCCTCGCCCAGGGCCTGGCGCTCGGCGGTGAATATGGCGGTGCGGCGACCTACGTCGCGGAGCACGCGCCGAACGGCAAGCGCGGCTACTACACCTCCTTCATCCAGACCACGGCGACGCTCGGCCTGTTCCTGTCGCTGCTGGTGATCCTGTTCACGCGCTCCGCCCTCGGCGAACCCGAGTTCGCTGCCTGGGGCTGGCGCATTCCGTTCCTGGTCTCGGTGCTGCTGCTGGGCGTCTCGGTCTGGATCCGGTTGCGGTTGAATGAATCGCCGATCTTCCAGAAAATGAAGGATGAAGGAAAGAGCTCCAAGGCCCCGCTGACGGAAGCCTTCGGCAACTGGCAGAACGGCAAGCTCGTGCTGCTGGCGCTGCTCGGCGGCGTGATGGGCCAGGGCGTGGTCTGGTACACCGGCCAGTTCTACGCGCTGTTCTTCCTGCAATCGATCCTCAAGGTCGACGGCTACACCGCCAACCTGCTGATCGCCTGGTCGCTGCTGCTCGGCACCGGCTTCTTCATCGTGTTCGGCATGCTTTCCGACAGGATCGGCCGCAAGCCGATCATCCTCGGCGGCTGCCTGATCGCGGCGCTGACCTTCTTCCCGATCTTCAAGATGATCACCACCAACGCCAACCCGGCGCTGGAAAAGGCGATCGAGTCGGTCAAGGTCGACGTGGTGGCGGATCCCGCAGGTTGCGGCGACCTGTTCAACCCGGTCGGCACCCGCGTCTTCACCTCGCCTTGCGACACCGCACGTGCCTACCTGTCGCAGTCGTCAGTCAAGTACTCGACCACATCAGGTGCGGCAGGCTCCGGCGTGAAGGTGACGGTCAACGGCAAGGAAGTTGCCTACGCCAACGCCAAGGACGGCAATCCGGCGGTCCTCGCCGCCGTGCAGGGAGCCGGGTATCCGAAGGCGGGCGACGCCGGCATCGTGAAGATGGCGCATCCGTTCGACATCTTCCGTCCGCAGGTGGCCGCGGTCGTCGGACTGCTGTTCGTCCTGGTGATCTTCGTCACCATGGTCTACGGCCCGATCGCCGCGATGCTGGTTGAACTGTTCCCGACCCGCATCCGCTACACCTCGATGTCGCTGCCCTACCACATCGGCAACGGCTGGTTCGGCGGCCTCCTGCCCGCGACCGCCTTCGCCATCGTGGCCTCCACAGGCGATATCTATGCGGGCCTCTGGTATCCGGTCATCTTCGCATCGATTACCGTGGTGATCGGCTTGTTCTTCCTGCCCGAGACCAAGGACGTCGACATCAAGACGACCTGATCGACAGCATCGATCGACACACGAACCGGCCGCGGTCTTTCGCGGCCGGTTTTGTTTTGTCCCTACTGGTTGCTGCCGATGAATTGCAGCACGATTTCGCGCCGATGCGGGCGCTTGCGGTGCTCGATCAGATAGATCGCCTGCCAGGTGCCGAGCGCGAGCTTGCCGTTCAGGACCGGCACCTGGAGCGACGCCCCCGTCAGCATGGTCTTGACATGCGCCGGCATGTCGTCAGGTCCCTCGGTCTCATGCGTCCATCCGGCATCCTCCGGCGCGAGCCGGGACAACGCGGTGGTGAGATCGACGAGCACCGAGGGATCGGCGTTCTCCTGGATCGTCAGCGACGCCGAGGTGTGACGGACGAACAGTGTCAACGCGCCGTCGCGCGCGCCTGCCTCGGCGACGAACTTCGCAGCTTCGCCGGTGAGATCGGTGAAGCCGGGGCCCGGCGTCTGCACAGTCAGCAGCGACGATGCGATGGTGGTGGCCTGCACCGACGATGGCGCCGAGCGGGTTACGGATTTGCCTGATGTCATCAAATATCTCTCGTAGCGTCGTCCTGGCCTGGTGCGCACTCAAATCTTCCCCGACACGTCCTTCTGCACGCGATGGGCCATGTCGATCAGCCGGCGCCAGGCCTTTTCCAGGAACGACATCACGCGATCGACGTCCTGATCGCTCGGCAGCGGAATCTCGATCCTGCGGTCACCCTCGGCGACCTTCGGCTCCGCCTTCTTCATCGGATCCGATTTCGGCAGCGCCTCGTCGATCTTGCCTGATACGGTCGGCCCGGCCGCGAGCTGCCCCTTCAGCTTCTCGACCTCGGCCTGGAGCCTGCCGATCTCGGAATCGAGCGCGGAGCGCTCGTCGGGCACCGCGTAGCAGGCCCAGCCGGCGCCGTTCTTGGTGCAGGTCGACACCGTGCCGGTGCGGGTGTCGAGCCGCAGCACACCCTCGGGGATGGGCGTCATGCTGTAGCGGCCGTTTTCGCTGTCGGGCGCGGATTGCGCGGCAACGAGGCTGCCGCTGATGGTCATCATTGCGGCGAACGCCGCCGCCGCAAGCCATGATGTTGTGGAAGAATTCGCTGGTCTCATCACGCTCTCCGCCGCGATGCGCAGGTGACACTCTTAACGCTGGCACTCTCGCAAATTCTACACCCCGGCGAGGCGATCCGCCGCCCAAAACGCGCCCCTGACATCAACGACCGCGGCGCCCCCTTTGATCCCGGCCGCTGGGTGAAATGGCGACTGCATCCGCCGATCATGCGGACAGCTGCTGCGGTGCGGCGTCACGCTGTGTGCAGCGCCGCCGCACGCGCCAATATTGTCAAATAAATCAGATACATAATAGGAATGGACACAATCGTGACTTGGCTTGACTTGATTATGGGCCATCAGTATGGTCCGCGCGGCTTTTGAGGGTGGCGGGCGTAATTTCCATTCAACCGCGGCGTTTCGGGTCTTCGTTGCATGACACAGGGCACGGGACACGGCGAGAATGGAGATCGCGATAGATCGCCCGAGGAAGCTGCGCTTTCCGAACGGCTCGGAAATCTTGATCAGCGGTTGTCCGAATTTCGCGGCCGCCACGTCAAGACCGAGCAACCCGCAGGTGACGGTGAAGACAGAGCGGCCAGAGCCTCGGCGATGGCGCTTGGTTTCCGGTTATCCTCCGAGTTGGTCGCCGGGGTCGTCGTCGGAGCGGGGATTGGCTGGGGTTTCGACCGCTTGCTGTCGACGTCGCCTTTCGGATTTATCGTATTCCTGCTGCTGGGCTTCGTGGCCGGCGTGGTGAATGTGGTGAGAACGGCAGGCGCGGGTCAAAACAGGCGCGGTGGTTCTTAAGCGATCCACACAGGAGAGGAATGATCGTGCCGGCTTTGCCGGTACGGGCCGGCCCGACCGGCAGACCGAGACCCGCCGGCATCGCCCGGCAGACCAAGAGATGCCGCGCTGATGAAAATCGACCCGATCCACCAGTTCAACATCGAGCCTCTCTTCACCCTGGGCCATATCGGCAACCACACGATCGCCTTCACCAATTCGTCGCTCTACATGCTGGTGGCGGTCGCGATCATCTCGATCCTGATGCTTGCCAGCGGCACGCAGCTGGTTCCCGGGCGCCTCCAGTCGGTCGCCGAGATCTCCTACGAATTCGTGGCGTCGACCATCCGCTCGACCGCCGGCGCGGAAGGCATGAAGTTCTTCCCGCTGATCTTCTCGCTGTTCATGTTCATCTGCGTCTCGAACCTGGTCGGCATCATCCCCTACACCTTCACGATCTCGAGCCATCTGATCGTCACCGCGGCGCTCGCGCTCTTGGTGTTCTTCACGGTCCTGATCTACGGCATCTACAAGAACGGCCTGAAATTCTTCAAGATTTTCGTTCCCCACGGCGTCCCCATTTACATCCTGCCGCTGGTCATGTTCATCGAGATCCTGTCGTTCTTCCTGCGCCCGGTCTCGCACAGCGTCCGTCTGTTCGCCAACATGCTGGCCGGCCACATCGCGCTGAAGGTATTCGCGGGCTTCGTCGCCATGCTCGGCTTCTCGCTCGGCGCCCTCGGCTGGGTCGGCGGCGTGCTGCCGCTGGCGCTGACGGTCGCGCTGACCTCGCTCGAGCTCCTGGTCGCGTTCCTCCAGGCCTACGTGTTCGCGATCCTGACCTGCATCTACCTCAACGACGCCATTCATCCGGGACACTGAGCGGTCCGGGGAATTTCCACCCACAACCCAATCTTTCTTCCAAGGAGTCTAAAATGGATCCGGCAGCAGCAAAACTTATCGGCGCGGGCATCGCATGCATCGGCATGGGCGGCGCGGGCGTCGGCGTCGGCGTGATCTTCGGCAACTACCTCGCCGCAGCCGTTCGCAACCCCTCGGCTGCTCAGGGCCAGTTCGGCAATTTGATCTTCGGCTTCGCCGTGACCGAAGCGCTCGGCATCTTCTCGCTGCTGATCGCGCTGCTGCTGCTGTTCGTTCCGCTCTGAGGACGTGCTTCGCGCCGCTTCAACCGAAGCGGCGCGCATGACAGCAACAGGAGTACTCCATGGCTGAAAGTCATGGCGGCGCAAAAGGTCCGGCGGCGGGCGCTCATACCGAGGCTGACGGTGGTCACCACGGTGGCGGCTTTCCGCCGTTCGAGAGCAGCAGCTTCGCTTCACAGCTGGTGTCGCTCGCGATCTTCTTCGTCCTGCTTTACGTGATCGTGTCCAAGCTCGCGCTGCCGCGTATCGGCGGTGCGATCGAGGCGCGTCAGAACAAGATCGAGGGCGACCTCGCCGAAGCGCAGAAGCTGAAGGACCAGTCCGACGCTGCGCTGAAGGCCTATGAAGGCGAGCTCGCTTCGGCGCGCGCGCGGGCACAGGCGATCGGCAACGAAACCCGTGACAAGCTGAATGCGCAGGCGGAAGCCGAGCGCAAGACGCTGGAAGAGCAGCTGGCGGCCAAGCTCGCCGGGGCGGAGAAGACCATCGCCTCGACCCGCACCGCCGCCATGAGCAACGTCCGCGGCATCGCGGCCGATGCGGCAGGCCAGATCGTGCAGCAGCTCACCGGCGTCGTTCCCGACGCTGTGTCGGTCAATGCTGCGGTCGATGCGTCCTTGAAGGGTTAGTCGATATGTTCTTCGAACCTGAATTTTGGGTCGCCGTCGCCTTCGTGCTCCTGATGGTCGTGTTTGCCTATCTCGGGATTCACAAGACCGTGCTGACGACGCTCGATCATCGCGCCGCCCGCATCAGGGCCGAGCTCGACGACGCGACGCGCCTCAAGCAGGAGGCGGCCAAGGTGCTCGCCGACTACAAGGCGCGCAGTGCCATGGCCGAGCGCGAGGCTGCCGACATCATCGCCAACGCCAAGTCCGAAGCCGAGCGCATCGCGACCGAGGCCAAGGCCAAGATGGAAGACTTCGTCGCCCGCCGCACCAAGACCGCGGAGGGCAAGATCGCGCTCGCCGAGGCCCAGGCGGTGGCCGATGTCCGCGCAGCAGCCGCGGAAGCCGCCGTCCAGGCCGCCTCCACGATCCTGTCGCAGTCGGTCAGGGGCCAGGTCGCCGACGATCTGCTCGCCAAGGGCATCACCGAGGTTCGGCAGAAGCTGAACTGAGGGATATCGCTTTCACCAATCAAAAGCCGGCGCGATGAGCGCCGGCTTTTTTGTTTCTATGGATGTCATCGCACGCGAAGGCGGGCGATCCAGTATTCCAGAGACAGTCCTGATCAATCGAGAAGCCGCGGCGTACTGGATGCCCCGCCTTCGCGGGGCATGACGACTATCTTTTCGTGGCTACTTCTTCTTCGCCCGTGCCTTCGGCTCGGGCGAGAGCGCCTGCGGATCGAAGCCGACATAGAAGATGTAGGTATCAGCGGCCTTGGCCGAAGGCATCGGATAGGCCAGATCCTCGGCGACGAACGTGAAGGGCACGCTGCCGCCCTCCGACATCTCGACCGTGGTCCGGTAGGCCTTCGAGGCAATCACCTTCTCGCCGACGCCGCCCTGCACCACGGCGACGCGCAAGGGCACCTCGACAGTCGCAGGCGCGCCGGCGGGACCGGCGATGACGCGGCCCTGGATGCCGATCCGGGCCGTGATATCGGCACCGTTCCGGATGCATTCGCGCGCCATCTTGGTGATCGTAGCCTGGAAGCGGATCTCATTGCCGACGGCCGGCTTGCCGGTGGCGCCGACCGCATAGGTCGACGCCCCCGCACGCACCGTAACCTGCGGGCAATCGACGTCGTCATCCGCCGGCTGACCGGGCGCCGGTGCCGGCTTGGGCTGTGCCGGCTCGTCGGACTTGCCGCCGAACAGGCCCTTGAAGCGATCAGTCAGCGACTGCGCCGCGACCGGCGAGACGGAGACGAGCGCAACCGACAACGCCAGCGCGACCGCTGTCCCCCGCCGCAACGCATTCCGCGATGACCGAAGCTCCTGCACCATCAACGCCCATACTCCATGACCACATCCCGGCCGATCGCCGGCCGGCTTGCGCCGTTATATCGTCAAAACCGGCGAACCCAAGGCGGCAAACAAGGAGACTTTGGCCACATCGATGAACGGGCTCAGCCGCGGAAATCCTCGTGCAACAGGCCGAACAGCAAATGGTCCTGCCAGATCCCGTTGATGCAGAGATAGCGGCGCGCCAGCCCTTCGCGGGAGAAACCGCACTTCTCCAGCACCCGGATCGACGGCGCATTGGTCGGGATGCAGGCGGCCTCGACCCGGTGCAGATTGAGCTCGCCGAACAGCGTCGGCAGCAGCACCCGCAGCGCGGCCGTCATGTAGCCGCGCTGGGCGTTGGGCTTGCCGACCCAGTAGCCGATGGTGCCGGCCTGAACGATGCCGCGCCGGACATTGGCGAGCGTGATGCCGCCGACCATGGCGCCGTCGAGCTCGCGGAAGATCAGAAAGGGATAGGAGCGGTCCGCGGCGATGTCCTCGGAATAGCGGCGCAGGCGGCGACGGAAGCCGGAGCGGGTGAGGTCGTCCGACGGCCAGATCGGCTCCCAGGGCGTCAGGTAATCGCGGCTGGACTCGCGCAAGTGCGCCCACTGCAAGAAGTCCGACATCTGCGGCGCGCGTAGCAACAGGCCGTTGCCGCGCGGCGCGAGCGCGGCGGGTCCACTGGATGGCAGGCGAAAGAGGGCCATGGTGATGCTTCCCGGGGCAGATCAGCCCGTGCGCGGCTCCTAATGCAGCCGCGCCTTGGCGCGTGCCCGGGTCAATCCTTCCGCAAAAGACACCGCCGTGTCCAGACCCCTGCCACTGCCTAATGCGACAACCGCAGGGCGGCTCCGCGAAAGCAGCGCACGCGCCGCATTACGGGTCGATTCGACGCTGACGGCGTCGATCCGGGCCACCAGCTCCTCGGCCGTCTGGGGCCGGCCATAGGCCAGCACATGCCGGGCGAGCTGCTCGGCGCGGGACGAGCAGCTCTCCAGCGCCATCAGCAGGCCGGCCTTCATCTGCGCCTTGGCCCGCGCGATCTCGACCTCGGTCAGCGTCTCCACCGAATCATTCATGATGTCGACCACGACCTCCATCATCTCGGGCGCATCGGCCGGATCGGTGCCGGTGTAGAGGCCGAAGAAGCCGGTGTCGGTATAGGGCGCGTGGAATGTGTAGATCGAGTAACAGAGGCCGCGCTTCTCGCGCACCTCCTGGAACAGCCGCGACGACATCCCGCCGCCGAGGATGTTGGTGAAGACCTGGAGCGAGAACAGCGACAAATCGGTCTGCGGCACGCCTTCCAGCGCCAGCGTCAGATGCGCCTGCTCGAGCTCGCGATGCACCACCTTGGTGCCGCCCTTGCCGAACTGCGCGGATTGCGGCTTGGGACCCGGCGTCCCCTCAAAACTGGCAAAGCGCTGCTCGACCTCGGCGACCACCTGCTTGTGATCGACCGCGCCGGCCGCCGCCACCACCATGTCGGGCCCGCGGTAATGCGTCGACAGATAGTCGCGCAGCGAGTCGCGGCTGAAGGCACGCAACGTCTTCGCAGTGCCGAGCAGCGAACGGCCCATCGGCTGGTCGGGATAGCAGAGCTCGTTGAGATGCTCGAACACGACGTCGTCGGGCGTGTCCTGCGCGGCGCCGATCTCCTGCACGATGACGTTCTTCTCGCGCTCGAGCTCGTCGGGCTCGAAAGCGGGATTGGCCAGGATGTCGGCGAGCACGTCGAGCGCGAGTGGCACGTCGGCCTTCAGCACCCGCGCGTAGTAGGACGTGGTTTCGGTCGAGGTGCCGGCATTGAGGTCGCCGCCGACCGCCTCGATCTCCTCCACGATCTCGCGCGAGGAGCGCTTCGTCGTGCCCTTGAACGCCATGTGTTCCAGGAGGTGCGAGATGCCGTGCTCGTTGGGCTTCTCGTCGCGCCCGCCGACGCCGGCCCAGACGCCGAGCGCCGCCGTCTCAAGATGAGGCATCTTGTCGGTGACGACGGTCAGGCCGGACGCAAGCTTGGAAATCTCGACGCTCATCCGGCAACTCCCTGTTTTGCGGCGCGGCTGACCGACAGCACGAACCGCTCGACCTCGGCCTGGTCGTTCTTCATCACCTTCATGTGTTCGGATTTGGTCATCAGGCCGTCGAGCCAGGCCGGCAATTGCGGCCGCTGGCCGCAGGCAGCTTCGACAGCGTCGGGGAATTTCGCCGGATGGGCGGTGGACAACACGATGCTCGGAACCGTCGTGTCGGTGATGTCGCGGTCGGCGACAGCGAGCGCGACCGCGGTGTGGGGATCGACGAGCTCGCCTGCCTCGCGCCAGGCGGCGCGGATCTCGGCCGCGGTCTCGGTCTCGTCGGCGCGGCCTGCATCGAATTCCTCACGGATCGCGGCCAGCGTTGCATCGGGCAGTACGAAGCGCCCCGACTGCGTCAGCGAAGCCATGAGACGGCGCACGCCGGCGGCATCGCGCCGGCCGGCCTCGAACAGCAGCCGCTCGAAGTTCGAGGAGATCTGGATGTCCATCGACGGCGACGCCGTCGCGTGCACCTCGCGCACCTCGTAGATTCCGGTCTTCAGCGTGCGCGCCAGGATGTCGTTGACGTTGGCGGCGATGCTCAGGGTCCGCACCGGAAGACCCATGCGCTTGGCGACATAGCCGGCAAAGATGTCGCCGAAATTGCCGGTCGGCACGACGAAGTCCACCGCGCGCGCCGGCGCGCCGACGGCAACGGCGGAGGTGAAATAGTAGACCACCTGGGCGACGATGCGCGCCCAATTGATGGAATTGACGCCGGACAGCGAGGTCGCATCGCGGAAGCGATGGTTGTTGAACATCCCCTTCACGAGTGCCTGGCAATCGTCGAAATTACCCTCGACGGCGAGCGCATGGACGTTGGCCGCGCCCGTCGTCGTCATCATCCGCCGCTGCACCTCGGAGATGCGGCCGTGCGGAAACAGCACGATGAGATCGACATTTTCGCGCCCGGCGAACGCGTCAACCGCAGCGCCGCCGGTGTCGCCGGAGGTCGCGACCACGATGGTGGTGCGCTGGCCGCGCTTGGCGAGCACATGGTCCATCAGCCGCGAGATCAGCTGCATCGCCACGTCCTTGAAGGCGAGCGTCGGACCGTGGAACAGCTCCAGCACGAACTGGTGCGGCGCCATCTGGCGCAGCGGCACCACCGCCGGATGACGGAAGGTGGCGTAGGCCTCGTTCGCCATGCTGCCGAGTTCAGCGTCCGTGATCTCGCCGCCGGCGAAGGGGCGGATCACCTCGACCGCGACCTCCCAATAGGGACGACCGAAGAAGCCGGCGATGGCGTCAGTCGAGAGTTGCGGCCAAATGGCCGGCACATACAGGCCGCCGTCGCGGGCGAGCCCGGTCAGCATCACGTCGCAGAAGCCGAGTTCAGGGGCCTCGCCCCGGGTCGAGATATAACGAGTCAAACTGCCCTCCAAAGGCCGGCCAAGCCTGAGCTCGATCCGCAAGCCTTTGATTTTATGAAACTACTTGTTAACAGCCAGAGGCTTTGGGCCACCATAAAGTGTTTTGCGGCATCGGGAAACCGCTTCGCGTCTGGGCCGATCCAACGAAAAGGGCCGCCAACGAAAAGGGCTGCCAACGAAAAAGGGCTGCCAACGAAAAAGGGCTGCGGCAATGCCGCAGCCCTCTCTCTTGGAAGGTCTGTCGTTGTGTGCAGACCGGTTTTGCCTCTGGGGTCGCCGACCCGCTAAAACTGTTCGCGCAAGCTTTCGTCGCCTGTCACGAAATCGTCAAGAGCCAATACGGCGCGTGCGAGAAAATGTTCCTATTTTTCCCGACACGTTCCGGCTCTGGCAAACGCTCGCGAGCAGCTTCTCGTCACACATTGCCGTTTTTTCCCAAAACTGCGGACAGTTCAGGAACGAATGCCACCTCGACCCATTGTGTCGGCGGAGGGTGTCGGCGCGATCCATGCATTGCCCCTGAGCGCCGAGACCGGTCCGCCCCGCCGAACCGGCAGCATCCTGAAGCAGCCGGTTCGGCCCCCGGGGGTCAGCTCATCCCGATTTCCACCGCGATCCTGATCAGGTCGGAATGGTTCTTGGCGCCGAGCTTCTGCTTGAGCAGGGACGTGGTGTTGGCGACGGTCTTGTAGGAGATACCGAGCGCCTCGGCGACCTCGACGATCTTGTCGCCTCGACCCAGCAGGCGAAGAATCTCGAGCTCCCGCGGCGTCATCTGCGAGGCCGGATTGGCCTTGATCGCCGCGCCGGAGAACGTCACCGCTTCCGCGAGCTGCGGCGAGATGAAATTGTCGCCCGCGACCACCTTGCGCACCGCCTTGAGCAGGATCCTGGGATCGTCGCCCTTGGAGACATAGCCCTGCGCCCCAAGCTCGACCGCCCGCACCACGAAGGCCGGATCGTCGTTCATGCTGAACATGATGATCTTGGCGTCGGGATCGTCCTTGCGAATGCGTCGCATCAGTTCGAAGCCGGAAACATCGGGCAGGCTGATGTCGATCACGGTGACGTCAGGCCGCTTGCTGAAATAGGCGCGATGCCCGGATCTGGCGTCGGTCGCCTCGTCGATCCGGATCGAATGGTCGGAGGCGAACAGGGTGCGACAACCGGACAGCACCACGGGATGGTCGTCGACAATCAGGACCCTGGTTGCCGGCTTGGCGGAATCTTGCATCGCAGCTCTCTTGTTTTTCGACTCATAAACCGCCGGGAACAAATGGAAAGAGCAAATCCGGCCGATGCGCGTTAGAATTGACCTAATGTGGCAACGCCTCTCATTCCGGACCCAATTGTTTCTGCCGCTCGGCATGAGCTTTCTCGCCGCGCTGATCATGGGCGGCGTGCTGTTCCAAATCTTCGCGACCGACCAACTGGCCGACGAGAACGAGCCGGGGCGGCGTTCGATCCGGACGGTTGCCGCCGCGCTCAACAACACTCTGCACGCCTCGAACAATCCGCGGCAGACGCTCGACGCCTTTGTCCATTCTTTGGACATCTCCTCCGATATCCAATTCCGCGCTGTAGAAGCGGGTCCCGCCTCCTCAGCGAAGGACGGTCTGCGCAAGCCGCATGGCGTGCCGCAATGGTTTGCCGATCTGCTCACCATTCCGGACATGGACGCGGCAGCTCCGGTCACGATCGACGGCCAGCGCGTCGGCGATCTCGTCTTCCTGCCGGACCTGTCGGCCGACCTGTTCGAGAAGTGGATCGGCTTTCTCGCGCTGACCAGCCTCGTCGCCGTGCTGATGGTGCTCACCGGCACGATTGCCTATGTTTTCGCGGGATCGGCCCTGCGCCCGCTGCAATATCTCGGCGAAGGGCTGACGCGGATGCGGCGCGGCGACTACGCAACGCCGATCCCGGTCGGAGGACCGCCGGAAATCCGGCAAAGCTGCGAGGAGGCCAATGCGCTGGCCGCGACGCTGGCGCAATTGAGCCAGGACAATCGCAACCTGCTGCACCGCCTGGTGTCGCTCCAGGATGACGAGCGGCGTGATCTCGCGCGCGAACTGCACGACGAGCTCGGCCCGCTGCTGTTCAGCATCCGCGCCGGCACGATCGCGTTGGTCGAGGCCTCGCCTCCGGCGGGAAATCTCGGCAGTCCGGCACAGGAGGTGTTGCAATCGGTCGAGGCGCTCCAGCAGACCAACCGCCGCATCCTCGACCGCTTGCGACCGCTCTACATCGAGGAATTGGGTCTGGAGACCAGTGTGCAGACGCTGCTTCGGAACTTTCGCAAGCAGGCACCGTATATCGGCCTGACGGACACGCTCGATCCAGATCTCAACGGGATCGACGGGCCGCTGGCTCGGACCGTCTATCGCGTGATTCAGGAGGCGCTGACCAACGTGCTGCGCCATGCCGGGGCCAGCAATACCCATGTGCAGGCGACCTTCGCCGACGAGACGGTCGTCATCGAGATTTCCGACGACGGCGGCGGCATTCCCGAGGGCAACATGTTCGGCCGTGGTCTGACCGGCATGCATGAGCGCGTGCGCGCGCTCAGCGGATCGCTGTCACTGCTGCGCGTGGACGAACGAACCTACGTACTCTGCCGCCTTCCCGCCGGACCGGCACGCGAGGCGCCGGTCACCGGCTAACACGCACAGCCGAGGTGCGTGGTCTGTCGCGCCGGCTCGCACAGCGTGGTGCGGATCTTGCCATCCGGGCTGAAGCAAAACGAGGCGCGGATGCGCAGCGCGCCGGCGACGGAATATTCGAGATCGACGCCATGGGGCGCGGGATGGATCTCCTCCAGCCCGAAACCCGCCGACGAGAAAGCGCTGAGCCGCGGCTGCCAATAGGCTTCGAGCTCGCTCCGGCCGCGATAGTGCTGCGTGCCGTTACACGTGCATTCGACCTGGGCGTCGTCCGCATAGAGGTCGAGTAGCGTCGCGAGGTCGCCCTTCCTGCAGGCATCCACCCAGTCGACGACAATTCCCATCTGGTCGAAATCGCTCACGCCGCAATCCTGTCTGCCGCGAAAAATTACTGGCGGCTTAGGACCACACTCGTGAATGTGCGCTGAATGGTAAACCCCGGGCGATACCGGGTTCCATCAGACGATCTACGGAGCCCAGCTCTGCCGCCGCCCTCTTGCCCACACGGCGAAGGCGATCAGCACGGCGCCTGCAAGCGTGAACCAGGTGATGGCGTATTGCAGGTGATCGTCCTTGAGATGCACGTCGAGCGGCCCCGGCCGCGGGATGCCGTTCTCGGGCACGGGCTGTTCGAGGTCGACATAGAACGGCGCAACCGCGCCCCAGCCCAGCGTGCTCGCGATCGCCACATGATCGCGCACGAACCAGAGCCGCTTGTCGCGGTTCTCCGCCGGGGTCAGCCAGCCCGGTGCCTCGGGGAAACGCAGATAGCCGGTGAACGCGAGTACCTGGCCCGTGACGAGCTTCTTGACCGCGCGATCCTCGACGCGGCGATCCTGCATGGTGTTTTCGACGAAGCCCGCATCGATCACGACCGTCTCACCGCTCGGCAGCCGTGCCGGCAGGAACGCCCAGGTGCCGGGGCCTGAAGCGTCCGTGCGCACGGCGGACCCGGGAGAATAGACCATCGCATCGGGCAAATGCGCATAGGTCGCGGTAAAGCTGACGCGGCGGAATTCATCGCGCGCGGGACTTAGCGCGGCCCATTGCGCCGGCGGCGGCAGCGCGACCGGCGCGTCCGCAAGACGCTCGGTGAGCGCGGCAATCAGCTCGTGCTTGGCGAGGCGGCGCTGCAATTGCCAGAGGCCGAGCGCGATGCAGACCGCGGTCAGGAAAAGCGTGAACAGCGCGAAGCCGGCCACGCGCGGCTTGCGCGCGGTCTCGTTCATTTCGCGCGGTCGACCAGCCGGCCCGGCGCCGCCTTGTGGTGGAATTGCAGCGCGATCAGCAGCGACTTCATCGCGCGCAACGGCAGCAGGGTGGTGGCGAGGATCAGCGGCAGCCACAGCACTGCATGCAGCCAATACGGTGGCTGATACTTGACTTCGACGACGAGCGCGCAGCCGACCACGATCGCGCCGGCCAGCATGATGATGAAGATCGCCGGACCGTCGCCGGAATCGATGAAGGCGTAGTCGAGGCCGCAACGGTTGCAGGAAGGCGCGAGCGTCAGGAAGCCCGCATAGAGCTTGCCCTGGCCGCAACGCGGGCATTTGCAGGCGAGCCCGCGCAGCGCGCTTTGCAGGACGGTCGTCTCGGGCTCGGATGGGCCGGCGGTGTCGTTCATGATGGCGGACTCTAGAGCATTATCGGTTCTGGTTGAATCAGAACCGAGGCTCCAGATTCTTGTTTCGACGGGTTTTCTTCACGCGAACCGGTATCCGCTTCGCTCGAAGACGCTTTACCACAATTTCCGCCAAAACCGGGACGCAAAAGCGAAAGGGCGGCCCTGCGGCCGCCCTTTCTGATCAATCCAACCGCTGCTCAGTGCGCGCCGTGGGCCATGGTCTCGGCGCCATGTCCCCACACATAGATGCAGAGGAACAGGAACAGCCAGACCACGTCGACGAAGTGCCAGTACCAGGCGGCGAACTCGAAGCCGAGATGCTGGGTCGGCGTGAAGTGGCCGGCATAGGCGCGGAACAGGCACACGAGCAGGAAGATGGTGCCGACCAGCACATGAAAACCGTGGAAGCCGGTCGCCATGAAGAAGGTCGCGCCGTAGACGTTGCCGCCGAAGGAGAATGCCGCGTGGCTGTACTCATAGGCCTGCACGCAGGTGAAGAGCGCGCCGAGCACGACGGTGAGGATCAGGCCGTATTTCAGGCCCTGGCGATCGTTCTCGAGCAGCGCATGATGGGCCCAGGTCACGGTGGTGCCGGAGGTGAGCAGGATCAGCGTGTTCAGGAGCGGCAGATGCCAGGGATCGAAGGTCTCGATGCCGTGCGGCGGCCAGGTGCCAGGCACGGCGCAGGCGCCGGCCGCGGTACCAAGACCGCAGCCGAACACCGCATCGCGGGTGGCGTGGACGGCGTCGGCCGGGAATAGCGCCGCGTTGAAATAGGCCCAGAACCAGGCGACGAAAAACATCACCTCCGAGGCGATGAACAGGATCATGCCGTAGCGGTGATGCAGCTGCACGACGCGGGTGTGGTCGCCCTTGTACTGGGCTTCCCTGATCACGTCGGCCCACCAGCTCGCCATGGTGTAGAGCACACCGACGGTGCCGACGCCGAAGATGACCGGCGCAGCCGACAACATGTGGTGCATCCAGGTGATCGCGCCGACCGCCATGATGAAGGCCGAGATGGAGCCGACGACGGGCCACGGGGATGGATCGACCAGGTGGTAGTCGTGATGCTTGGTGTGCGCCGTTGCCATGCGGTCTCTCTCCTCAATCCCGTGCCCGTCCGGCACTTATCCCCTTATTCCGACCCCCCGGGCGCGAGCCCGGCGATCAGAGATTTCCCTTGCGTTTGTCGTCGTCGCCGGATGCGAGCGGCTTCACCACCGGATCGCGCACCGGATAGAAAGTGTAGGACAGCGTGATCGTGTTCAGCCCGTCGTTCTCGTGGTCGTCGGCGATCGACGGATCGACGTAGAACACGACAGGCATCTCGCGCTTCTCGCCGGGCGCCATGGTCTGCTCGGTGAAGCAGAAGCAGTTGATCTTCTGGAAATAGGATCCGACCGTCAGCGGCGCGACATTGTAGGCGGCCTGGCCCGCGGTGGTCCGCGCGGCCTGGTTGGTCACGGTGTAAAAGACAGTCACGACCTGACCGATATTAACCTCGATCTCGCTCTGCTCCGGCTCGAACTTCCAGGGCAGGCCGGGCGCGACATTGGAATCGAACCGCACCGCGATCTTTCGTGCGATCGGGCCGCTAGCCGGCGCCGAGATCGCGACCTGGGTGGTGCCGTTGAAGCCGGTGGCGCGGCAGAACCAGTTGTAGAACGGCACCGCCGCGTAGGAGGCACCGACCATCAGCGCGACCACGCCGCCGCAGATCGAGGCAACCAGCACGTCGCGGCCGACACCCTTGAAAGGCCCACGCCCTTTGCTGGCCGTCCGGCTCTGATCCCGCGATATCGTGGGCTCTCGATCCATCTTCCCTACATCGGCCGGACGAGCACGGCCGGTCCCTTGACCATGGTCACGGCGAAGAACAACACCACGAGCACGCCGAGCGCGAGCGCAATCGCGATCGAGCGCTGACGACGGCTCTTCTTCTGCGCCTCGGTGAGGACGATTCCATCTATCTCAGGTTTGTCGGCCATTGCTGCGATCATGCGCCCCCTGCCATCGGAGCAAGCGCGCGGAACACGACCTCGGCCAGCAAGGTCGCAAACAGCGCGAACAGATAAAGGATGGAGAAAGCAAACAGCTTGCGGGTCGCACGCAGCGATTGGCTGCGCTCGCGGCGGATATAGACGTTGATGGCGAGTACCAGCATGCCGGCGCCGAGGATCAGCGAGACGATGCCGTAGATGGCGTCGAAATAGCCGAGCGCCCAGGGCGCAGCGGCGACCGCGATCAGCACGATGGTGTAGAGCAGGATCTGAAGACGCGTCGCGTCGGGACCGGCGACGTTGGGCAGCATCGGAATGCCGGCGCGCGCGTAATCGTCGGAGCGGAACAGCGCCAGCGCCCAGAAGTGCGGCGGCGTCCAGAAGAAGATGATGGCGAACAGCAGCAGCGGCTCGACGTCGACCGTGCCTGTGACCGCGGCCCAGGCCACCACCGGCGGCAGCGCTCCGGCGGCCCCGCCGATCACGATGTTCTGCGCGGTCCAGCGCTTCAGCAGAAGCGTGTAGATCACGACGTAGAAGAAGATGGTGAAGGCGAGCAGCGCGCCCGCGATCCAGTTGACGAGGATGCCGAGCGTCATCACCGAGAAGAAGGCGAGCGTCATGCCGAACGTCATCGCCTCGGGACGGGTGATGCGGCCGCGCGGAATCGGCCGGTTCGCCGTGCGCGACATCTTGGCGTCGATGTCGCCTTCGAGCGCCATATTGAGCGCTCCGGAGGCGCCGGCGCCGACGGCGATGCAGAGCAGCGCGGTGATGGCCAGCACCGGGTGGAAATGCCCGGGCGCCATCGCCATTCCGACCAGCGCGGTGAAGATCACCAGCGACATCACCCGCGGCTTCAGGAGCGCGATGTAGTCGCCCACCTCCGCTTCGGAGATGCGGGGATTGATGTCGATGGCGTTGTGGTCGAGGACGGACACTGGATTGACTCGCTTCGTTGTAGAGCCGCGGCGCCCGTCACGGGCGCCGCGAGCTTTGGCTTACTGCACGCGGGGCAGCACTTCGAACTGGTGGAAGGGCGGCGGCGAGGGCAGCGTCCACTCCAGCGTGGTCGCACCTGCACCCCACGGATTGTCGCCAGCCGGCACCTTCTTCGCGAAGGCGTCGATCACGCAGTAGAGGAAGATCAGCACGCCGAAGCCGGAGATGTAGGAGCCGAGCGACGAGATCAGGTTCCAGCCCGCGAACGCGTCGGGATAGTCGACATAGCGGCGCGGCATGCCCGACAGGCCGAGGAAGTGCTGCGGGAAGAACACCAGATTGACGCCGATGAAGGTGACCCAGAAGTGCGCCTTCGCCAGCGTCTCGTTGTACATGTAGCCCGACATCTTCGGGAACCAGTAGTACCAGCCGGCAAAGATCCCGAACACGGCACCGAGCGACAGCACGTAGTGGAAGTGCGCGACGACGTAGTAGGTCTCCTGGAGCACGCGGTCGACGCCGGCATTCGCCAGCACGACGCCGGTGACGCCACCGACGGTGAACAGGAAGATGAATCCCACCGCCCAGATCATCGGCGCGCGAAACTCGATCGAGCCGCCCCACATCGTGGCGATCCACGAAAATATCTTCACGCCGGTCGGAACCGCGATGACCATCGTCGCGGCGACGAAATAGGCCTGCGTCGCCGAGGACATGCCGACGGTGTACATATGGTGCGCCCACACCACGAAGCCGATGCCGCCGATCGCGACCATGGCGTAGGCCATGCCGAGATAGCCGAACACGGGCTTGCGCGAGAAGGTCGAGACGATCTGGCTGACCATGCCGAAGGCAGGCAGGATCAGGATGTACACTTCGGGGTGACCGAAGAACCAGAACAGATGCTGGAACAGCACGGGGTCGCCGCCGCCTTCGGGCGCGAAGAAGGCGGTGCCGAAATTGCGGTCGGTGAGCAGCATGGTGATGGCACCGGCGAGCACCGGCAGCGACAGCAGCAGCAGGAACACCGTCACCAGGATCGACCATACGAACAGCGGCATCTTGTGCAGGGTCATGCCCGGCGCGCGCATATTGAAGATGGTGGTGATGAAGTTGATGGCGCCGAGGATCGACGAGGCGCCAGCCAGATGCAGCGACAGGATCGCGAAGTCGACGGCCGGGCCCGGATGACCCGAGCTCGACAGCGGCACATACATGGTCCAGCCGGCGCCGACACCGTTGGCGCCCGGCTCACCCTCGACGAAGGTCGACATCAGCAGCAGCGCGAAGGAGGCCGGCAGCAGCCAGAACGAGATGTTGTTCATGCGCGGGAACGCCATGTCAGGCGCGCCGATCATCAGCGGCACGAACCAGTTGCCGAAGCCGCCGATCATCGCCGGCATGACCATGAAGAAGATCATGATCAGGCCGTGGGAGGTCACGAACACATTGTAGGTGTGCGTCTCGTGGAAGATCTGCACGCCCGGATACATCAGCTCGGCACGGATCGCGATCGACATCGCGGCACCGATGACGCCGGCGATGACCGCGAAGATCAGGTACATCGTGCCGATGTCCTTGTGGTTGGTCGAATAGACGTAGCGCCGCCATCCGGTCGGATGGGCGTGCTCGTCATGTCCGTGGTCTTGCGCGTGATCGCCGTGTGCCGCTGCGCTCGTTGCCATTTTCAAATCCTGCCTTGCGTCCCGATCGGACCTCTGGAGGTCCCGCCCTTATGTCGCTTTCAGTTCCCTCGGACCCTTCGCCCGGCGCTTACTGCGTCGGGCCGGCCGTGGAGGCGTAGGTGCTGGCGCCGCCGCTCGCATATTTCTTCTTCGCCGTCTCAACCCAGGAGGCGAACTCCTGGTCGCTCACCACGCGTATGGCGATCGGCATGAAGGCGTGGTCCTTGCCGCACAATTCCGAGCACTGGCCGTAAAACATGCCGGTCTTGGTGGCCTTGAACCAGGTCTCGTTCAGCCGGCCCGGAATGGCGTCGATCTTGACGCCAAAGGCCGGCAGCGCAAAGGCATGAATCACGTCGGCCCCGGTCACCTGGACCCGGACCACTTTGTTGACGGGGACCACCATCTCGTTGTCGACGCCGAGCAGCCGCGGCTGCTTGTCCTGCGCCATCAGCGAGTCGAACTCGAACTTGCCGTTGTCGGGATAGGCGTAGGACCAGTACCACTGCTTGCCGGTGGCCTTGATGGTCAGGTCCGCTTTCGGCACGTCGAGCTCGAGGAACAGGAGACGGAACGACGGCACCGAGATACCGACCAGGATCAGCACCGGAACGAGCGTCCACGCCACCTCGATCAGCGTGTTGTGCGTGGTCCGCGACGGCACCGGATTGGCCCTCGCGTTGAACTTCACGACCACGATCACGAGCAGCGCCAGAACGAACAGCGTGATCACCGTGATCAGCACGAACAGGAAATTGTGGAACCAGACGATATTGTCCATCACCGGGGAACCGGACTGCTGCAGCGTCCACTCCCATGGCGCCGGTTGCCCGAGCTCGGCGAATGCCGCACCGCCCGTCGCCAGCGTCAGACCCGCCACGGCCAATCCCAGCAAGTGCCGGCCCACCGGGCCCATCGACATCTTCATGCCGTTCGCGCTCCCCTAACGAAATCACCCCAAGTGCATCCCCCTATTTCCGGGAAACGCTTTATTCGATCCGCCCGTCTGACAAACCGCCGCGCAAGAATACCTCTAAGAGGAATTGGGCCAGATCGCTAGAACGCCGAAATCAAGCCTCTCAAACCATAATTCTTGATCTATCGCAATGCAGTCTTGAGCCTTGTCTGTCCGCGATCACCCGCAAGATATTTCCTAGTAACATCAGACAAAAATGCCGTTTCCCGGGGTGCTGCGGCTTGACAGCGGAATTGCCCGCGGTAGGCACTGGCAGACAGCCGCACAGGAACCTGATTCGTGCGGGCGACGGCGGCCGTGGCGGCGTGGAATTTGCTTGCGAATCGCCTTCAAGACGCCGTCATTCCCGTATCAGTCCGCCAGCGAGCGACCCAGGCGAGCAGAGGGACCGACCCGATGGGGTTTTCGAGAGGCATGGCAAGGCGGGCTAAAAGGCAGGCTAGCGGCCTCACGATGTTGGCTGCCCTGCTGGCGGCGGTCGTCCTGGCGCTCCCAGGCTTTTTCTTACCAAGTCTCGCCCATGCGCAGGGCGCGGTACGCTCCGTCCATGGCGACTGGCAGATCCGCTGCGACACTCCGCCGGGCGCCCAGTCCGAGCAGTGCGCCCTGATCCAGAGCGTGGTGGCCGAAGACCGCTCCAACGCCGGTCTGACCGTGATCGTGCTCAAGACCGCCGACCAGAAGAGCCGCCTGATGCGGGTGGTCGCCCCCCTCGGCGTGCTTTTGCCCTCCGGCCTCGGCCTCAAGCTCGACAACCAGGACGTCGGCCGCGCCGGCTTCGTCCGCTGCCTGCCCAATGGCTGCGTCGCCGAGGTCGTCATGGACGACAAGCTGCTCGGCCAGCTCCGCACCGCCAAGACCGCGACCTTCATCATCTTCGAGACCCCGGAAGAAGGCATCGGCTTCCCGCTCAGCCTGAACGGGCTCGGCGAGGGGTATGACAAGCTGCCGTAGGCTTTTGTTCTTCGCAGCCTCGGGTTTCGCCTCCTCGACATCGCCTGCCTTGCATTGCCGTCCTATAAACTATAGTTTATAGACTCGGGGAGGCGCCGGTGCGTATTTTCAAGACTAAGACGCTTGCGCGCTTTGCCCGTCAGAACCGCATCCCGGATGCGAGCCTGATAATGGCAATTGAGCGCGCTACGCGCGGCTTGATTGATGCCGATCTTGGCGGCCGGATCATCAAACAACGCGTTGCACGGCCGGGCGAAGGCAAGCGAGGGGGTTTTCGGCTTCTTATCGGATTTGGATCAGAACGCTCGGTGTTCCTGTTCGGCTTTGCCAAGAGCGAGCGAGAAAATATCGATGACACCGAACTGACGACCTTGCGTGAGATTGCTGCTTCGTTCCTGACCGCCAGCGACGCCAAGATCGGGCAAGCTCTGAGAGATGGAACTTTGATTGAGGTGCAAGATGGCGACGAGACCGCGAAAGGCTAAAGCGAAGCCCAGCCGGCTTGCGAGAGAGCTGCTGGAGACGGCGCAGGACATGCGTGCGAGCGGCCTGCTGACGAAGTCTGCTCACGAGAAGATTACGATGCGCCATAAGGCCGACATTCCGGTAGCGGCCACCACTCCTATGTCCGGACCGGCGATCAAGGCCCTGAGGGAGGAAGCCAATCTCAGCCAGGCCGTCTTTGCCCAGCTCCTCAATCTGACGGTTGGCTATGTCTCCCAGCTCGAGCGCGGTGCGAAGCGCCCGACGGGTGCGACGCTTACCTTGCTAAATGTCATACAACGGAAGGGAATTGAGGTCGTCCTCTGAGAGGTCCCATGCCTCTCGGAAGAGCCTGAGCGGCGTCAGGCGTCGATCACACGCCAACCCTATCGTTTCCGTAATGTGACGGCCAAGCCCCTCGCGGAACCGCCGGGAAACCATTATCTTGCCCCACATCCCCCGATAATGGACGGACGCATGACCAACCCTGCCACAACCTCCCTGCTCGACCGCGCCAATCTCGACCGCGATCAGGTTCGCAATGAGCTCGCGCGCGGGCTTGCCGGTGCCGACGACGGCGAATTGTTCCTGGAGTACAGCCAGACCGAAGCGCTGATGTTCGACAATGGGCGGCTGAAGCAGGCAACCTACGACACTTCGCAGGGTTTTGGCCTGCGCGCCGTCAAGGACGACGCGGTCGGCTACGCCCATTCCTCCGACGTGTCGCTGCCAGCGCTGATTCGCGCTGCGGACGCGGTCGCGGCCGTGCGCGGCGGTTATTCCGGCAGCTTCGCTGCGCCTCCCCCGCGCACCAATGTGCGGCTCTACGCCGACGACAATCCGCTCGATGCCCCCGGCTTCGAGACCAAAGTCAAACTGCTCGCCGAGATCGACGCCTATCTGCGCGACAAGGATCCGCGGGTGCGGCAGGTCAGCGTCAGCCTGGGTGCGACCTGGCAGGTGGTCGAGATCCTGCGGCCCGACGGCGAGAGCTATCGCGACATCCGCCCGCTGGTGCGCGTCAATGTCTCCGTGGTCGCCGGCCAGGGCGACCGCCAGGAGAGCGGCAGCAAGGGTTATGGCGGCCGCGCCGGCTACGCCGAGTTCATCGAAAGCAAGAACTGGCGCGACGCCGCCGACGGCGCACTGCGCGAGGCGCTGGTCAATCTGGAATCGATTCCCGCCCCCGCCGGCGAGATGGACGTCGTGCTCGGGGCCGGCTGGCCCGGCGTGATGCTGCATGAAGCGGTCGGCCATGGGCTGGAAGGCGACTTCAACCGCAAGAAGACGTCTGCGTTTGCAGGCCTGATGGGCCAGCAGGTCGCGGCCAAGGGCGTTACCGTGGTCGACGACGGCACCATTGCCTCGCGCCGCGGCTCGCTGTCGATCGACGACGAGGGCACGCCGACCAACCGCACCGTGCTGATCGAGGACGGCGTCCTGGTCGGCTACATGCAGGACCGCCAGAACGCGCGCCTGATGAACATGAAGCCGACTGGCAACGGCCGCCGCCAGGGCTACGCCCATGTGCCGATGCCGCGCATGACCAACACCTACATGCTCGCGGGCGATCGCGATCCGGCCGAGATCCTCGCCTCGGTGAAGAACGGCGTCTTCGCGGCGAATTTCGGCGGCGGCCAGGTCGACATCACCTCGGGCAAATACGTGTTTCAGTGCACCGAGGCCTACAAGATCGAGAACGGCAAGTTAGGCGCGCCCTTGAAGGGCGCCATGCTGATCGGCAACGGGCCGACCGACCTGCATCGCATTCGCATGATCGGGAACGACCTCGCGCTCGATACCGGCATCGGCACCTGTGGCAAGAACGGCCAGGGCGTGCCGGTCGGCGTCGGCCAGCCGTCGCTATTGATGGAACGCATTACGGTGGGTGGAACGGGCGGATGAGTGTCGAGAAGATAACTGTCACCACCAAGCGGAAGAGCAGCGGCTGGGGCGGCCAACTGGTGCAGCTCGCCGGCATCGTCGCCGCCGTGTTCATCGCCAAGGGTGCGCTGGCCGAGCCGTTCTACGTGCCGTCGGGCTCGATGGAGCCGACGCTGCTGATCGGCGACGCATTGATCGCTTCGAAATTCCCCTACGGCTACGGCACCTCGTCGCTGCCGATCCAGATCAACCTGCCCGAGAGCGGCCGTGTCTTCGCGGAAACGCCGAAGCAAGGCGACGTCGTCGTCTTCCGCTGGCCCGGCGACCGCTCGCAGGCCTGGGTCAAGCGCGTCGTGGGTCTGCCCGGCGACCGCATCCAGCTGCGGCAGGGCCAGCTCTTCATCAACGACCGCCCCGCCGAGTTGAAGCCGGACGGCGTTGGCGCCGCCGAGGACGACAATGGCGGCAGCGAGCCCGCCTATCGCTATGTCGAGACACTGCCGAACGGCGTCTCGCATCTGATCTTCAAGATGCGCGACAACGGTCCGCTCGACAACACGCAGGAAGTGACGGTGCCATCAGGCCATCTCTTCGTGCTCGGCGACAACCGCGACAACTCCGCCGACAGCCGCGTGCCCTTGCGCTCCGGCGGCGTCGGCCTGTTGCCGATCGACAATCTGGTCGGCCGCGCGGATGCCGTGCTCGGATCCTGGGATCTCGGTATCCGCGGCCAGCCGGTGTGGACCTGGCTGTCCGGATTTCGCATGGCGCGGTTTTTCACCGCCGTGCATTGAGCTGATCCCCTCATGGTGAGGAGCGCGTCTTCGCGCGTCTCGAACCATGAGGTCCGCGGCCCATCCTTCGAGACGCCGCGCAAGAGCGCGGCTCCTCAGGATGAGGGTGACGATTGCGGAGACATCCCATGACCTTCGACGACGTCAGAAAATTCGCGCTGACGTGGCCGGAGGTCGAGGACGGCACTTCCTACGGCACGCCGGCGCTGAAAGTGCGCAAGAAGATGCTGGCGCGGCTGAAGGAGGACGGCGACAGTCTGGTGATGCCGGACGTGCCGATCGACGAACGCGCGATGCTGGTCGAGAGCCAGCCCAAGATTTTCTATGTCACCGATCACTACGCCGATTATCCGATCGTGCTGATCCGCCTGTCGAAGGCAAAGCGCGCAATCATCGAGCCGTTGTTGCGGCGGCGCTGGCGCGCTTTGGCATCGAAAGCGGCACGCGCCGCGTTCGATGCCAGCCCGTAAGTGATGGCCGCCGATGGATCGCGACCGCTTCCTCGCACTTGCGCTGCTCAATCCAGTCAACGTCGCGATTATCGACGAGCTCCATCGGTTCGTCCTGCCGGATGCATGGCTGGTCTCGGGATGTCTGGTGCAGACGGCGTGGAACGTCCTCACCGGTCGAACCGTCGATTACGGCATCGCCGATTACGACGTGTTCTATTTCGATCCTGATACCTCATGGGAGGCGGAGGATGCGGTGATCCGCGCGCTGCATGCGCGGCTCGGTCATCTCGGCGTCAAGATCGAGGCCCGCAACCAGGCGCGCGTGCATCTGTGGTACCCCGACAAGCACGGCCTGCCCTATCCGCCCCTGACGCGCGCGACCGATGGCATCGACCGCTTCCTCACGCAGAACACACAAGTGGGCGTGAGGCGCGCAGGTGACCGCTACGAGGTCTACGCGCCGCACGGCTTCGACGACATTGCAGGGCTGATCGCGCGGCCCAACCTAACTCGGAATTTTTCCGCAGCGAATTACGCGGCGAAGACGGAGCGATGGAAGACGCTGTGGCCGGAGATCACGGTAATCGCGACCGAGTGGGATGCCGTAGGGTGGATTTTAGTTAGCGAAGCGTAATCCACCTCTTTCGCGTCCGCGGAGACAAACAGTGGTGGGTTACGCTACGCTAACCCACCCTAGCTTGATCCGCTACCGCACCACTCCCGACGTAAACCCCGCTTTCCGGCGCGGCGGCTTGATTTCCTTTTTCAGGAAGCAGCGCGCTTCGCGTCCGGTGTAGCCGGGGCGCGCATAGGTGAAGGCGCGGCATTTGTTGTCGGCGGTGCAGGCGGCCTTGCAGGCCTCTTCGCCTTCGCCGTCCTTGATCTCGAAATTGCGCAAATCGCCGCCGGGGCGGTCTATCGAGGTCTCCACCCCTTCGACACGAGGCTCGATCACGCCGGCGCCGCGCACACCGGAGATGCAGCAGCTTCCCGGCACGCGCGCAGGCACCGCGTTCTTCAGCCAGCACACCGCCGAGCCGCCTTCGACATCGGGATAGCTGAAGCTCCAGGACCGGCAACGGCGGTCGCGTTCGCACAGCAGCGCGCAATCCTCGGGATCGCCCGACGTGACCGGGGTGCTGAAATAGTCTCCGCCAGGCCGATCGAACGCCGTCTGGGCGCGCGCAGGCCAGCTCGCAAACACGAGCCAAAGCAGCGCGGCGCATGCCACGACGCTTGCCAGGACGCTTGCCATGACGGCCAGGCGGCCCTTCCCCATCGGAACAGCTTTCGAGTTATTGACGACGCTCAGGTTTTCAGCCGGTCATTTGATCGCCGCAAACCTGTATGGGCGATGAACGGCTCGGGTCCCGATCGTTGGCCCTGGGTCTAGAACGCGTATTCCGCGTAGGCCGGTTCCACCGAGCTGTTCCAGGGACCGTTGAACTTGTCGAGCATCTCCTCGGCCGGCGTGCGGCCGGAATCGATGATGCGATCGAGCGGCTCCAGATGCCGGGTTTCGTCGCGGCCGAGCTGGTCGATCCGGCCGCGCCGGCGCAGGCCGGCATGTGCCAGAACGAGGCACTCCTTGGCGATCTCGAACAGATAGCGGTCCTTGATCCGCGACTTGAAGCCGAAGCGCGGCACGTCGTCGCGCAGGGCCTGACGCTCATGCGCGCTCCAGTGCTTCACCAGGTCCCAGGCGGCATCGAGCGACACATCATCGTAGAGCAGCCCGGCCCAGAACGCCGATAGCGCCGGCAGACGGCCCCACGGGCCACCGTCGGAGCCGCGCATCTCGAGATAGCGCTTGAGCCGCACCTCCGGGAAAATCGTCGAAAGATGGTTGGCCCAGTCCGACAGCGTCGGACGTTCACCGGGCAGGTTGTTGTTGCGTCCATCGAAGAAGGCGCTGAACGAGGAGCCCGAGACGTCGATGTAATCCTCGCCGCGCTTGACGAAGTACATGGGCACGTCGAGCGCGTAGTCGACATAGCGCTCGAAGCCCATACCGTCCTCGAATGCCCACGGCATCATGCCGGCGCGCGCATTGTCGGTGTCGCGCCAGATCTCGGACCGGAAGGAGAGGAAGCCGTTCGGCTTGCCCTCGGTAAACGGCGAATTGGCGAACAAAGCGGTTGCGACCGGCTGGAGCGCGAGCGAGACACGCAGCTTCTTGACCATGTCGGCTTCGGAGGAGAAGTCGAGATTGGTCTGCACCGTGCAGGTCCGGTACATCATGTCGAGGCCGTACTGGCCGACCTTCGGCATGTAATTGGTCATGATCTTGTAGCGGCCCTTGGGCATCACCGGGATGTCGGCGCGCGACCAGGACGGCGTCATGCCGAGCCCGAGGAAGCCGATGCCGAGCGGCGTTGCGATCTCGCGCACCTGCGCCAGATGCGCCATCAGCTCGCTCTGGGTCTGGTGCACGTTCTCGACCGGCGCACCGGAGAGCTCGAACTGTCCGCCGGGCTCGAGCGAGATCGCGCCGCCGCCGGTGACGTCGTAGAGGCCGATGATGTTGCCCTTCTCCATGATCGGCTCCCAGCCGAGCAGGAGTTTCATGCCTTCGAGCAGCGCACCGATACCGCGCGCGCCTTCGTAGGGCACCGGACGGTGGCCTTCGAGCGTGAACGGCGTCTTCTCGTGCTCGGTGCCCATGCGGAATTCGGACGGGTCCTTGCAGCCAGCCTCGAACCACGCGACGAGTTCGTCGCGCGATTGCAGAGGCGTCATATCGATCTGGTCTCGCGCCATATCAAACTCTAATCAAAAGCGCTTCGACCGAACGCGCGTGGGTGACAGTGATGGTCCGCGAACCCACCGGTTGCACGGACGAGCTGGTTTGCCGCGCGATCATCGCAACGGCGTGGTTTCGTTGACGTGGGCAGGCGGCAGTTTCATTTCGCCGCATGAGCAGCCCAGGCGGTCGAGCAGACCGCTGAGCTTGATGGCATCCGCATCGGACAGTTTCGAACCGACATATTTCTCGATTGCGGCCGAATAGGCGCCCCACATTCGCTTCTGCAATTCGCGGCCGGCTTCCGTGATCTCCACGAACTGGCCGCGCTTGTCGATCTTGCATTCACGCCGCGAGGCGAGGCCTTCGTCGACCAGGCGGTCGATCAGCCGCGATGTCGAATATTGCGGGATCAGCATTTGCCGTTCGAGTTCGACCGGCCGGAGCTCGCCCGAGGGCGCCCGTGACAGTTCGAGCAGCGCGTCATACCATGCCAGCGGCGGGAAGCCGGCCTTCTTCAGGTCCTGCTCGACGCAATCGAGCACGCGGCTCTGCACCCGCATCAAGCGTATCCAGGCGGAAGTCGCCTCGGTCGATGGTTTGCGTTTCATGGTCCCGCTCAAGCTCGTCGCCCGTCTCTTACCCCATTCGATGCACCTGCATCAATCTTGACTATTTCAAGCAGATGCATGTAGTCGTTCTTTCGCCTGAACCAAGCGTCAAGAGGAGGAAATTCCATGAAACTGTACTATTCGCCCGGTGCCTGCTCGCTGTCCCCCCATATCGCGCTCCTGGAAGCCGGCCTGCCCCATGAGCTGGTCAAGGTCGATATCCGGGCCAAGAAGCTCGAAAATGGTGAGGATTATCTGAAGCTGAACCCCAAGGGCCAGGTCCCTGCGCTGCGCCTCGATAGCGGAGAGATCGTGACCGAAGGCCCGGTGATTGTCCAGATGATCGCCGATCAGGCCTCGGCCAAGGGGCTGGCGCCGGCCCGTGACAGCGCCGAGCGCTACAAGCTCCTGGAGTGGCTGAACTTCCTCACCTCGGAGGTGCACAAGAGCTTTGGTCCACTGTTCGCGCCGGCTCTGAACGACGAGGCCAAGGCCTTCTTCAAGGACCGCGTCATGGGCAAGCTGAAATACATCGACAGCCAGCTCGCCGGCCGCGACTACCTCATGGGCAAGCAGTTCACGGTGGCTGACGGCTATCTCTTCACGATGCTGATCTGGGGCGACCGGATGAAGTTCGACCTCTCGGCGATGCCGAACCTTGCCGCGTACAAGACCCGCGTCGCGGCGCGGCCACAGGTGCAGGAAGCGCTCAAGAAGGAGGGGCTGATCCAGGCCGCCTGAGACGCGACGGCGATCAATCTCCAAAGGGCCGGGTCCATGATCCGGCCCTTTTTGCTGCCGCAGGACCACGCAACGCGAAACCGGTCCGCCGGATCATCGTACCTCGCGTTAAACTTATGAACGACTGTTCGCAAATGTAAGTGGTGCTGTCTTGTTACCACCCGTGAAGCGGGCGATTTTGAGGGAATTGATTGAAGAATTCGGACTCGCATCGGAGTTGAACTTGACGATTGCCTTCGTCCTGATCGTTGCAAGCGCGTTGGTGGGAATAGCGACCGGTTACGTTTTCAGGATCTGGGCGCTGGTCGTGATTTCGCCGTTGATCGCGATTGTCGCGGCGATAGTTCTTCGCGTTTACGAGTTCGGGATGACGGCGGGCGTGATCGTCATTGCCGGCTGCCTCGCCGTCTGCCAGCTCGCCTATCTCGCGACAGCCTATGTGCTGCACACGCGTGACGCCTCATCCCATGACGAAATCGACGGCGAGCCAGGCGAGACAAGCGAGCAGAAAATCCGCCGCCAGCACAAGTAAAGCCACAACGGCCCAAAGCAACGGCCCCTTGCGGCGCAGGCGCGCCGGCTTCTGTTGCGGCAACAGGCGGCCGGTTGCGGATGCAACAGCATATTTCGCGGCGAGATCGCGACCAAGCGCGGTCTTCCGCAGCACCAGAGAGTTCATCAAGGACACTTTCTTATTTCGTCTTCAACTTGCCGATGGATCGGCAAGCGTCCCGACCGGTTTCATGACCCTGACCCGGAGCAAGACTAGTGCCAGGGCCGAGCAAAAGAACGGCGCCGCTTTGACGCGCCTATGACAATTGCGCGACATCGGCAGCGGGACTCTGGCACGGTTCCTACGCGAATTCTGTGACCGGTTCCACAAGCTGGGAACAGTTTGACGCAACCGTGATGAGGCTGGGCCCTGAATCGGAAAGGCCTGATCGATGATCCGGCCCTTGTTGTTTCACGATTTCGATGCCTAAAGCGCGATGAGATCAGGATGAATCATCATCGCGCTTTAGGTTGTTGTTTGAGCATGATCTTTTCGGAAAACCGCTTCGCACTTTTCCGGATCATGCTTTGGCCCGGATGGAGCGCAGCATAGTCCGGGGTCTCTACGCGGGTGGGTCGGATTTCGCCTCGCTCCTGCAGGCTACGGTGGCGACTCAGGCCGCGGCCTTCTTCGGGGCGAAGCGGCCGTAGAAGGTTTCTCCCTTCGCGGCCATCTCCTCGAGAAGTTTCGGCGGGGTGAAGCGCGAGCCGTATTTCGCCTCCAGCTTGTGGCAAAGCTCGACGAACTTCTTCGTGCCCATGAAGTCGATGTAGGACAGCGTGCCACCGGTGAACGGCGCGAAGCCGAAGCCGAGGATCGAGCCGACATCCGCCTCGCGCGGATCGGTGATGACGTGGTCCTCCACCGTGCGCGCGGCTTCCACCGCCTGCACCACCAGGAAGCGCTGCTTCAGCTCCTCGACGTCGAGGGTATCGGGATCGAGCTGCTTGGGCTGCAGCGCGGACAGGCCTGGCCACAGGCTCTTCTGACCCTTGCCCTTCTCAGGGTAATCGTAGAAGCCCTTGCTGTTCTTGCGGCCCAGACGGCCCTGCTTCTCGACCATCTCCACCATCAGCTTCTTCTGATCGGGATTGATGGCGTTGGGGCCGAGGTCGGCTTCCGTCGCCTTCATGATCTTGAGGCCGAGGTCGAGCGCGACTTCATCGGACAGCGAGAGCGGGCCGACCGGCATACCGGCCATCTTGGCGCAGTTCTCGATCATCGCCGGAGGTACGCCTTCCAAAAACATCTCGTTGCCTTCGGCGACGTAGCGGCCGACGCAGCGGTTGGCGAAGAAGCCGCGGCTGTCATTGACGACGATCGGCGTCTTGCCGATCTGCCGGACGTAGTCGAGTGCGGTCGCGAGCGCGAGATCGCCGGTGTTCTTGCCCTGGATGATCTCGACCAGCATCATCTTCTCGACCGGCGAGAAGAAGTGGATGCCGACGAACCTGCCCTGGTCCTTGAAGGATTCGGCCAGCGAGGTGATCGGAAGCGTCGAAGTATTGGACGCGAAGATCACGTCCGGCTTCATATGCTCCTGCGCCTTGGCAAAGGTCTCAGCCTTGACCTTGCGGTCCTCGAACACGGCTTCGATGACGAGATCGACGTCCTTCAGTGCGGAATAGTCCGCGGTCGGCGTGATGCGGGCGAGCAGGGCTTCTGCGTCGCCGGGCTTGGCACGGCCCTTCTTGATCTGCTCCTCGATCACCTTCTGCGCATGCGCCTTGCCCTTGTCGGCGCTCTCCTGATCGCGATCGATCAGGACGACGTCGAGGCCGGCACGGGCCGAGACATAGCCGACGCTCGCGCCCATGAAGCCGGCGCCGATCACGGCGATCTTCCTCACCTTGGTCGGCGGCACATCCTTCGGACGGCGCGCGCCCTTGTTGAGCTCCTGCATCGACAGGAACAGGCTGCGGATCATCGCAGCCGCTTCCTTCGAACGCAGCACCGAGGTGAAGTAGCGTGACTCGACGCGCAGTGCGGCGTCGATCGGCAGCTGCAGGCCCTCATAGACGCAGCTCATGATCGCGCGCGCGGCCGGATAATTGTCGTAGGTCTCGCGGCGATAGATCGCGTTGCCGGCCGGGAACATCATCATGCCGGCCTTGGAGAACACCGGACCGCCGGGGAGCTTGAAGCCCTTCTCGTCCCAGGGCGCGACGGCCTTGCCGCCGCCCTTGATCCAGTCCTTTGCCGCCTTGACGAGATCGGCGGCGGGAACGATGGCGTGGATCAGATTCAGCGCCTTGGCTTTCTCGACCGTGACCGGATCGCCCTTGAGCAGGATCGTCATCGCGTCCTGCGGCGGCACCAGGCGCGGCACGCGCTGCGTGCCGCCGGCGCCCGGGAACAGGCCGACCTTGACCTCGGGCAGGCCGAGGCGCGTCTTGGGATTTTCCGCCGCCACGCGATAGTGGCAGCACAGCGTGATCTCGAAACCGCCGCCGAGCGCAAGGCCGTTGATCGCCGCCGCCCACGGCTTGCCGGAGGTCTCGATGGAGCGCAGCACCAGCGAGAAACGCCGGCTCTGCTCGAACAGCATCTGGTTCGCGGCGGTCTCGCCCTGCTCCCCAAACACTTTTGCGTAGGCCTGGTTCATGCCCTCGAGCATGGACAGGTCGGCGCCGGCGCAGAACGCCTCCTTGGCAGAGGTGATGACGACACCCTTCACGGCGGCGTCGGCCGTGGTTTCCTTGACGATCGCGTCGAGCTCGCTGGTCGAGGTCTCGTCGAGCACGTTCATCGAACGGCCCGGGATGTCCCAGGTCACGAGCGCGATGCCGTCGGAATCGGTCTCAACCTTGAAATTCTTGTAAGCCATGTCGGTTGCTCCCTACCCTTAGACGCGTTCGATGATGGTCGCGGTGCCCATGCCGCCGCCGATGCACAACGTCACCAGGGCGGTCGACTTGTCGGTGCGCTCGAGCTCGTCGAGCACGGTACCGAGGATCATCGCACCGGTCGCGCCGAGCGGATGGCCGAGCGCGATCGCACCGCCATTGACGTTGATCTTGGCGTTGTCGATGTCGAAGGCCTGGATGTAGCGCAGCACGACGGAGGCAAAGGCCTCGTTGAGCTCGAACAGGTCGATGTCCGACTTCTTCATGCCGGAGCGCGCAAACAGCTTTTCGGTGACGTCGACCGGGCCGGTCAGCATCATCGCGGGTTCGGAGCCGACATTGGCGAAGGCGCGGATTCTTGCACGCGGCTTCAGGCCGTACTTGCTGCCGGCGTCCTTGCTGCCGAGCAGAACCGCGCCGGCACCATCGACGATGCCCGACGAATTGCCGGCGTGGTGCACGTAGTTGACGCGCTCGATCTCGGGATGCGACTGCACCGCGACGCCGTCGAAGCCGCCCATCTGCGCCATCATCGTGAACGCCGGCTGCAGCTGCGCCAGCGACTGCATCGTCGTCGAGGGACGCATGTGCTCGTCCTTGGCCAGAATGGTGAGGCCGTTGATGTCCTTCACCGCGACGATCGACTTGTTGAAGCGGCCTTCATCCCAGGACTTCGCCGCGCGCTGCTGGCTCTGCACCGCATAGGCATCGACGTCGTCGCGCGAGAAGCCGTATTTGGTCGCGATCAGATCGGCCGAGACGCCCTGCGGCATGAAATAGGCCGGCACCGCCATCGACGGATCCATCGGCCAGGCGCCGCCGGAGGCACCGATGCCGACGCGGCTCATCGATTCCGCGCCGCCGCCGATCACCAGTTCATGCTGCTCGCTCATCACCTGGGCTGCGGCAAAATTCACGGCATCGAGACCGGAGGCGCAGAAGCGGCTGATCTGCACGCCGGGGACGGCCTCGCCGAGGCCCGCCTTCAGCGCGGCAAAGCGCGCGATGTCGGAGCCGGCTTCGCCGACCGGATCGACCACGCCGAGAATGACGTCATCGACGGAATCTTCCGGCAGGTTGTTGCGATCCTTCAGCGCCTTCAGCGGCACGGTCGCGAGCGCAAGCGCGGTGACTTCGTGCAGCGCGCCATCAGGTTTGCCGCGGCCGCGGGGAGTGCGGACGTGATCGTAGATATAGGCATCTGCCATGGGAGCCTCCTGATTGCAGTTATTGGTTACGACCGCGACGCGATCGGGATTATTGGTGAAGCGAAATCCTCAGAAAGCTTCCGCCGGCAGCTCCATGATGGTGGCGCAGCCGGCCTGGATGCGTGCGAGATTGGCGGCGGTCTCCGGCAGCATCCGCTCCATGAAGAAACGGCCGGTGACGAGCTTGGTCGAGAGATAGGACGTCGTCCCGCTCTCGGCAATCTTCCCCTGCGTCACCTTGGCCATCTTCGCCCACATGTAGCCGAGCGCGACGAAACCGAAGAGATTGAGGTAATCGGTCGCGGCGGCACCGGCATTGTCGGGCTTCGCCATCGCGTTCTGCATCAGCCAGGTGGTGGCCTGCTGGAGATGGCCGAGCGAAGCCGAGAGCGGGGTGATGTAGGGCTTCATCGCCTCGTCGCCGCCGTTCTCCTTGGCGAAGGCCATGACCTCGCCGAAGAACGCCATGATGGCGCGGCCGCCGTCGCGCGGCAGCTTGCGGCCGACGAGGTCGAGCGCCTGGATGCCGTTGGCGCCTTCATAGATCATCGCAATACGTGCATCGCGCACGAACTGCTCCATGCCCTGCTCGGCGATGTAGCCGTGGCCGCCATACATCTGCTGCGCCTGCACCGCATTGGCGAAGCCGTAGTCGGTGAGGAAGCCCTTCAGCACCGGGGTCATCAAGCCCATGTGATCGTCGGCGGCCTGGCGGTCCTTGGGATCCTCGGAGCGATGGGCGACGTCGCTCTTCAGCGCCGTCCACATCACGAAGGCGCGCGCGGCCTCGTTGAAGGCGCGGATCGACAGCAGCGTACGGCGCACGTCGGGATGCACGATGATCGGATCGGCCTGCTTGTCCGGCGCCTTGACGCCGGTGAGCGAACGGCCCTGGATGCGATCCCGGGCATAGGCGACGGCGTTCTGATAGGCGACCTCGGACTGCGCGAGACCCTGCACGGCGACGCCGAGGCGGGCCTCGTTCATCATCACGAACATGCCCTGCATGCCCTTGTTCTCCTCGCCGATCAGCCAGCCGGTGGCGTTGTCGTAGTTCATCACGCAGGTCGAATTGCCGTGGATGCCCATCTTGTGCTCGATCGAGCCGCAGACCACGCCGTTGCGCCGCCCGACCGAACCATCGGCATTGACCAGGAATTTCGGTACCACGAACAGCGACACGCCCTTGATGCCGGCGGGCGCGCCCTCGATGCGGGCAAGCACGAGGTGAATGATGTTGGGGGCGAGGTCATGCTCGCCGGCCGAGATGAAGATCTTGGTGCCCGTGATCTCAAAGCTGCCGTCGGCTTGCCGCACCGCCTTGGTGCGGAGCATGCCGAGGTCGGTGCCGCAATGCGGCTCGGTCAGGTTCATGGTGCCGGTCCACTCGCCCGCCACCATCTTCGGCACGTAGATCTGCTTCTGCTCCGGAGTGCCGTGGACGATCAGCGCCGCTGTCGCGCCCATGGTGAGGCCGCCATACATCGAGAACGCCATGTTGGCGGAGATCTGGAATTCGTTGACCGCCTGGCTCAGCGTCACCGGCAGGCCCTGGCCGCCGAACTCGGTCGGAGCCGACAGACCGAGCCAGCCGCCCTCGGCGACCTGCTTGAACGCGTCCTTGAAGCCCTTCGGCGTGGTGACGCTGCCGTCATCGGCGCGCTTGCAGCCTTCGAGATCGCCCACCCGATTCAGCGGCTGCAGCACCTCTTCGGCGAGCTTTGCGGCTTCGCCCAAAATCGCCTCGCGCACGTCGCTCGACGCGTCGGAGAAGCCGGCCAGATTGTCGTAGCGGTCGATCTGGAAGACGTCGTTGAGCAGGAAGTTCACGTCTTCGACGGGGGCTTTGTAGATCGGCATGGCGTTCTCCCGGCATAGCTTTGAAGTGAAGTGGTGGAACTCTTTATGATTGGGCGGCAAGCTGCTCCGCCATCAGGCGATGCAGCATGTTGATCGCCTTGAGCGGCCGCACCATCACCTTGAAATGCGTGATGCGTCCCTCGCTGTCGAAGGTGATGATGTCGACGCCGTTGATCTCGATGCCGTCGATCAGGGTCTTGAATTCGAGCACGGCGCCGCTCTCACTCTTCCACTCGCCGACATAGCTGAAGCCGGGACCGCCGAGCACCTTCTCGGCGCTGGCGAGATATTTGAAGGTGATGTCGCGGCCGCGCTGCGGCGAGTGCACCACGGGGCTTTCGAAGACGGCGTCCGGATGAAGGAGGTCCCAGAGCGCGGCGCGGTCATGCGACGTCATGTAGCCGTACCAGGAATCGAGGCCGGTCATGGTCAGGGTGCCTCCCTTGATAAAGGCCTGAGCAAAAAAACGCGAAAACAACCCCATGCACAGTAGCGCGAAGGCTGATTCCGCTGGGGTTTTCGGGGCGGGTGTTTGCCCTCGTTTTTAGGTCGCCTCATATGCACATTGACGCATATGCGCCGATGCGCATAAAGTCAAGCAAATTGGTCAAGGTTGAGAACAGGAGGGCCGGTCATGGCACTGGGCGACGCAATCCTCGCATGCCTGACGGAACGTCCGATGACGGGCTACGAGCTCGCCAAGACATTCGACTCCTCGATCGGCTTCTTCTGGAAGGCCGACCACCAGCAAATCTACCGCGAACTCTCCAAGCTGCGCGACCGCGGCTACATCCAGGGCCGCGAGGTCGTGCAATCAGGCAAACCCAATAAACTGATCTATACGCTTACTCCGGAGGGCCGAACAGCGCTGCGGCACTGGGCCGCGCGGCCAAGCACGCCGCCCTCGATCAAGGACGACCTCCTGGTGCGGCTGCATGCGCTCGACAGCATCGACATCGAGCCCATGCGCACCGACCTGATGGCCCGGCTCGAGCACCACCGCGATCGCCACGAGAACTACGAGCGCATCCTGAAGAAGCGCTTTCCGGAAGGAACGGCGTCGGGCGTGCTCGACCTCGGCAATTTGCTGCTGCTGCGCCTCGGCGCGCGACACGAGCAGATGGTGGCCGATTTCTGCGAAGAGGCGCTCGAGGCGCTGTCGGCGACAAGCGCCAAAGGCACCGTGGTGCCGCTGGAGGAAGGCAAGCGCGAGGGCAAGGGCTGAGGAGGTCGAGCCCGACGGTTATGCGTGCTGTTGCGTCTTACTCCGCTGTCATCGCCCGCGCAGGCGGGCGATCCAGTACGCCGCGGCGCCTGGCTCCTAGCCGCGCTGCCTCGGAGTACTGGATGCCCCGCCTTCGCGGGGCACGACACCGTTATTTTGGCGAGCGGACGAGCGCCACAACGACCATACCCCGGTTCCCGCCGCCCAACTTTAAGACACCGTCAACGGGTTCCTTAACCCGTTATTTACCGTAACAGACAAAAGTCGGTTTTCGAGGCAGACGACCCGCGCCAAATCCGATTGTCTTTGCAACCGGCACGCGAGGGGAGGCTGGAGGCGCCGGGTGGGGCGCCGGAGTCGGAACCGGACAGAGTCATGAATTCGCGCGTATCGTGGAGTGTTGACGGCATCGATCCATCCGTCCGGGAGCGGGCCGAAGCTGCTGCGCGTCGCGCCGGCATGTCACTCAACGATTGGCTGAACTCCACGCTCGGCGAGACTGCCCCGCCGAATTTTCGCGGACCTTACGACCAGCGTCCGCAGCAAATGCCGAGCCAAGCACATAGCCAAGCACCTGGCCAAGCACCTGGCCAGGTCCCGAGTCAGGAAAGCCGCGAAGTCGCCGACATCCACCAGCGGCTCGACGCCATCACCCAGCAGATCGAACGGATTTCAAAGCCCGCCCCGCGCCAGGACCCCTCCCGTGAAAGGGACCCGCGCGAGCAGGGCGTAGCGCGCCAGCTCAACGACGCGATCTCGCGGCTCGATGCCCGGCTGTCGCAAATTTCGAAGCCGCAGCAGGCTCCGGCACCGCGGCAGGCACCCGTTGAAACGCGCCAGCGCCAGGCCGATGCGGTCGAGCGCGCGGCAGCGCAGGTCTATCGCAATTCACCGCCCCTGAGCCCCGCTTCGTTCGACGTCGCCGTCGCCGAGATCACGGCGCGGCAGAGCGAGCTCGACGGCTTTGCGCCGCGGCAGATGCCGCCGCGCGCCGCGCCGTCGATCGCGCCTGCGGCAACTCCTTTCGCGCCCCCGATGGCGCCGCCCGCGCCTGCCTACGCTCCGCCGCCACCGCAGCCGGGGCCGGATTTCTCCGCGCTCGAGCGCCATCTGCTCAAGATCACGAGCCAGATCGAATCGCTCCAGCGCCCGGACAATACCGAGCAGGCGATCAACACTTTCCGCAGCGAGCTTGCGGCGATCCGCAACGCCATCACCGAGGCGATGCCGCGCCGCGCGATCGAATCGATCGAGAACGAGATCCGCTCGCTGCATCGGCGCATCGACGAGACACGCTCCAACGGCACCGACGGTCAGGTCCTGTCCGGCATCGAGCATGCGCTGTCCGACATCAAGCAGGTGCTGCGCACGCTGACGCCGGCCGAGCAGCTCACCGGCTATGACGAGGCGATCCGCAATCTCGGCGCCAAGCTCGATCTGATCCTGCGCGCCAATGACGATCCCTCGACGGTCCGCCAGCTCGAAGGCGCGATCTCGGCGCTGCGCGGCATCGTCTCCAACGTCGCCTCCAACGAAGCGCTGGCGCGGCTCTCGGACGACGTGCAGCTGCTGTCGTCCAAGGTCGACCAGGTCACCCGCTCGTCCGGCTCCGGCGACAGCTTTGCGGTGCTGGAGCAGCGCATCGCGGCGCTCACCGCCGCGCTGGAAACGCGCGAGCGGCCTCAGCCATCCGAAAGCACCGAGCATCTCGAAAGCGCGATCCGCGCGCTGTCCGACCGTTTCGACCGCATGCAGGTCGGCAACGACTCGGCTTCGACCTTTGCGCATCTCGAACAGCGGGTCTCGTATCTGCTGGAGCGGATCGAGGCCACCTCCGATCCGCGCAACGGCAATTTCAGCCGCGTCGAGGACGGGCTGCACGACATCCTGCGCCACCTGGAGCGGCAGCAGGCGACCTATTCCGCGCTGGCCGAGAGCCGCAACTCCGCGCCGCCTGCCGATTCCGGAATGGTCGATCTCGTCAAGCGCGAGCTCTCCGACATCCGCTTCAGCCAGGCCGAGACCACCCGGAGCACCCAGGATTCGCTGGAGGCCGTCCACAACGCACTTGGCCACGTCGTCGATCGTCTCTCGATGATCGAGGGCGATCTGCGCACGGTGCGCACGGCACCGCCGGCCGCTGCGCCGCAGCCGATGCCGATGCCGATGGCCGCTCCCATGGAGCCCGCGCCGATGGCGCGCGAGCCGCGGCCCCAGCAACAGCCGCCGAAATACGATCCGAAGCCGGAACTGCCAAATCCGGCCGCCGCGCAAGCGGCGCAAGCCGCCTTCGTCGCCGCGCCGCGCGAATTCCATGCCGCCGCGCCGGCAGCGCCACCGCCGATGCCGATGGCACCGCCGGTTCCGCCGCGCGCGATCAGCGAAATCCTGGAGCCGCATACGGCGCCCACGCGCGCCGCGCTTGCGCCCGAACTGCCGCCGGATCATCCGCTCGAGCCGGGCACCCGGCCGGGTGCACGGCTCGCCACGCCGTCGGAGCGCATTGCTGCGTCCGAAAGCGCAATCAGCGAAATCCCGGCCGCGCCGAAGGAGCCGGTGTCGTCGTCGAGCTTCATCGCGGCCGCGCGCCGCGCGGCCCAGGCCGCCGCCGCACAGCCGGAAACGCCGGCCCGCGGCGCCAAGGCGGGGGCCGATCGGTCCAAGGACAAGGGCAAGGACGGCGGTTCGACCATCACCTCGAAGATCCGCTCGCTGCTGGTCGGCGCGAGTGTGGTCGTGATCGTGCTCGGCACCTTCAAGATGGCGATGAATTTGCTCGACGGCGGCAGCAGCCCGTCGCCGTCGCCGCAGGCGATGGAGAATTCCTCGCCCGCACCCGCGCCGCAGACCCCGCCGCCGCCAGTCGAGAACAAGCCCGCCACGCCCGAGCAGGTCACGCCGTCGATGACCTCGCCGACCCCGATCGGGCGTCAATCCCAGAACAATGCCGCGCCGGCTCCCACCGCCAGTTCGGGCAACTCGGCCTCGGTTGAAATTCCGCCGGGGCCTGCCGCAGCCCCGCCGCCGGCCTCCAGCGACGTCACCGGCGCGCTGTCGGGCACCAGCCGCGCGAAACTCGCGATGATCCAGGTGCCGCCGAGCGAAAAATTGCCTGACGGCATCGGCGGCCCCGGCTTGCGCACCGCCGCGATGAAGGGCGATGCGACCGCAGCCTACGAGATCGGCGTGCGCTTTGCCGAGGGCAAGGGCGTGGCCGCGAATTACGACGAAGCCGCCAAATGGTACGACCGCGCGGCGCAGGCCGGCGTGGTGCCCGCGACCTTCCGCCTCGGCACCCTCTACGAAAAGGGTCTTGGCGTGAAGAAGGACGCCGACATCGCCCGCCGCTACTACACGCAGGCGGCCGAGCGAGGCAACGCCAAGGCGATGCACAATCTCGCGGTGCTCGACGCCGATGGCGGCGGACGCGGCGCCAACTACAAGAGCGCGGCGCAGTGGTTCCGCAAAGCCGCCGACCGCGGCGTCGCCGACAGCCAGTTCAACCTCGGCATCCTCTATGCCCGAGGCATCGGGGTGGAGCAGAACCTCGCCGAATCCTACAAATGGTTCACCCTCGCGGCGGCCCAGGGTGACGCGGATGCGGCGGGCAAGCGCGACGACGTCGCCAAGCGGCTCGACCCGCAATCGCTCGCCGCCGCCAAGCTCGCGATCCAGACGTTCAGCGCCGAGCCGCAGCCCGACGATGCCGTCAATGTCATGGCCCCCGCCGGCGGCTGGGACAGCGCGCCGCAGGCCAACGCAAAGCCGTCGCCGAAGCCGGTCGCGGCCAAGCGCGCGGCCTCGGCGGTGCATTAAGACTCTCTCCCCTCATGGTGAGGAGCGCGCTCTTGCGCGCGTCTCGAATCATGCAGGCCCGACTGTGAATCCGGGCCTCGCCCTTCGAGACGCCTGCTGCGCAGGCTCCTCAGGGTGAGGAGCAAAAGCGTCGATGCCGCCGACGCCCCCCTTCACCACGCCCTAAATTCCTGATCCCGCCCTGCTCCAAATTCGGCTATTGAGGGGCGCGGCAATCGTTCCGACCGTCCGGCGAGCATTCCGCGCAATCGATCCGTCTCGCCGGAGCATGGTCCTTCGATGCAGCTTTATCTCCCGATCGCCGATCTTCCGGTCAACGTCTTCCTGGTGCTGGCGATGGGTGCGGCTGTCGGTTTCGTCTCCGGCATGTTCGGAATCGGCGGCGGCTTCCTGATGACGCCGCTTTTGATCTTCATCGGCATCACACCGGCGGTCGCGGTCGCCTCCGTCGCGAGCCACATCGCGGCCTCGTCCTTCTCCGGCGCCCTCACCTATTGGCGGCGGCGCGCGATCGACCCGGCGCTGGCGAGCGTCCTGTTGTGCGGCGGCGTGACCGGGACCGCGCTCGGAGTGTGGACCTTCACGCAGCTGCGCGCGCTCGGCCAGCTCGATCTGATGATCGCACTGTCTTACGTCGTGCTGCTCACCACCGTCGGCAGCCTGATGTTCTCCGAAGGCCTGCGCGCGCTGATGCGAACCCGGCGCGGCGCGGTGCCGCCACGACGAACGCATAACTGGATCCATGGCCTGCCGCTGAAGATGCGGTTCAAGCGCTCGAAGATCTACCTCTCGGTGATCCCGGTCGTGATCGTCGGCATCGTGATCGGCTTCATCGGCGCCATCATGGGCATCGGCGGCGGCTTCATCCTGGTGCCGATCATGATCTATCTGCTGCGGGTGCCGACCTCGACGGTGATCGGCACCTCGATGGTGCTGACGCTGGTCACGATGCTGTTTGCGACCTTGCTGCATGCGGTGACCAATCACCTGGTCGACGCCGTGCTGGCGCTGATCCTGATGGTCGGCGGCGTCACCGGTGCGCAGTTCGGCGCCCGCGCCGGCCAGAAGATCCGCGGCGAGCAGTTGCGGCTGCTGCTCGGCCTCTTGATCCTTTCGGTCGGCGTCCGCTTCGCGATCGAGCTGGTGATCCGGCCCGAGGACCTCTTCACCATTCGCGAGCTGGGGGTGAACGGATGATGCGCGCAGCTCTCGCAATTCTGCTCGTTCTGCTGCTCGGCTCCGCCGCACGCGCCGAGCGGCTGATCGTGTCGGTCTCCAACCATCGCGTCACGGTGACGCCGAACTATTCCGGCGAGGAGCTGGTGCTGTTCGGCTCGGTCGAGAAGGACGCCTCCACGCCCGCCGACCGCAAGACCTACGATCTCGTCGTCACCGTGATGGGCCCGCGCGCCGACATGGTGACGCGGCGCAAGGAGCGCACCTTCGGGATCTGGATCAACACCGACTACCGCCAGTTCCTCGAGGTGCCGAGCTATCTCGCGCTGTTCGCCAACCGCTCCTTCGAGGCGATCACCTCGCCCGAAATCGCGCGGCGGCAGCAGGTCGGGCTCAACAACGTGCTGCTGACCCAACGCGTCAGCGGCGACTATGCCGACGTGGTGCCGAACGACGCGTTCCGCTCCGGCTTCATCCGCCTGCGCACCCAGCGCGGTCTCTATCGCGAGGATCCGAGCGCGGTGACGTTCCTGACACCGACGTTGTTCCGCACCGGCATTCCACTGCCGGCGGAGGTGCCGATCGGCACCTACGAGGTCGAGATCAAGCTGTTTGCCGACGGCGCCTTCGTCGGCAAGACTGAGACCGCGTTCGAGATCGTCAAGGTCGGCTTCGAGCAGTTCGTCGCCACCACCGCGCGGCAGAACGGGCTCATCTACGGCCTCATCACCGCTGCGATGGCGCTGATGACGGGCTGGATGGCATCGATCGTGTTTCGGAAGGATTAGCCGCCGTCATTGCGAGCGAAGGCAATCGACAATCTCTCCGAGTCGTCCTGGCGAAAGCCAGGACCCATAACCACAGGCAGTCGTGACTACGGGGATTCGGAGTTGCCACTAAGCGTCAAACTGCTCCCTGGGGTAATGGGTCCTGGCTTTCGCCAGGACGACGTTGGGCTACGGCGCCTGCACCACCGTCGGCACGCCCGGCTCCAGCAATCGCAACCGCGTCCCGAAGCCGAGCACGTCAAAGGTCTTGCGCAGATCCTCGCTGTTCTGGCGGAAATGGGCCCAACCCTCCGTGTGCACCGGCACGATCATCGCATCGGGGAAGGCGCGTGCGGTCTCGATGGTGTCGTTGGTGTCCATGGTGAGATGGAACGGCCCGCGCGTTTGCGCGGCGCCCGCGAAGGGCAGCACCACGCCGCATTTGAAGCGGCGCGCGACCTCGGCGACGCCGTCGAACCAGGTGGTGTCGCCGCTGATATAGACCGAGGTGGTGTCCTTCCGGCTCGAGGACAGCACGAAGCCGATGACGTCGCCCGACAATGGCTCGATGCCGGCCGGGCCGTGACGCGCGGGCGTCGCCGTGATCGTCAGCGTGTTGCCGTCGCCGTCTTTCAGATGCGCCGTGCTCCAGGGCGCGAGCCCCTCGACATAGCCGCCCAGGCGCTTGGCGCCGGCCTCTGTCGTCAGCGCGCGCTTCGCCTTGAGCAGATATTCGCGGCCGGAATTGTCGAGATTGTCCGAATGCTGGTCGTGGCTGAGCAGCACGGCATCGATCGGGCCGATCGCGTCGGCCTGGAGCGCAGGGCCGATCGTCTTCTCCAGCTTCACGTGCGGCAGTTGATACGCACCCGGCGCATCGAAGGTCGGGTCGGTGAGCAGGCGAAAGCCATCGATCTCGATCAGCGCAGTGGGACCGCCGATCAGGGTGATGGAAATGGGCATGAAAACTCCTCCTATGAGACAGGCTTCGCGGCAGGGCGCGTCACCAGATAGATGCCGAGTGCGACAGGGATGACGCCGAGCAGATCGCGCGCCTCGACGTGCTCGCCAAGGACGATGAAGGCGAACAGCATGCCGAGCGGCGGCATCAGGAAATGATAAGCGCTGGCGGCGGTGGCGCCACACACTTTCAGGAGATGAAACCAGAGCCAGTAGCCGAGGATCGAGCCGCCGAGCACGAGGAAGGCGAAGGCGCCGATCAGGCCTGGCGTGAAGTCGATGGCATGAACGCCGGCGACGGTCAGCGCGACCGGCGTCAGCACGATGCCGGCGGCGAGATTCTGCACGCCATTGCCGATCCACAGGCTGCCCTTCGGCGCGAGCAGCTTGAACAAAATGGTGCCGGCGACGAGGGAGGCGAGCGAGGCCAGCGTGAACACGATGCCGTGCAGCGAGTCGGTTCCAACCGACAGACGGTGCCAGACGATCAAGGTCACGCCGATGATGCCGAGCAGGAGGCCGCTCGCCTTGCGCCACGTCATGCCTTCGCCGAGCAGAAGCGCGGCGAGGCCCGCCGTGAACACCGGATTGGCCGACACGATCAGGCCGCCGAGGCCGGCCGAGACCGATTGCAGGCCGGTGTAGCCGAGCCCGAGATAGAGCGCGTTGTTGGCAATGCCGAGCACGGCGAAGATCGCGGCATCGCGCCAGGACAGCGACCAGTCGTCGCCGCGGATCAGCGTTGCGCCAAGGATCAAGATGCCGGCGAGCGAGAAGCGCGCGGCGAGCAGGATCAGTGGCGGGCAATGCGTCACCCCGATCTTGCCGGCGACGAAGGCGTAGCTCCAGAGCAGACAGAACAGGCCGATAGCGAAGGGCAGCGTGTTGAAACGGCTGCGGGGGACGGCAATCGAGGGGGCGAGCGACATGACAATCTCCTGAGCCCTCGATCTAGGGACCCGGCTTGTCATTTGGAAATTAAATGATTAACTGCCTATCAGTTGATTTTCGAATGGAGATGCCCATGCTCGATCTGGAGCTCCTGCGCAGCTTCGTCTCGGTGGTCGATGCCGGCGGCTTCACCCGGGCCGGCGAGCGCGTCCACCGCACGCAATCGACCGTCAGCCAGCAGATCAAGCGGCTGGAGGAGGACGTCGGCCAGGTGCTGCTGCACCGCGACGGCAAGGATTTGCGTCCGACCGAAGCCGGCGAGCGGCTGCTGTCCTATGCGCGACGGCTGCTCTCGCTCGCCGAGGAGGCGCGCGACGTGCTGCGCCAGCCGGACAGCGAAGGCGCGATCCGGCTCGGCATCCCCGAGGATTTTGCGGCCTATCGGCTGGCGAAACTGCTTGGCGCATTCTCGCGCTCGCATCCGGGCCTGCGGCTCGATGTGCGCGCCGACCAGAGCAAGAACCTGTCGCGCGATCTCGAACGCGGCGAACTGGATCTGGCGCTGTTCAAGCGCGCGGCCGGCGAGAAGGGCGCGATCGCGGTGTGGCCGGAGCAGGTACACTGGGTCACCAGCAAAAGCCATCCGATCGATGCCGGCGCGCCGTCGGTGCCGCTGATCGGCTTTCCGCTCGGCTGCCTCTACCGCGCCGGCGCCATCCATGCGCTGGAAAGTGCGGGCCGCATCTGGCACATGTCCTACACCTCATCGAGCCTCGCCGGCATCCAGGCCGCCGTTGCCGCCGGCATGGGGTTGAGCATCTTGTCGGAGATGGCGATCCAGTCCGACCACCGCGTGCTGACCGCGAAGGACGGCTTTGCGCCGATCAACCGGACCGAGGTGGCATTGATGGCGGCGCCGGGCGCGAGCCCGGCGACGCTGCGGCTCGCGGATCGGCTGGCGGAGTTTTGCGATGACGTGCAGGCGAAGGCTGCTTAGCTGCACCGCGACGCCGCGATCGCGTGGACGCGGCGGTCGCCGAGGAGATGCGCGACAAAACCGTTCTTTGGAAAGATTTTGGCGAACGCGGCATCGCGGATGCTGAGGCCGCCAGCATAAGCGCCGAAGGCGGGCATCACGGCGCGCATCCCGTCGGACACGAAGCAGCGGCGCTCCATCGAGCGGCCGCGCGCGGAGACGCGGGCCTTGGGATGCAGATGGCCGGCGATCTCGCCGCTCGCGCCGGTCGGCTCGTGGCGGAAGGTGATCGGACCGATCGCGACTTCGTCGGCGACGGTGCCGCCGAGATCGCGCGGCAGCGCCGGATCGTGATTGCCTGAGATCCAGATCCAATCGCGGCCCATCCGGAGTGCGGCCATGGCGTCACGGTCGTCCGCGGCAAGCCGCTCATGCGCTGTGCGGTCGTGAAAGCTGTCGCCGAGGGCAATGACGATTCGCGGATTATGGCGGGAGATGACAGCAGCGAGCCGGCCGAGGGTTGCGATGGTGTCGTAGGGCGGCAGCAGCACGCCGCGGGTGGCGAAGCTGGAACCCTTTTCGAGATGCAGGTCGGAGACGACGAGCAGGCGTTGTTCTTCCCAGAACAGGGCGCCGGAGAGATCGGCCGCGAACGTCACGCCGCTGATGGTGACTTTCGAAACGCGCATGTCCTCGATGTCCCCTGAAACCAGCGCCCCTGCCGTCACGTCAAAACCTGCTCTTATCCCATCGCCTCTTTGACGAGCTCGTCGGCGGCCTCCGCCAACAATTCGTCTCCAGCTTCGCCATAGACTGACTCGCGGCCGATTTCCAGCATCACGGGGACGGCGAGCGGGGAGACGTGGTCGAGTTCCCGATGCGTGATGCGGCCCTGGATGCGGGTGAGCATGTCGCTGAGACGGCGCAGATCGAGCAGGCCGGTGGCGGCATCGGCGCGGGCGGCGCGCAACAGCACGTGATCGGCCTGGTGTTTGCGCAGGACGTCGTAGACGAGATCGGTCGAGAACAGCACCTGGCGCCGGCTCTTCTCCTCGCCGGTGTGCCGGCGCGCGATCAGGCCGGAGATGATCGCGCAATTGCGAAAGGTGCGTTTCATAAGAGCGGATTCAGCGAGCCATGCTTCGAGATCGTCGCCGAGCATGTCAGGGTCGAACAGCGCGTCCAGGTCGATCCTGCCGTCCCGGATCATGAAGGACATGTCGCCGAGCGCCCAGACCGCGATCGCATATTCGTTGGCGACGAAACCAAGCGGCCGGGCGCGGGTGCGCTCCAGCCGGCGCGTCAAGAGCATGCCGAGCGTCTGGTGGGCGAGACGGCCTTCGAAGGGATAGCAGACAATGTAATGCTTGTTGGCGCGCGGAAAACTCTCGACCAAAAGCTCGCGCACCGCCGGCACGCGCGAGACGTCCTTTTGCAGCGACAGCCAGTCGCGCACCTGCTCCGGCAAGGCGCTCCACGCGTGCCCGTCGTCGAGCAGACGGCGAACCCGTTCGGCAAGATAGGTCGAGAGCGGAAACTTGCCGCCCATATAGGACGGCACTTTCGGGTCCTTGTCGTTGGCGCGCGAGACGTAGACCTGGTCCTCGACCAGGGTTTCGTAGCGCACCACCTCGCCGCTGAACACGAACGTGTCGCCCGGGCTGAGGCCCTCGATGAAGGCTTCCTCGATCTCGCCGAGCAACCTGCCGCCGCGCGCGATCACGCCCGTTGACCCCGCGCCGCCGCCGCGCGATCGCACCAGCCGGACCTTCAGCATGTCGTCCTCGACGATGGTGCCGACATTCATCCGGTAGCTCTGCCGCACCTTTGGATTGGCGACGCGCCAGCGCCCCTGCTTGTCCTGCTTGATGCGCGCGAAGCGCTCATAGGTCTTTAGCGCGTAGCCGCCGGAGGCGACGAAATCCACGACGTCGTCGAAATCCTGCCGCGTCAGATCGGCGTAGGGCGCCGCGGTACGCACCTCGTCGTAAAGCTCGTCAGAGAGAAACGGCTCGCCGCAGGCGCAGCCGAGCACGTGCTGGGCCAGCACGTCGAGTGCACCGATTCGCAGCGGCGGCGTGTCCTGCGCATTCTCCGCGATGGCGTCGATCGCGACACGGCACTCCAGCACTTCGAAGCGGTTGGCCGGCACTAGCACGGCACGCGAGGCTTCGTCGAGGCGGTGGTTGGCGCGGCCGATGCGCTGCATCAGGCGCGAGGCCCCCTTGGGCGCGCCGATATTGACGACGAGATCGACGTCGCCCCAGTCGACGCCGAGGTCGAGCGAGGAGGTGCAGACCACGCCGCGCAAGCGTCCCGCCGACATGGCGTCCTCCACCTTGCGGCGTTGCGCGACGTCGAGCGAGCCGTGATGCAGCGCGATGGCGAGGTTGTCGTCGTTCATGCTCCAGAGATTCTGGAACAGCATCTCAGCCTGGCTGCGGGTGTTGACGAAAACCAGCGTGGTCTTGTTCGCCTTGATCAGCTCGTAGATCTCGGGAAGCGCGTGGCGCGCACTGTGGCCAGCCCAGGGCAGGCGTTCGCGCGTATCCATCATCTCGACCAGTGGCGGTGCCGCGCCGCCGGCAATGACGATGTCGGCCGCCGCTTCCTTGCCGCCGGGCTGCGGCACCAGGAAGCGCGCCAGCGATTCCGGCTCGGCCACGGTCGCCGACAGGCCGATGGCGCGCATCTGCGGCGCCAGCCGCCACAGCCGTGCGAGCCCAAGGGAGAGAAGATCGCCGCGCTTGGACGTCACCAGCGCATGCAGCTCGTCGAGCACGATGCGCTTTAAGGAGGAGAACAGGAACGGCGCGTCGTCGGAGGACAGCAGCAGCGCGAGCTGCTCCGGTGTCGTAAGCAGGATATCAGGCGGATAGCGCCGCTGCCGCTGCCGCCGCGACGTCGGCGTATCGCCGGTGCGGGTCTCGATCTTGACCGGCAGCGCCATCTCGGCGACGGGACGCTCCAGGTTGCGCGCGATATCGACCGCGAGCGCCTTGAGCGGCGAGATGTAGAGGGTGTGCAGGCCGCCGGTGCGTTGCAGGGTGCGCCCGGTGGAGACCACCGATTTCGCAGCAGCCATTTTCGCCGAAGCTTTGGGCGCAGAACTCAGCTCCACCAGCGTCGGCAAAAATCCCGCCAGCGTCTTGCCGGCGCCGGTCGGCGCGATCAGCAGTGCGGACCGGTCCTCGCGCGCTTTCTCCAGCAGCGCCAATTGATGCGCGCGCGCCGACCAGCCGCGGGCGGTGAACCACGCCTCGAAGCGGTCGGGCAACAGCGCGGCGGGCCTGGCCGGAGATTTGAGGATACGGGGCGGCACGGCATCACAGGTAAGCCGTGGGCGTGGGTTCGTCGAGGGGGTGGGTTCTTCGCCTCTCCCGCTTGCGGGGAGGGGCCGGAATTCGCGCGCGGCGCGGATTCCGGGTGAGGGGGAGTCTCCGCGAGTCCAACTGCTACCGAAGTCGCGGTGAGAGCCCCTCAGCCCGACCCTCTCCCCGTAAGAACGGGGAGAGGGAGAAGAGCTACTCCGTCACGGGCTTGTCGGAGACCTGCCAGTCCTTGCCGTTGAAGGTCGAGATGAACAGCGTTTTCATGGGCGTGTAGTCGTCGGGCGTGTAGTTGTAATTGACGCCGTCGAGGAAGAACGGCGAATGGAAGCCGTTGAGGTTCGACGCCTGCTTCAGCACGTTCGCGCGCGTCAGATCGTCGCCGCAGCGGCGCAGGATCTCGGCCATGGTTGCGGCCTGGCCATAGCCCGCGAAGGCGATGGTGTTGTCCGGATCGATGCTCGGCAAATAGGCCTTGCGCAGCGCGTCGAACGCCATCACGTCCTTATCCGCCTCCCAGGGGCCGGGCCCGGCATCCTTGGAGTAGCGGATCGCGACGATGCCGGTGGCGTTCTCGAGTCCGGCGGCACTGAGGATCGAGCGGCCGGTCGAGCCGGCCGACAACAGCTGCAGCGGCTTCCAGCCGAGTTCGGCGACCTTGCGGATCGACTGCGACGACGCCTTGCCGGTGGAGATATTGTAGAAGACGTCCGCGCCCGACTTCGACAGATTGATGAGCTGGGAGTCGACGGTCGGATCGGTCAGATCGTAGGTCTGCTCCATGATCACCTTTGCGGTGCCGCCGGCGTCTTCCAAAACCTTCTTGAAGGGCCCGAGGAAGTCACGGCCGAAATCGTCATTCTGATAGAGAATGCCGACCTTGGCATTCGGCTTCACGCTGAGGACGTGCCGCGCCAGGATGCGCGCTTCGGTCGGATAGAGCGGCAGCCCCGCCATGGTCCATTTGAACTCTTTCGGATTGTTCCACTTCGACGCGCCGGTGTTGAGCAAAAGCTGCGGCACCCCCTTGGAGTTCAGGTATTTGTGCACGGCGGTCTGCGGCGCGGTGCCGAGCGAGCCGTAGAGCGCGAGCACCTCCTCCTGCTCGACCAGGCGCCGCGTCGCCTCGACGCATTTCGGCGCGCTGTAGGCATCGTCCATGGTCAGGAACTTGACCTTGCGTCCGTTGATGCCGCCCTTCTCGTTCAGCATCTGGAAATAGGCTTCCCCGACGCGCCCGAGCACGCCGTAGAGCGAGCCGGGGCCGGAATGCGGCACGGTCTGCCCGATCTTGATCTCGGTGTCGCTGGCACCGGCATCGTATTTCTTCTCCGCGGCCCAGACGTAGGGCGCGGGCAAGGCGGATGCCGCGATGGTGGCGAGCGCGGCGGCGCTGAAATCGCGCCGTGATGGATTCCTGGTCATTATTTGTTTCTCCCTGGCAAGGACATTGTGCTGGCATCGCGGCACGTGTCGCAAGTGGGAAGTCGCCGCTTTGCGACGCAATGACGCTCAAAGCGTCGCGTATAGCGCCTAGACTCAAGTTTTCTCGGCGACCACGACGAGGCCGCGCACCGGCTCGTTGTTCTCGATGCGTGGCGAGGCGGACTCCAATGTGAGGAGCTGGAGGCCGGCCTTCGCCATCGCATCGCGCACATATTCCGTCGAATGGGCATAGCGCAGGCCTTCGCCGAGAACGATGCCGCTGCCGTCATGCGTCTCCAGCGTGAAGGCAAGCACGCCATCGGGCGCGAGCACGCGCCTGGCTTCGCTGAGCACCGGCCCGAGATCGGGGAGATAGACGAACGCATCGGCAGCGACGACGAGGTTTGCACTCGCATCACTCCTGGCGCGCAGGCCTTCGATCATGTCGGCGACTTCGAGCTCGGCATAGAGGGCGGTTGCTCGCGCCTCCTTGACCATGCCGGGCGACAGATCAATGCCGATGAATTGGTCGACCTGTTTTGCGAAGGCGGCGGCCGCCAGCCCGGTACCGCATCCGAGATCGATGGCGCGCTTGAATAGGGCGGGCTTCTTCGCGGCGACGCGGGCAGCCACCACCGCCTTGAAGATCAGCGACGGCGCGCGATAGTCGAGATCGTTGATCAGGACGTGCTCGAAGCGCGGCGCGTATTGATCGAACAAGGCCTGCACATAGGCCTTGGGCATCTCGGACAATTGCGCGGCGCCGAGGCGTATCAGATGCAAATGGGCGCCATGCCGATCGCTCGCGTCTGATTCGCGCGATTTTCGAAAGGCCGCAATGGCCTTGTCGCGCTCGCCGAGTTGCGCGCGAATTTCGCCGAGCGTGAACCAGGCCGAGGTGAAATTCGGCGCGAGCTCGATGGTCTGCTCCAGCAGATCGGCGGCGGCCGGCAGATCGCCCTTGAGCTGGAGGTCGCGCGCGAACTCGAAGCGGCGGTCGGCCATGAGATCGCCGGAGGTCAGGAACAGGCGCAGGGGCATTGGGGGAACCAGAAAGCGAAGCGGGCGGGTGACTCGAACACGCGGTGGCGCAACCTATATAGCAGGCATGCGTCCGCAAGACATCCTGCTGCCAGTCGCGAGCGGCCTGTGCTGCAAGCCCGGCGGCTTCCACATCGACCCCGTCCGCCCGGTCGAGCGCGCCGTGATCACCCACGGCCATTCGGACCACGCCCGCGCCGGCCATGGCGCGGTGCTGGCGACGCAGGAAACGCTGGACATGATGCGGCTGCGCTATGGCGATAACTTTGCCGGATCGACGCAAGCGATCCGCTATGGCGAGGAGATCCGGCTCGGCGATATCAGCGTGAAGTTTCATCCGGCCGGCCATGTGCTCGGTTCGGCGCAGGTCGCGGTCACCTGCAAAGATACCTGCATCGTCGCCTCCGGCGACTACAAGGACGCCTCCGACCCGACCTGCACCCCGTTCGAACTCGTGCCCTGCGACGTCTTCATCACCGAGGCGACGTTCGGGCTGCCGGTGTTTCGCCATGGCGATGCCGCCGACGAGGTCAAGAAGCTGCTGGCGTCGGTGGCGCTGTTTCCCGAGCGCGCGCATCTCGTCGGCGCCTATTCGCTCGGCAAGGCACAGCGCGTGATCGCGCTGCTGCGCCGGGCGGGCTACGACGCGCCGATCTATCTGCATGGCGCGATGGAGAAGATCACGCACTACTACCAGAGCCGCGGGATCGAGCTCGGCGAGTTGCGGCCGGTGAAGGGCGTGAAGAAGGCGGCTCTCGCCGGCACCATCACGCTGGCGCCGCCCTCGGCGACCTCCGATCTCTGGACCCGGCGATTTCCCGATCCCGTCACCGCATTCGCCTCCGGCTGGATGCGGGTGCGCGCCCGCGCGCGTCAACGCGGCATCGAGCTGCCGCTGGTGATCTCGGATCATGCCGATTGGGACGGTCTCACCGCCACTATCGCGGCGACCGGCGCCGGCGAGATCTGGGTCACCCACGGCCAGGAAGACGCGCTGGTGCATTGGTGCCAGAGCAAAGGTTTGCGGGCACAGCCGCTCGATCTCGTCGGCTATGGCGACGAGGAGGAGACCGAGACGCCGCTCGCTGACGAGGCCGAAGCATGAACCGCTTCGCCGAACTTCTCGACCGCCTCGCCTACGAGCCCGGCCGCAACAACAAGCTGCGGCTGATCACCGGTTATTTTCGCGAGGTCGCCGATCCCGACCGCGGCTATGCCCTGGCCGCGCTGACCGGCGCGCTGAGCTTCAAACACGCCAAGCCCGCGCTGATCCGCGACCTCATCGCGTCGCGCACCGATCCGGTGCTGTTCGGATTGTCCTATGATTATGTCGGCGATCTCTCGGAGACGGTGGCGCTGATGTGGCCGCAAACGGCGATGGCCGCCCACAACAATCCACCGCCGCCAACCCTGACCGAGGTCGTCACCACCCTGCGCACGCTCGGCAAGACCGAGCTGCCAAAGCAGCTCGAACGCTGGCTCGACGAGCTGGATGAAACCGGCCGCTGGGCGCTCTTGAAGCTCGTCACCGGCGCTCTGCGCATCGGCATTTCCGCGCGGCTTGCCAAGACCGCGGCCGCCGCGCTCGGCGACAAGGACCCGCATGAGGTCGAGCTGATCTGGCCCGGTCTCGCGCCGCCCTATCTCGAGCTGTTCGCCTGGCTGGAAGGCCGCGGCGACAAGCCGGTCAATCGCGATCCCGCGCCGTTCCGCCCGGTGATGCTGGCGCATGCGATCGAGGACACCGATTTCGCTGCGCTCGATCCCGCCGACTACATCGCCGAATGGAAATGGGACGGCATCCGCGTGCAGGCGGTGGCGGGCCGCGACGAACGCGGCCACATCACGGCGCGGCTCTATTCGCGCAGCGGCGAGGACATCACCGGCAGCTTTCCGGACCTGGTGCCGGCGCTGCGCCTGCCGGGCGCCATCGACGGCGAGCTTTTGATCCTGCGCGAAGGGCGCGTGCAGAGCTTTAACGTTCTGCAACAGCGGCTCAACCGCAAGGTCGTGTCTCCGAAGCTGATCAAGGAGTTTCCGATTCATCTGCGCGCCTACGATCTGCTCGGCGACGACGAGAACGATCTGCGCGAGTTGCCGTTCGCGGAGCGGCGCGAGCGGCTTGAGACCTTCATCGGGAAGCTCGACGATCCCCGCATCGATCTCTCGCCCACCGTTCCGTTCGCAAGCTGGGAGGCGCTCACCGCCGCACGCGCCGATCCCGCGAGCGCCGGTGCGGGCGACGACGCGGACGCCGTCGAAGGCGTGATGCTGAAGCGGCGCGATGCGCCCTATCTGCCGGGACGGCCGAAGGGACAGTGGTGGAAGTGGAAGCGCGATCCACACATCATCGACGCCGTGCTGATGTATGCGCAGCGGGGACACGGCAAGCGTTCGTCCTATTATTCCGACTACACTTTCGGCGTCTGGACCGAAGGCGCGACCGGCGACGAACTGGTGCCGGTCGGCAAGGCCTATTTCGGCTTCACCGACGAGGAGCTGCTCCAGATCGACCGCTTCGTCCGCCGCAATACCACGGAAAAGTTCGGCCCCGTCCGCCACGTCGTGCACGAGCCGGACAAGGGGCTGGTGCTGGAGGTCGCCTTCGAGGGGCTGCAGCGCTCGCCGCGGCACAAATCCGGCGTCGCGATGCGCTTTCCCCGCATCAGCCGGTTGCGCTGGGACAAGCCGCCGCGAGAGGCCGACCGGTTGGAAACGCTGGAAAAGATGCTGAAAACGGAGGCGGCCGAGGTTGAAGCGTGAGGGGAGACGGAGATCGGCCCGAGTGCCACCACGAAGGCAGTGCGCCCCCTCGCCCGCTTGCGGGAGAGGGCTGGGGAGAGGGTATCTCCGCAGTGGGATTCCCCAAGAGGCGAAAGCCCTCACCCGCGCCTTCGGCGCGACCTCTCCCGCGAGCGGGAGAGGTTGCAGCCAGCCCGCGGCCGCGCTTGCCCGGATTAAAATGCCGTAAGCCGATTGACGCGCCGTTGCGGGTTCCCCATGTCCCCCGCCGTGCCCTATAATAGGGTCGAATCCCCTGAGGAGTTTGAGATGGCCCACGACGTCAGAGATTTGCCGGCCGGCCGCAGTGACGGCCTGAACCGCTTTCTCGGCGGCTCGCCGCTGGCGGTCGCGTTTCGCCTGGTCCTGCTCTCGATCCTCGTCGGCGTTGTGCTGGCGGCGATCGGCTTCGATCCCTGGAATATCATCAACAGCATTCGTCTCTTGTTCCAGCGGTTGTGGGATCTCGGCTTCGATACCGTGAACTGGCTGTGGCGCTACTTCCTACTCGGCGCTGTCATCGTGATCCCGATCTGGCTGCTGATGCGCGTTTTCGGCGCGCCGCGCCGGTAAGGATTTGGGAGCTAGCGGCCGATGCAATTGCGCTTTGTCGGCTGCGGCGACGCCTTCGGATCCGGCGGCAGGCTCAACACCTGCTTCCACGTCTCGGGGCGCGAGGCCAACTTCCTGATCGATTGCGGCGCGTCGGCTCTGCCGGCGCTGAAGCGACTCGAGATCGACCGCAATGATATCGATCTCATCCTGATCACGCATTTCCACGGCGACCATTTTGCCGGACTGCCGTTCTTGCTGCTCGACGCGCAATTCTCGCGGCGGACGCGGCCGCTCACGATTGCCGGCCCCAAAGGCATCGAGACGCGGCTGCATGCGGTGATGGAGGCTCTGTTCGAGCATTCCTCGAAGACGAAACAGCGCTTCGAGCTGTCCGTCGTCGAACTCGCGCCCGAGCAACGCCGAAGCTTCGGCGCGGTGACGGTGACGCCCTATCCCGTCGTGCACGGCGAATCCGGCGGGCCGTTCCTCGCCTATCGCGTTGAAGCCGAGGGCCGCACGCTGGCCTACAGCGCCGATACCGAATGGACGGAGACGCTCATTCCGCTGGCGCATGGCGCGGACCTTTTCATCGCCGAAGCCTATATGTACGAGAAGGTGGTCAAGAATCACCTCAGCCTGAAGACCTTGGAACAGCATCTTCCCGAAATCGGCACAAAACGCCTCATTCTCACCCATATGAGCGACGACGTGCTGTCGCGCCTCGACGACATCGCCCATCTCGCCGCCGAAGACGGCATGGTGCTCGTGTTCTGACATGCACGCACCCGTTCACTTAGGGATCGGTTCCCGTCAGGTCTTCGCCATCGCAGGTCCCGCGATGGTCGCGAACCTCACCACGCCGCTGATCGGCGTGGTCTCGACCACCGCGATCGGACGGCTGGACGACGCCGCGCTGCTCGGCGGCGTCGCCATGGCGTCCGTCATCTTCGACTGCCTGTTCTGGCTGTTCGGGTTTCTGCGCATGAGCACGCTCGCCTTCACGGCGCAGGCGCTCGGCGCCGGCGAAACGCGCGAGCTGACCGCGATCCTGGTACGCGGCTTCATCGTCGCCGGCCTGATCGGCGTGGCGCTGATCGTGCTGCAACTGCCGCTGGCCGCCGCACTGTTCGACCTGATGGGCGGCAGCGAAGGCGTCACGCGCGCGGCGAAAACCTACTTCGTGATCCGGATCTGGTCGGCGCCGCTGGCGCTCGCCAATTACGTCATACTCGGCTGGCTGGTCGGCCAGGCCCGCGCCAATCCAGCGCTCGCGCTCCAGGTCGTCATCAATCTCGTCAACGCGGCGGCGACGATCCTGCTGGTGCTGGTCTATGACACCGGCATCGCGGGTGCAGCGATCGCAGCGCTGCTGTCGGAAGCGGCCGGATTCGGGCTCGGCGTGATCGTCTGCCGCCGCTATGCGGACGGCGGGTTCGCGGTGCCATACGCAGCCCTGTTCGACCGGGCCAAGCTGATGCGGCTGCTGGCGGTGAACTCCGACATCCTGATCCGCACCGCGGCGCTGATCGCCGTGTTCCTGTTTTTCACCGCCAAGGGCGCGCGGGCCGGCGACGTCACGCTGGCCGCCAATTCCGTGCTCAACAACTTTCTGCTGGTCAGCGCCTTCTTTCTCGATGGACTTGCAAACGCAGCCCAGCAGCTTTGCGGCCGTACTCTCGGCGCACGCGACGCCAAGGGATTTGCGGATTCGACCCGGCTGGTGCTGCTATGGGGGCTCGGCTTCGCGCTGGTCGTATCAGTGCTGTTCGCTTGGTTCGGGCCGCACCTGATCGATTTCATGACGGCGAGCGAGGCCGTCCGCCGCGGCGCACGCGAATTCCTGCCATTCGTCGTGCTCGCGCCCATTCCCGGCGTGTTCGCCTTCGGCTTCGACGGCATCTATATCGGCGCGACCTGGGCGCGCGAGATGCGCAATCTGATGCTGGCCTCGCTCGCGATCTTCCTCGCCGCATGGTGGGCGCTGCAATCGTTCGGCAATGCCGGACTGTGGAGCGCGCTGATTGCCTCCTACGTCTCGCGCGGCGGCTTGCAGGCCGCGCGCTATCCGGCGCTGTACAGGAAGACGTTCTCGAAGCAGTCGCTGTAACGCGTAGCCCGGATGGAGCGCAGCGTAATCCGGGATCGTGCCACAAGTGAGACTTTCCCGGATTGCGCTGCGCTCCATCCGGGCTACGCGGCGAAGAACTACATCCCCGGCCAGTCCTCCGCCGTCAGCGTCGCGGCATCGGCGCCGACGATCTCGGACAGCGTATCCCGTCCCGTGCGCAATAGCGTGGACGCGAGGTCGCGCTTGATCTCGTCGACGAGGCCGAGGCCCTTGTAGACCAGCGACGAATAGAGCTGGATCAGGCTCGCGCCGGCGCGGATCTTCGTCAGCGCGGCGCCGCCCGAGTCCACGCCGCCGACGCCGATCAGGGGGAATGCGCCCTCGACGCGCACATAGGTCTCCGCGACCATCCGCGTCGACAGCCGGAACAGCGGCCGGCCGGACAGGCCGCCCTGCTCCTTTGCGCGCATCTCCTCGCGCAACGTGCTCGGCCGCGCGATCGTGGTGTTCGACACGATCATGCCGTCGACCCGACGCGAGCGCGCGACCTGCACGACGTCGTCGAGCTGGGCGAGGCTGAGGTCCGGCGCGATCTTGAGCAGCACCGGCGTGTCGCCGGCCTTCTGGCGCACCCGCTCGCGCGCGTCGATCACCTTGGCGAGGAGATCGTCGAGCAGCGCGCCTTCCTGCAGATTGCGCAGGCCCGGCGTGTTCGGCGAGGAGACGTTGACGGTGAAATAGCTCGCCACCGGCGCAAAGGTCTCGATCAGCTTGACGTAATCGTCGACGCGATCCGGCGAATCCTTGTTGGCGCCGACATTGACGCCGACGATGCCGCCGTGCTGCGCGCGCGCTGCGAGCCGGCGCAGCGCGACCTCCGCGCCGTCATTGTTGAAGCCCATGCGGTTGATGACGGCCTCGTCGCGCTCCAGACGAAACAGCCGCGGCCGCGGATTGCCGCTTTGCGGCTTCGGCGTCACCGAGCCGATCTCGACGAAGCCGAAACCGAGCCGCAGCAGCGCATCCGGCACCTCGGCGCTTTTGTCGAAGCCCGCGGCCATGCCGATCGGATTGGGGAAGTTGAGTCCGAAGGCGCGCACCGCGAGCTTGGGATCGTCGGGCCGCGGCTTGACCGGCGGCAGAAAACGCAGGCCCTGGATCGCGAGGCGATGCGCATCCTCCGGATCGAGCCAGCGCAACACCGGCAGCGAGAAAGCGTCGAAAGCGCGGATCACGGGGCAAGCTCCGGAACATCGTGGCCGCCGTCGGAGCGCGTGTTGAGGCTCATCACCGCAATCACCGCGCCGAGATCGAGCTCGCCATAAAGATGCGGAAACAGCTCCTCATTGCGCGAGCGCTCCCAGCGCAAGCCGGCTCCGAGCGCCTCATCGTCGAGCTCGACCAGGAACAGTGCCCGCTGGCCGAAGAAATGCTTGCGCAAGGTCTCGGGAACCTGGGCAGCGGTCGACAGATGAATGAAACCGTCGCGCGAATCGTCCGCACTGCCGCGGTAGACGCCCTCTCGTTCCGCCTCGCGCCAGGCCGAGGCCGGACAGATTTTGTAGATCTTGACCACCGCTTACGCAGCCCTGTTTGCTCGTTGAGTCTTTTGGGTTTTTTCGTCTCGTGCGGGTCGCTGAAACCCCGGCGCGACCGTAATGGCCGCCCCCTCTGAACTCAAGACTTAGAGCCATTTCCGCTCCGATGAAATCGGAACGGGCTCCAAATTCTCGTTTTGACGCGTTTTACTGCCGCGAAGCGGTATCCACTTCGCTTGAAAACACGCCCGCCGCCCCCTTGCGCGAAAAACGGAAAACCGGTTGATTTGAGGATAGTTTTCCTGAGTTGCGACGGGCTGGACCCTTCCATGGTCAGACAGGCCAAAGCGCAGAGGATGCTGACTCATGACCAGATCTGGGTCGCACTGGATCGGCTGGCGGCGCGCGCCGGCTTGTCGCCGTCCGGCCTCGCCAAGCGCGCCGGGCTCGATCCCACCACCTTCAACAAGTCCAAGCGCGTCACCTCCGACGGCCGCGAGCGCTGGCCCTCGACCGAATCGATCGCGAAAGCGCTGGCGGCGGCAGATTCGTCGATCGACACCTTTGCCAGGCTGGTCGGCGACGAGGCAGGCGACGGCCGCTCGGTGCCGCTGCTCGGCTTCGCGCTGGCGGGGGCGAGCGGCGCCTTCGACGAGTCCGGCTTTCCCATCGGCAAGGGCTGGACCGAATTTGCGCTTCCCACCGCCGAGGACAACCACAGCTTTGCGCTGCAGATTTCCGGCGGAGCGCTACAGCCCGCCTATCGCGACGGCGACGTCATCCTGGTCTCACCCGGCGCGCCGATCCGTAAAGGGGATCGCGTGGTGGTGAAGACCAAAGCGGGCGAGGTGACGGTCGCGACGCTGAAGCGCCGCACGGCGAAGGCGCTGGACTTGCAGCCGCTCGATGCGGCGCAGGCGGAGCGGACGATAGCGGTGAGCGACGTTGCGTGGATGGCACGGATCGTTTGGACGAGCCAGTGAGGGTGCTCCGCTGTCATTCCCCGCGAAAGCGGGGAATCCAGTACGCCGCGGCGTCTCGGTTCAGTCACGGCGGTCTCTGGAATACTGGATCGTCCGCTTTCGCGGACGATGACAGTGAGTGTTGGACTTACGCACTCCTTGCCAGCGCGCCGTCGATCATGTTCACGGCGTTCTGCACGCCATACACCGCGACAAAGGAGCCGAAGCGCGGGCCCTTTTCCTGGCCGAGCAACACCTGGTAGAGCATGTTGAACCAGTCGAGCGTCACGCCGGGACGGCCGTCCTTGCCCTTCTTGACCTGGTCGAGGAACGGCTCGCGGCGGCCGATCTCGTAGACGACGTTCTGGATGTCCTCGGCCGATGCGTCCTGCGCGAGTTGCGATAGCGCGTCGCGCAGATCCTGGAGCGCGGCGCGCTCGGTCTCGGTCGGTTCGCGAAACTGCTTCGTCGGCGCGACGAAGTCGCGATAATAGTTGATGGCATAGCCGACCATCGCATCGAGCTTCGGGTGCGTCTGCGGCGACACGCCGGGACGGTAGCGGCCGATAAAACCCCACAGCGTCGCGGCATTTTCCGCGTTCGACGACGACACCAGCGTCAGCAAGAGCTGGAACGTGACGGGCATATCGAACTTCGGCGGATGGCCGTTGTGGACATGCCAGACCGGATTGCCGAGCTGCTGCTTGGCGTCCTGCTTCGCAAAGCCGTCGATGAACTGCTGGTAGTCGTCGACATTGCGCGGGATGACGTCGAAATACAGCCGCTTGGCCGCCTTCGGCTCGCGATACATGAACAGCGACAGCGATTCCGGCGAGGCATAGCGCAGCCATTCGTCGATGGTGAGGCCGTTGCCCTTCGACTTCGAGATCTTCTGGCCCTTGTCGTCGAGGAAGAGCTCGTAGTTGAAGCCTTCCGGCGGCGTGGCGCCGAGCGCCCTGGCGATCGCGCCGGAGAGTTTTACCGAATCGATCAGGTCCTTGCCGGCCATCTCGTAATCGACGCCGAGCGCGACCCAGCGCATCGCCCAGTCGGCCTTCCACTGGCACTTCACGTTGCCGCCGGTCACCGGCGTCTCGACTTCCTGGTTGGTATCGGGATCGACATAGGTCACCGTACCGGCCGCAACGTCGCGGCGTATCATCGGCACCTGGAGCACGACACCGGTGGTCTTGCTGATCGGCAGGAACGGCGAATAGGTCGCGCGGCGGTCGGGTCCGAGCGTCGGCAGGATGATCGCCATCACCTTGTCGTAGGCCGCGAGCATCTTGAGCAGCGTCGCGTCGAAACGGCCGGACGTATAGTAGTCGGTCGAGCTCGCGAATTCGTAGTCGAAGCCGAAATGATCGAGGAAGGCGCGCAGCCGCGCATTGTTGTGGTGCCCGAACGACGGGTACTCGTTGGAGAACGGATCCGGCACGCGCGTCAGCGGCTTGCCGAGATGCGCGGCCAGCATCTCCTTGTTGGGGACGTTGTCGGGCACTTTCCGAAAGCCATCCATGTCGTCGGAGAACGCGAGCAGGCGCGTCCTGATCTTGTTTTCGGTCAGCACATGGAAGGCATGCCGCACCATCGAGGTGCGCGCGACCTCGCCGAAGGTGCCGATATGCGGCAGGCCGGACGGGCCGTAGCCGGTCTCGAACAGCACTTCGTCCTTCGGACTTTTCTTCAGCCGCGCGACAATGGCCTTCGCCTGCTCGAACGGCCAGGCGTTGGATTGTTCGGCGAGCGAACGCAGATCGCTCGGGTTCGCGGCAAGATCGACAACGGACATCTAAGAGGCCTCCGGGGCCGCGGAAAATAGCGATTTCCGGGCAGAATGCAAAAGTTCGTGCGGCTGTCGCCGCGCTTGCTCCCTCGCCCCGTTCTTACGGGGAGAGGGTTGGGTGAGGGGCTGCTTCCACAATCACGGTGAGAGTTGGACTCGCGGAGAGTCCCCCTCACCCGGATCGCATCGTTAGATGCGATCCGGCCTCTCCCCGCACGCGGGGAGAGGCGAAGAAAGCTAAAACGGGCTCACCGAAAAATACCGCAGCCACAGATCGGTATAGCGGCCCTTTTCCCAGACACGGAACATCGCCCAGTTCAGGGCCTGGCGCAGCACGTCGTTGCCCTTGCGGACGGCGATGCCGATGCCTTCGCCGAAGAAGCGGCTCTCGACGAAGGGGCCGCCGGAGAAGGCGCAGCAATCACCGGAATCGGTGCCGTTGATCCAGAACGCCAGCGCGATGGCGTCACCGAAGATGAAGTCGACCTCGCCCTTGCGCAAGGCGGTGCGCAGGGCATCGTCGTTGGGATAGGGGTGCAGCTCGGCGTCGGTGAACATCGCCTTGAGATAGGCTTCATGCGCAGAGCCGGCGATGACGCCGACCTTCTTGCCCTCGAGATATTCGGGCCGGATCTCCGGCATCACCGCGTCCTTGCGCGAGGCGAAGCGCGCCGGCACGCGGTAATAGGGATCGGTGAAGTCGACGCGGGCGCGGAGCTGCGGGCTCACCGCCATCGAGGCGATGATGGCATCGCCCCGGTTGGAGGCGAGCGCGTCCACCAGCGTCTCGAAGCGGCGCATCTGCACCGTGCAGGTGACCTTGATCTCCTCGCACAGCGCGCGGGCGAGGTCGACGTTGAAGCCGGCCGGATTGCCGTCGGCGCCGGTATAGTTGAACGGCGGATAGTCAGTCTCGGTCAGGAAGCGGATCACGGTCAGGCGCGACAGGTCCGGACGCTCCGGACGCCGCCGCGGGTCCCAGAAGCCCGGCACGGCCTGGGGGGCGGCTTGCGGCGCGACCTGCGGCGCCGCTTGGGGGGCCGCTGGAGGCTGCTTGGCCGGGGCCTGCGCCTGCGCGCCGGGCAGGCCTGCGAACAGGCAAACGCCGACGGCCAGCCCGGTCAGCAAGCCACGGGCGGGTTTGGACGATTTCGCCTGTTGCGATGGAGCCATCGGCTGAAAATGAACGAATTTCGTTGGGATCGGAGGGCCTTATAGACCATCCGGCCGGGAACGCGAGCAGGGATTGTGGCCAGGGTGCGCTCCCTCCCCCGCTTGCGGGGGAGGGTCGGGGAGAGGGTGTCTCCGCAGGCGAGAGCCCCTGCGTGGAGAGAGCCCTCACCCGGCGCGTTGCGCCGACCTCTCCCGCAAGGCAAGCGGGAGAGGTTACACCGAGCCTCGTCGCCCGACTTCCCAGAAAACGAGCCTACAGATACCGCTTCAACTCCACCGCGGCCTCTTCCGGCGTGCGCTTCAGGTTGAACGGCGAGACGAACCGGCCGTCGCGGTCCATCAGATAGATCAGCGCGGTGTGGTCCATGGTGTAGTCGCCGTCCTTGGTCGGGACCTTCTTGGCGTAGACCCGGTAGGAGGTGATCACCTTGGCGGTCTCGGCGGGATCGCCGGAGAGGCCCTCGAGGTGCGGGTCGAAGCTCGACAGATAATCCTTCATCGCCGCCGGCGTATCGCGCTCGGGATCGACCGAGATGAAGACGGCATTGACCTTGTCGGCGTCCTTGCCCATCGCGCGCAGCACTTCCGAGAGCTCGAACAGGGAGGTCGGGCAGACGTCGGGACAATGGGTGTAGCCGAAGAAGATCAGGGTCGGCTTGCCCTTCAGGTTCTTGTCGGTGACGGCCTTGCCGTTCTGGTCGGTGAGCTGGAACGGGCCGCCGATCGCGGCCGGCTGCGCCACCTTGCTGACCCCGCCCATGGCCCAGAATACGATCAGAAGCCCAACGACGAGGCTTGCAGCGAAGGCGGTCGCGATCACCAGCGGACGGGCGATGGAGCTCATGAGCGAAAAACTTCCTGTCGCGGGTCAGAAGCAGGCGGCAAAGCCGGTCCTGATCATTTCGAAGAACACCTGGCTGCCGTAGGGGAACCAGAGCGCGAGCGCGCCGAGCACGACCAGACCGCCGGTGCCTGCACCCGCCAACAGCAGCACGAACGGCATCCGGCCGGCAGTGGGCGGATTGTCCGATACAGGATGGGCGGAGTGCAGTGGTTGAGCCATGACACGATCGGGGCGAAGGCCGGGGTTCCCGAGCGTTCAGATAAGCTTTGACCCGCCTGCGGGCAAGGCGCCGCTGGCTGGCAAACAATCCCGTCAGGCCGAGGATGTCAGTGCAGGAGCTGGCCCCGGGCGGATTCGAGCTGGTCCGCTTGCGGGAGTGGCACGCGCGACGGCTTGTTGGCCGAGGCCTGCGCGTCGAGGTAACAGGGCTTGTACATGGCCTGGAGCTGCCTGCCCTTCAGGAACAGCATATGCGGAGTGAGGCCGCCGCGCTGGTTGATCCAGCGTTTCACCTGCGACGGATACATCGCGTAGAGCATCTGAGTCGCTTCGGAATTGGTGACCGCGCGGCCGTTGGTGCCGAAATCCCAGGCAGCGTGGAAGCCCAGCGTCGCGTGCGAAGTCACACAGATGCGGTCATGCGGGATGGCGCCGAGGACGATGGTGCAGGCAGAGGCGCAGAGACCGTCGATGATGACGGTATCGCCCGATTGTCGCAGATCCTGGTATCTGTCGACGTAGGTTCCGATCCGGCCGCCGCGGTCATCCGCGATCCGGACCACCGCCTGAGAAGCCCCCATGCTCGCGATCAGGAGAACCGCCGCAAGCAACCCCGTCAGAAACTTCATTGGCCCCCGCCCCAGTCGAATTCGAATCTGCGTGTCAGGTGGTGATGCCCCGTTAGGGTCTGTCGTAACCGCGGCTTTGTCTAGGCATGCCGGCTCGCTCAAAACAAATTCAAATCCAGTGTTGCGTCCGCGCTGCACTCAGGCCCGCTTCGATCCCAAAGTGGAACAAGTTAACGAACTCTTACGCGCCAGGCCCTTGATCTCAGTTGCAACCGCTGGCTTCAATCCGGGTAACTACAGGGGGGAACCTGTGGAGGGGGAAACACATGGCCGAAGAGACAGACGTCATCGTCGTCGGTGCAGGACTATCGGGACTGGTGGCTGCAACCGAGATCGCGGATGCGGGCAAGCGCGTGATCGTGGTCGACCAGGAGGGCGAGCAGTCGCTGGGCGGCCAGGCGTTCTGGTCGTTCGGCGGATTGTTCCTGGTGGATTCGCCGGAGCAGCGTCGGCTCGGCATCAAGGACTCCTTCGAGCTTGCGATGCAGGACTGGCTCGGCACCGCCGGCTTCGACCGCGACGAGGATTTCTGGCCGCGCCAATGGGCCGAGGCCTATGTGGCATTCGCCGCCGGCGAGAAGCGCGACTGGCTGCGCGCGATGGGCCATCGCATCTTCCCCGTGGTCGGATGGGCCGAGCGCGGCGGCTATGACGCGATGGGCCACGGCAATTCGGTGCCGCGCTTTCATGTCACCTGGGGCACCGGGCCCGGCATCGTCGAGCCGTTCGAGCGCCGTGCGCGCGAGGCCGTCGGAAGCGGCCGGCTGAGCTTCAGGTTCCGCCACCGCGTCGATGCGCTCTCCATCACCAACGGCACGGTGGGTGGCGTCAGCGGCGCGATTCTCGCCCCCGACAATGTCGAGCGCGGCAAGAGCTCGTCGCGCAACGTCGTCGGCGAGTTTGCGTTGAAGGCGCAGGCCGTGATCGTCGCCTCTGGCGGCATCGGCGGCAATCACGAGCTGGTGCGGCAGAACTGGCCGAAGCGGCTCGGTGCGCCGCCGAAATTCATGATCTCCGGCGTGCCCGAGCATGTCGACGGCCGCATGATCGGCATCACCGAGAAATCAGGCGCGCGGCTGATCAACCGCGACCGCATGTGGCATTATGTCGAAGGCATCCAGAACTGGAATCCAATCTGGCCGCGCCATGGCATCCGCATCCTGCCCGGCCCCTCCTCGATGTGGTTCGATGCCACGGGCACGCGATTGCCGGCGCCGCTCTTTCCCGGCTCCGACACGCTCGGCCAGCTCCAATACATCATGTCCACCGGCTACGATTATTCCTGGTTCATCCTGACCCAGAGCATCATCAAGAAGGAGTTTGCGCTATCGGGATCGGAGCAGAACCCCGACCTCACAGGCAAGAGCTGGCGGATGACCTTGCGCCGCGCCACCAACAAGGGCGCGCCGGCGCCGGTGGAAGCGTTCAAAAGCCATGGTGTCGACTTCATCGTGCGCGACAAGATCGAGGATCTCGTTGCGGCCATGAACAAGCTCACCGGCAGCGAGCTGCTCAAGCTCGAGCACATCAAGATGCAGATCGAGGCGCGCGACCGCGAGATCGCCAACCCTTACGTCAAGGATGCGCAGGTGATGAACATCCACAATGCGCGGCGCTATATCGGCGACAGACTGATCCGCACCGCATCGCCGCACCGCATCCTCGATCCCGCGCAAGGACCGCTGATCGCGGTCAAGCTCAACATCCTCACCCGCAAGACGCTGGGCGGCTTCGAGACCGACCTCTCTTCGCGCGTGTTCGGCGAGGAGGGCAGCGTCATTCCGGGCCTCTATTCAGCGGGCGAAGCCGCCGGCTTCGGCGGCGGCGGCGTGCACGGCTATCGTTCGCTGGAAGGCACGTTCCTCGGCGGCTGCCTGTTCTCGGGCCGCAATGCGGGCCGCGCCGCGGCGAAGGCGGTCGGCTAGATCATGCGGCGGTGGATGCGCATCGCGGCGTTTGTTGCGGCATCGGCCGCCGCCTCGGCTGCGTCCGCCGATACGATCGACATCGACGGCGTGAAGCGATCCTACACTGTGCAACTGCCGGCGAAGCGGCTTGTGCCGCTCGTGGTCGTGCTGCACGGCAACACCCAGCGCGGCGCCGACATGATGACGCGAACGGCGTGGCCGCAGGTCGCAAAGCGCGAAGGGTTTGCCGTGGTCTTTCCCGATGGCCTCAACCACGCATGGGCCGACGCGAGGACCAAGGCAGGGCCCGCGCTCCGTGGTCCGCCCGCGGGCACCGACGACGTCGCCTTCATCGCAAAGCTCGTCGAGAAGCTGGTTGCGAACGGCACCGCGGACCCTCACCGCGTCTATGTCACCGGCATCTCCAATGGCGGCGCCATGGTGATGACGCTCGTCTGTGCCCGCGCCGATCTGTTTGCTGCCGGCGCGAGCGTGATCATGAATCTCACTGATGAGGCCGCAGTCACCTGCCATCCGTCGCGGCCGCTGCCGATGCTGCTGATGAACGGCACGGCCGACCCGCTGGTCCCCTACGAGGGCGGCCGCGGATCGAGCTATTATGCCGCGGACGGGTTCTGGTCCACCGACGAGACGCTGGCGTTCTGGCGCAAGCTCAACGGCTGCGAGACCGATAACGCCGACATGACCGATCTGCCCGACAGGGCGCCCGCAGACCAGTCCACGGTCACGCGGATCTCCTCGCGCTGCCCCAGCGGGCACGACGTCGTGCTTTATCGCATCAATCAAGGCGGTCACCGCATGCCCGGATTTTCTCCGGATGCCCGCTTCCCCAAGGTCGCAGCCGGCTTGCTCGGGGGGCAGAACGGCGACATCGACGGCGCCGAGACGATCTGGACATTCTTCAGCCGGTTTCCTTAAGCGCGGCGCATGCATTGCCGGCGACGCATGCGCCGCGGGCAACGCATGCGTGCCCGGCAACGCATGCGCGCCCGGGGTGGCATAGCGCAAGGCGCTGCGCTAGACAGGGCCGCCATTCAAAGGAGACACCCCAATGAGCATTCAGCGTCTTGAAACCGGCCCGCGCATGAGCCAGGTCGTCGTGCACGGCAACACCGTCTATCTCGCCGGTGTCGTCGCCAACAATGCGGCCGGCGAAAGCGTGACGAAGCAGACCCAGGCCATCCTGGCGACCATCGACGGCCATCTCGCCAAGGCCGGCACCGACAAGTCGAAGCTGCTGTCGGCCACGATCTACATCACCGACATGAAGACGTTTGGCGAGATGAACGCGGTGTGGGACGCCTGGGTCTCGCCCGGCAACACCCCGGCGCGCGCCACCGTCGAAGCCAAGCTCGCGGCGGCGCAATACACCGTCGAGATCATGGTCACCGCGGCGAAGTAACTCCGGAAAATTCACGCGCGCTGATGACCTCCGAGGTAATCGATCAGCGCGCGTGAACCTTCGATAGTCAGGGTCGGCCGAACAACACGGCGCCATCGAAGGAGAAGACCATGACCGACCCCATCGCCATCGCCCGCCGCTACATCGATCTCTGGAACGAGCGCGCCGCCAGCCGCCGTCGCGAACTGCTCAGCGAGAACTGGACGGCGGATGCGAGCTATGTCGATCCCCTGATGAAGGGCGACGGCCATGACGGCGTCGACGCCCTGATCGCAGGCGTGCAGCAGCGCTTTCCGGACTTCAAGTTCAAGCTGATCGGCGAGCCCAACGGCTACGGCGACCATGTCCGCTTCAGCTGGGGCCTCGGCCCCGACGGCGTCGACAGCCCGATCAAGGGGACAGATTTTGCCGTGCTGAAGGACGGCCGCATCAGGAGCATCACGGGATTTCTGGACCAGGTGCCCGCGGGCGCGTGAGGACACGCTGCTCGTTGCTGCGCCCTCTCCCCTTGTGGGAGAGGGCATCTACCGCGCTCCCTTGCACTCAGGTCCTATCCGCGCCACCTTGCTTGGCCGCTTATTTTGAGTTGTGCCATGTTTTGCACCCTCTGGACCGCCTCATGTTCACAATATACGAAGAAATCGAGGGAGCTTGGGCAGCAGCCTACAGGGACATCCAACTGAGTCAGGACGAACGAGGGACGTTCACCGAATTTCTCGTGGATGAGGAAGAGCAAGCCCGAACGAAGGCTGTTGTTGATCTGCAGCCGTGGCTAGCCATCCTTGAACTAGGTATCGAATGGCTTTCCTATGTGCATGTCGCACTAACAAACGGTCTAAAAGACGAGTCTGGCCACAGCCGATACCGGGCGACTTGGGCACTCGTTGGCTCCGCCGTTTCTTTTGGTCTTTCTATCCGGCTGTTGTGTATATCCGGGTTCGACACGCCTGCTCGCGCGCTATCGCGCAGTTATACGGAAGCACTTTTGCTGTGCTTGGCCGTGCTCGACGATCCAAAGATGGCCGACGCTTTTGTGACTTCCGAGACCGACGACCAAGTCAAAACCTTTTGGCATTCGATAGCGTCGCCCAAGAACCTTCACAAAAAGATCATCGAAATCGAAAGGAAGTCGGGATTGTCTCCGGCGGAGATTGACTCGATGACCTCGTGGCGTCGTGAAGAATACGAAGTGCTGTCGCAATCGTCGCACCTCTCTTACACGGCATCCGTCCTGACTAGCAGGACGCAGCCGCTGGGCGAAGCCGAAGAGAAACTGGCCATTGGTATTTGGGGTATGGCGTCCGAGTGGTCGCACAGAACCGTCTTTTACGCTGCTGCGACGACGTGGTATTTCTCTCGGTACAGCTATCCCCATTTGATCGGCCAACAACCTTCCGAGGGACTGCTTACCTTCGACCGGGGCGATGAATGGCAGCGCAAGATCGTGTTGGGACGCGACGTTCTCGACGGTTTGGTATCGAGGCACTGGAAGCAGTAACGGTTGAGGGGTGGCAATGGTCAGCGTTGTGACGAGCGATGAAGCACATTCTCTGTTCATCGCTGGACACGGCATTAGCGTCGATTGTACTTTCGAACTGGCGTCAGGGGTGTTCGTTGAACCGATAATGCACAGTTTCGAGATGCAAGACGCGGCGGATGGCTGCGCGCATTTCGCCGACTACTCTGCTGTTATCACCGGGCGTGAGCTGGCGGACTTCTCCCTCAGGATCGAAAGCGAGCAATCGGGCAAAGCGCTGGCAGCAAAAGGATGGAACGCTCTCTGGAATTTTCACCTGTTCTCGCTAGCCGCTCAGTCACCAGTCTGCTCGATCTTTTCCGTGACGCCCGGTACTCGCCCCACCTTCGCTGCAGCAAATCGCAACATCTTGATGCGGCGTTTAGCCGACGCGAAGAAGATCAGTGCGGAACGTTTGGTGTGGGCACGCGACAATAAGAAGGCTTTCGAAAGCCTGATAGGAGTGCCCGCGTTCAGTCAGGCGATGCGCTGTTACGGGAATTCGCACTACCTCTTCGACGCCGATATGCGGATCATGCTGTTGTGGTCTGGGATCGAGGGACTTCTGTCGGTTGATGGCGAACTCACGCGGAGAATTGCGCTTTACGCCGCCCTGATGATCGAAGGCGACCACGAGGAAAAGGCGAATTGGTTTGCAGAGGTAAAGAAGGCCTACGGAGTCCGGTCCAAAGCCGTTCATGGAGGAGCGGTCAACGAACCAATGCTCCAAGACGGCTACCAGCAGGCAAGCCGTATTCTAGTGAGGCTGCTAGCGCGATGTGTCGAGATCGGCCGAGTGCCAAAAGCCGCAGAGTTGGACGCACTCGCCCATCGTTCGACGTGGTCATGAAACCGGCAATGAGGGTTGCCGCCGGGAACCGCATGCAAGGGACGCTGGACGGACGCAAGCTCACATTTCCGCCGTGATCTCAGTTGGTTAGGTAGAACCTCATTGTCCCACAAGGGGAGAAGGGCAACGCGTTCGCGGCTCAGACGATCGCCAACCGATACGCAGCCTTCGCATTCACGCCGAACGCCTTCTCCCGCACCTGCGGACCGAGCTTCATCAGGCACGCATCCAGCGCTCCCTTGATCTCGCCGTAGCTGCCCGCAAGCAGGCACACCGGCCAGTCCGAGCCGAAGATCAGGCGATCCTCGCCAAAGCATTTCGCGGCGTGCGCGACGAACGGGAACAGCCGCTCCGCATTCCAGTCGCTCCACACCGCTTCCGTCGCCAGCCCCGAGACCTTGCACCAGACATTGCCGCACGCCGCGAGTGCCGCGATGCGATCGGACCATTCGTTGCTTCCGCCGTCGGCGATCGGCGGCTTGGCCGCGTGGTCGAGCACGAAGCGCGCCTGCGGGAAGGCCTGTGCGGTTGCGATCGCCGCCGGCAGCTCGCGGGTGCGGACGAGAAAATCGTAGGCGAGATCGTGCGCGAACACGGCCGTGAGGCCGCGCTGAACATCCTCGCGCAGCAGCCAGTCGGGATCGGCCTCGTCATGGACCTGGTGGCGGATGCCGACCAGCTTGTCGCCACCGGACAAAGCGCGCAGCCGGGCCAGCGTTTCGCCAAGCACAGCGTCGGTCAGATCTGCCCAGCCGACGACGCCGATCACCGAGGGCGTCGCATGCGCGATCCGCAAGAATTCCTCGGTCTCCTCCAGCGCCGAGCGGCATTGCACCACGATGCTCGCGTCGATACCGTTCGCTCTCAAGAGCGGCGCGAGATCGGCCGGCCCGAAGGCGCGCCGGATCGGCGTGAGCTCGGGCGCGTCCATCCAGGGATAGTCGGCGCGCGCGGGATCCCAAAAATGCTGATGTCCGTCGATGATCATGCCTTACGCTCCGCCCGGCAATGGCGCCCGGATATCGACGAGTTTTCGCGCACGAAGTTCCTGCCAGAACGCCGCCGGCACCGCCATCTCCGACATCGCGATGTTGTCGGCAACTTCCGCGGCGTTGCGCGCGCCCATCACGGCGACCGTGACGGCCGGATGGGCCATGCAGAACTGGAGCGCAGCGGCTTTCAGCTCCGTGCCGTGCTTGCGGCAGAGCTCGTCGAGCGCGAGCGCACGGGCGACGAGCGCCGCATCGGCGTCCTGATAGTTGAATTTCGCGCCCGTGTGCGGATTGGCCAGAATGCCGCTGTTGTAGATGCCCCCGAGCAGGATGCCGATGTGCTTCGCGGCGCAGGCTGGGAACAGCGCATCCAGCGCGCCCTGGTCGAGCAGCGTGTAGCGGCCGGCGAGCAGGAAGCAGTCGACCGGAACGGCCTCTGCAAAACGCACCGGCATCTCCGACTGATTCATGCCGGCGCCGATTGCCTTGACCGTGCCCTCGGTGCGCAGACGCTGGAGCGCGCGGAAGGCGCCGGCCACAGCGTCATCATAATGATCGTCGGGATCATGCACGAGCAGGACATCGACGCGGTCGAGCCCGAGGCGCGCCAGGCTCTCCTCCACCGAACGCATCACGCCGTCATAGGAGAAGTCGAACACCGGCCGCTCGCGCGGCGCGCCCTTGTAGTGCTCGTCCTCAGCGACAGCGCCATCGGGCGCGCGCAGCAGGCGGCCGACCTTGGTCGAGATGGCGTAGGAGTCACGCGGCTGTTGCCGCAGGAATGCGCCAAGCCGCCGTTCCGCGAGGCCAAAGCCGTAGAGCGGCGCGGTGTCGAAGAAGCGGATTCCGAGCGACCAGGCGCGGGCGACCGTCGCTTCCGCATCGGCATCGCTGACGGGAGTGAACAATCCGCCGAGCGGGGCGGAACCGAGGCCGAGTGAGGTGACGTCGAGAGAGCCGAGCCGCGACCTTTTCATTTCCATTGCCTTCCAACAGGCCTTTTCCGAAAGCCTTTTCTCCGAAAGCCTTGCTTCCGGAAGTCTCGCTTCCAACAGCCAAATCATCTCTCCCGCTTGCGGAAACCGCAAGCGGGAGAGGCACGCAGGAGCGCGGGGCTGGTGACGCTCCTACTTCAACATCTGCGCAACGTTGTCCTTGGTCACGAGATCGAGGCCGGTATAGACGATCTCCGGCACCTTCTCGCCCTTCTTGATGGCGAGCAGCGTGTCCATCGCCTTCTCGCCCATCTCGAACGGACGCTGGCCGACCAGCGCATTGGCGTAGCCGTCACGCAGCAGCTCGAGCTGCATCTTCAGCGTATCGGCGACGACAAGCGTGAACTTGCCGGAATCGATGTCCTTCTTGGACCTCGACGCAAAGGCCTTGAAGCCCTCGGGCGCGAACATCGGCCAGCCGCCGATGGGAACGATCGCGGCAAGGTCGGGCGTCGACGTGCGCAGATCGGTCATCTGCTGGACCGCGAGCGCGGGATCGTCGTTGCAGAACGTCGGCGAGCCCGCGACCTCGGCCCATTTCGAGCCCTTCAGCGCCTCGCGGACGCCGTCGACGCGCTCGGCCAGGTTCTTGGCGCCCGGGCCGCCCGAGATCATGGCGTATTTGCCGCCGTCGGGGCGCATCTTCACGAGCTGCTTGCCGAGTGCGAGGCCGAACTCCTTGTTGTTGGTGCCGATATAGGCGACCCGCTTGGAGCCGGGTGCATCGGCATCGAAGGTGATGACGGGGATGCCGGCCGCGGTCGCCGCCTCGATCGTCTTGGTCATGGCCGCGACGTCGGCGACCGAGATCGCGAGGCCGTCGACCTTCTGGGTGACGAAGTCCTGAATGATCTGGGCCTGCGTCGCCGGCTCGTGCTCGACCGGCCCCTTGTAGATGCACTCGATATTGCCGAGCTCCTTGGCACGCTTCAGGCAGCCGTCGCGCGCGAAGTCGAAGAACGGATTGTTCATCGCCTTGGGCACGATCACGAAACGGTAGTTTGCGGCAAACGCCGGCGTTGCCATCATCGCGACGGCGATGCCGGCAAGAAGAAATTTCCTCATCGTCTCCTCCACCCTTCTCTGGCGCCCATCCTCTTAAGATCGTCCGGGAAGCGGACAGGCGGCATTTTCGTTGCTCTCCCGGAATTACGTCATTTCAGATCATCCGCGAGCGGATGCGGTCGACCAGCACGGCCAGGATGATGATCACGCCCACCAGCGTCTGCTGCCAGTAGGAGCTGACCTGGGCGAGCACGAGGCCGTTGCGGATCACCTCGAGCAGCACGCAGCCGACGATGGCGCCGAGTGGTCCGCCGATGCCGCCGGCGAGATTGGCACCGCCGATGACGGCCGCAGCGATCACGTTGAGCTCGTAGGACGTCGCCATGTTGGCCGGCGCCGATCCGAGCCAGCCGGAGATGATGATGCCCTGGAGGCCTGCTGCGAGCGCGCAGGTCACATAGACCTCGATTTTCACCCGCACGACCGGGATGCCGGTGAGTTCGGCCGCCTTCTCGTTGCCGCCGAGCGCGAACACGTGGCGGCCGAACGAGCTGTGGTGCAGCACCACGGCCATCGCCAGCGCGAGCGCCACCAGATAAATGAAGGGCACGGGCACGCCGAGCACGTCGCCCGAGGTGAGCGCATAGAAATAATCGGCATCCGGCCCGCCCGGAAAGCTGCCGCGGCCGTTGGAGACGACATAGCCGAGCCCGCGCACGATCGAGAGCATGCCGAGCGTGGTGACGAAGGGCGACAGGCCGAGCACGGCGATACAGAAGCCGTTGACGAGGCCGGCGAGCAGCGCGACGCCGAGGCCCGCGAGGATCGAGACCAGCAGGATCAGGCCGGGGACATTGGCGAGCACGGTCTTGCCGTCGGCCGCCATGTGCACGAACAGGGAGCCTGCGGGCGAGCCGGGCGCCGACAGTTCGGTTATCACCATCGAGGTGATCATGGCGGAGAAGCACATCATCGAGCCGACCGACAGATCGATGCCGCCGGTGATGATCACGAAGGTGACGCCGAGCGTCGCAATGGCGATGAAGGAGAAATTCTTCGCCACGTTCTGGATGTTGCCTTCGGTGAAGAAATACGGGCTGGCGAAATGCATGACGACCAGCAGCACCGCCAGCGCGAGCAGGACATAGCCGGTCTGGGAGGCGAAGATGCCGCGCTGCCACCATCTGATCCGGCCGACATTGGTGAAGCTGATCGGAGATTCCATGGGCATGGCCATCACGCGGCCTCCTTCGCGCCGGTAATCAGGGCGGTAACTTCCTCGGGCGAGGTCTGGTGGATCGGCTTGTCGGCCCGCTTCTCGCCGCGGCGCATGACGATGACGCGATCGCACACCGCGAACACGTCGGGCATGCGGTGCGAGATCAGCATCACGGCAACGCCCTGCTCCTTCAGCCGGTGGATCAGGCCGAGCACCTGCTCGACCTGGCGCACCGAGATCGCGGCCGTCGGCTCGTCCATCATCACCAGCCTGGCGTTGGAGAGCCGCGTCCGCGCGATCGCAACCGCCTGGCGCTGGCCGCCCGACATCTGCTTGACGAGATCGTCGGGGCGCGTTTCCGAGCGCAGCTCGCCGAACAGCTCGAGCGCACGCGCAGCCATCGCCTTGTGGTCGAGCAACGCGAACGGGCCGAACCTGCGTTTCAGCTCGCGGCCGAGGAAGACATTGGCCGCTGCGGTGAGATTGTCGGCGAGCGCAAGGTCCTGATAGACCACCTCGATGCCGACGCCGCGGGCATCGATCGGCCGGTTGAAATGAACCGCGCTGCCGGCGAAGCGGATTTCGCCGTGGCTGGGGCGGAAATTGCCGGCGATGATCTTGACCAGCGTCGACTTGCCCGCGCCGTTGTCGCCCATCAGGCCGACGACCTCGCCCGGGAGCACCTGCAGATCGACGTCGTGCAGCGCGCGGATCGCGCCGAACTCCTTGCCGATGCCGGTCAGCTCGAGGACCGGTGTCGCTTCAGTAATTGTCATCAGCGGCCTTCCTCAGACGTAACGGTTGACCAGGGATTCCAGATATTCCTGCCGGCCCGAGCGCGGCTGCGGGTCAAAGCCCGGGCCGAGCGCACGGTCGGCAAGTTCGGCGAGCGAGCGCTGCCCGCCGAGAATGGCGCGGCCCTCGGGCCCGGCCCATCCCTCGTAGCGCTCCGCAAGCGGCGAATTGAGGACGCCGGTATCGACCATGTCCGCGGCGGCGAGAAACGCCCGCGCGCAGGCGTCCATCGAGCCGACATGGGCATGGATCAAATCATCGGGGTCGATCGACTGGCGGCGGATCTTGGCGTCGAAATTCAGCCCGCCCGAGGTGAAGCCGCCGCGGTTCAGGATCTCGTGGAACACCACAGCGAGCTCCGGCACGTTCATCGCGAACTGGTCGGTGTCCCAGCCGAGCAGATCGTCGCCGCGGTTGATGTCGAGCGAGCCGAAGACACCCAGCGCCTCGGCGAGCGCGACCTCGTGATGGAAGGAGTGGCCGGCGAGGATCGCGTGGTTCTGCTCGATGTTGAGCTTGACGTCCTTCAGCAGGTCGTAGCGCGCGAGGAAGCCGTAGCAGGTGGCGACGTCGAAATCGTATTGATGCTTGGTCGGCTCCTTCGGCTTCGGCTCGATCAGGATCGGCCCCTTGAAGCCGATCTTGTGCTTGTGCTCGACGACGAGCGAGACGAAGCGGCCGAGCTGGTCGAGCTCGCGCTTGAGATCGGTGTTGAGCAGCGTCTCATAGCCCTCGCGCCCGCCCCACAGCACATAGTTCTGGCCGCCGAGACGGTGCGTCACCTCCAGCGCGGCGCGGACCTGGCCGGCGGCATAAGTGAAGATTTCAGGGTCCGGGTTGGTGGCCGCGCCCGCCATGTAGCGGCGATGCGTGAACAAATTGGCGGTGCCCCAGAGCAGGCGCACTTTGCTTGAGGCCATCTTCGCTTCGAACAGATCGGCGATCGCGTTGAGGTTGGCGACGGATTCGCTGAGCGAAGCGCCTTCCGGCGCCGCATCGACGTCGTGGAAGGTGAAGAAGGGCACGTCGAGCAGGCGGAACAGCTCGAAGGCGATATCGGCCTTGGCGCGCGCCTGCGCCATCGCATCGGTGCCGTGGTGCCAGGGCCGCAGGAACGTCTCGCCGCCAAAGGGATCGCCGCCCGGCCAGCACAAGGAATGCCAGTAGCAGACCGCGAAGCGCAGATGATCCTCGAGCCTGCGGCCATGGACGAGGCGGTCCTTGTCGTACCAGCGAAAGGCGGGCGTGTTTCCCGCATTCCCGCCGGCGAAGGCGACGGGTACGCTTGCATCGAAGAATTTCGCTGACGCATTCACTTAAGCACACTCCTTCAACGCAGGATAAAGCTCGCGCCAGCGGCGATAGGCCTCGTCATAGGCTGCACTGACGGATGCGCGAGGCGTAAAGCTCGCGAGCCGCCGCGGACGGGTGCAAACCGCAGCCGCGTCTTCGCCGGTGGCGGCGAGACGGCCGAGCCTGGAGGCACCGAGCGCCGCCCCGACCTCGCCTTCCTCGACGCGGTGGACGGGCACGCCGAGCACATCGGCGCAGATCTGCGCCCACAGCGGCGAGCGCGAGCCGCCGCCGACGAGATCGACCTCGGGAAGCGGCCCGCTCGCCGCGCTCAGCGCCGCCAGATTGTCGCGCGCGGCGAAGGCAACGCCTTCGAGCACGGCCTGAACGATCTGTCCGCGCCCGGTCGCACCGCGCAGGCCGACGAAGGCGCCGCTGGCGGCGGCATCGTTGTGCGGCGTGCGCTCGCCGTCGAGATAAGGCAGGAACTTGACCGGGCTTGGTCCATCGACGCGCTCGCCGAGCGGCGCCAGCAGCGCGGCGGCGGGCGTCTCCATCACGCCGGCAAGCCAGGCCAGCGACGCCGCCGCCGACAGCATCACGCCCATCTGGTGCCAGCGGCCGGGCAGCGCATGGCAGAACGCGTGCACGGCCGAGGCCGGCGCCGGTGCGAACCGATCGGTGACGCGGAACACCACACCTGAGGTTCCCAGAGACAGAAACGCATCGCCCGGCGCGATGGCGCCGAGCCCGATCGCGCTCGCGGCGTTGTCGCCGGCCCCCCCGGCGATCACGACATCCCGCCCCATGCCCCAGCGTTGCGCGTAGTCCGGCGCAAGCACCGCGCTGACCTCGCTGCCTTCGACCAGGCGCGGCATGTGGTGCAGATCGAGCCCGGTGGCATGCAGCAGCAGGGCCGACCAGCGGCGCAGACCGACGTCGAGCCACAGCGTGCCGGCCGCGTCCGACATGTCCTCGATCATCTCGCCGGTCAGGCGATAGCGCACATAGGCCTTGGGCAGCAGCACCTTTGCGACGCGCGCGAAGATTTTTGGCTCGTGCCTGGCGACCCAGAGCAGCTTTGGCGCGGTGAAGCCGGGCATTGCCAGATTGCCGGCGATCGTGTGCAGCGATGGGCAGCGCCGCTCCAGCGCGCCGCATTCGGCGTGCGAGCGGCCATCGTTCCAGAGGATCGCGGGACGCAGCGGCCGTCCGTCCTCATCCAGCAGCGTCGCGCCGTGCATCTGGCCGGATAGCCCGATGCCGCGCACCTGCGCGACCTCGCGCGGATGGCGGGTGGCAAGATCGTCGACCGCGCCGACCGCCGCATCGACCCACGCATCCGGATCCTGCTCGGACCACAGCGGCGCAGGATGCGACAGCGCAAGCTCGCGCGCCGCCGTCGCGACAACCGCGCCGGTTTCGCTCACGAGCACCGCTTTCACACCTGATGTGCCGATGTCGATTCCGAGATACACGCCATCCTCCCTTTCGCCTGTTGCGGTGCGCGAGCTCAAAGTCGCCTTGGGCCGCAACGGGTCATTTTGAAATCCACCTGCCGCTAAGGCAGATTGTCCCGCATCACGATGTCGATCCTGATCTTCTCCTGTTCGCGCAAGATCGGCTCGCCACGGGCGAGCGCGAGCAGCACGCGCACGGCTGCGCGCGCTTCGTGTCCGGGGTTCTGCGAGATCGCGGCATCCATCACGCCCTGCAACAGCAGTCGGCGCGTCAGCGCGGTGACGTCGTGTCCGACGAACACCACCTGCCTGTCGCGGCCGGCATCGCTCAGCGCCCTGGCCACGCCTTGCGTGCCGGCGCCGACGTTATAGAGGCCGACAATGTCCGCATGCCTGCCCAGCAGCTGCGCCAATACCTGTTCTGAACGGCCGTCCTCGTCGCGACCTTCCAGCACCGGCAGCACGCTGAGGCCGGGGAATTCCGACGCCATCACCTGGTTGAAGCCAAAAATCCGCTCGGCATGGTCGCGCAGGCCCTGCGAGCCCGCGACGATCGCGACCTTGCCGGACTGTTGTCCGACCAGCCGCCCGACCAGCGCGCCGGCAGCGCGCCCCGCAGCAATGTTGTCGATGCCGACATAATGGTGCCGCCGCGACGACGGCACATCCGAGACCAGCGTCACGACCTTGGCGCCGGCATCGACGAGATCGTCGATGGCGGCGCGGACGCCGGGATGGTCCAGCGCCACCACGGCGATGCCGTCGTAATCGTCAGAGAGCCCCTCCAGCGAAGCGGCGAGCACGGACGGATCGAACACGTCGGTTGCGACCGTCTCGACGCCGAGCCGGCGGGCCGACAGCCAGGCCGACATCTCGCCGAGATAGTCCTGGATCTGCTGCATGAACGGGTTCGGCCCCGACGGCATCACGAAGGCGAAACGGCGGGCGCGGCCGCGGGCGAGCTCGGCGGCGGCCACATGCGGCTGGAACGAATTGCGCTCGATCGCCTCCCTGACGCGCCGGACCGTATCCGGCCGCACGCCCGGACGATTGTGCAGGACGCGGTCGACCGTCGCGAGGCTGACGCCGGCCTGGCGGGCGATGTCCTTCAGCGTCAGTGCGGCCGCGGTGAGAGTGTCTGCCATGACACGAGGCTAGCAGAGGCGTTTTGAGGTACGCAACTCATTTTGAGGGGTGCGCCGCTGTTTTTGAGCCCGGGTTGTAGGACGGCCTCTTAGCCGCCCGTCAGGTCGAGCGTCAGGAACAGGCTGTTGCGATCCTCGACATAGCCCTCGAGCGGACCGCACGGAACGAAGCCATGCGCCCGGTAGAGCGCGTGCGCCGGCTTGAAATAATCCCACGAGCCGGTTTCGAGGCTGAGCCGCGTCATGTCGCGGGCGCGGGCTTCCGTGATGATGTGGCGGAGCATCACGCCGCCAAAGCCGCGCCGCCGCGTGGTCTGGAGCGTGTGCATCGACTTCACCTCGCCATGCGCAGCCGAAAGCGATTTCAGCGCGCCGACGGCGACCAGCGTCTCGCCGTCCCAGCCGGTCCAGAACGCGATCTCCGCCGCGCGCAGCCCGGAGAGATCGAGCGCATGGGCGCTGCCCGGCGCGGTCTGCGCCCGCGCGGCCGTGACGTGATGATCGAGCAGCGCGATGACGCGCGGATCAAAGGTGTCGCCGGTGCGGATCTGCATCGCCAGGTTCACTCCAGGATTCTCGCCAGGATTTCATATCGCATCAGAACCATCACATTTTCCCGTAGGAGGCGCCGCGGCGCGTGATGATGACGTAGCGCGCGTCCTGTCTGGTCTCGTTCTCGAAGATCACCGCGCGCATCACGTCGAAATCCAGACAGTCGCCCTCGCGAAGGCGAACCGCCTTGGCGTCGATGTGCACGGCGATCGCGCCCTCCAGCATCAGGAGCTGCTGGGTGAAGGCGTTGCGCCCCCACGGGCTGTACGGCACCCGCGCACCGGCCGGCAGGTCGACGACGATGATCTCGAGGCCGCTCGCCGCATCCGTCGGCGAAGCGTGCCGGCGGCGATAGCCACTGTCGGGATCGCGCCAATGCGGCTGGTCGGCGAGCCGCACCAGCCGCTCCGGCGGCTTCTCGGCCAGCGCGACGACATCGCTGAGCGACACGTCGAGTGCGGCGCAAAGCTTTCCCAGCAGCGCAGCCGTCGCACTGCTCTGCGCCCGCTCCACCCGCCCGATCATGGCCCGGCTGACGCCGGACCTCGCCGCCAGTTCATTCAGCGTCATGCCGGCCTGCGTCCGCAGCGTCTTCAGGCGGCGACCGATCGCGCGATCGAGTTTCTGCTGGTCCATTTTGTAGGTCCTGGCTTTCATCCGAACATGGCCCGGCGCAAGGACCGCAAGCCACCAGGCAAGAGGAGCTTAGCCGAGAGAGCAGCGGGTGCCGGTAGCGAAGAGCTAATATATTGGAATCTTCGTCTGGCGCACGGCGGAGAACATCGGCCCTTCTTCGCTAAAGCTTCGAAGGGCATCCTGCTTCGCGCTGCCGAAATATCAAAGTCCTGCGAAGCGCCCTGGCGCGAAGCAGGATGGAGCGGGCGAAGGGAATCGAACCCTCGTATGCAGCTTGGGAAGCTGCCGTTCTGCCATTGAACTACGCCCGCGGATGCGCAGCCTGCGCGCTCCTGATTAGCCGAGACGGCGCCTCGCGCCAAGCGCTTTGGCGCGACCGGCCGGACGGTTGTTAACGTCTCGGTAAGATTCCAGGTGCGCCGGATTGTGGCGGTGTTATGGTCGCCGGTCTGGGGAGAGCGTACATTGCGTGGGGGCGTGTGTATGGTGGGGCGTAGCTACACGATATTCGACACGACCATAGGCCGCTGCGGCATCATCTGGAGCAGCACCGGAATCGTCGCCGTGCAATTGCCGGAGGCGCGGGAGATCGACACCCGCCGCCGGATTTTCCAGGTCCATCCCGAGGCGCGCGAGGAGCGGCCATCCGAGAACGCCGAGTTCGCGATCGAGGGCATCGTGGGCTTGCTGCAAGGCAGCGATCCTGATTTTTCCGAGGTCAGCCTGGACGCAGGCGCGGTGCCCGGCTTCAACCGGCGCGTCTACGAGTTCGCCTGCACGATCCCGCGCGGGGAGACGCGCACCTATCACGAGATCGCCAAGGCGCTGGGCGCCTCCGGCGCTGCGCATTCGGTGGCGCAGGCGATCGTAAAAAATCCCTACATGCTGATCGTGCCCTGCCACCGGGTGCTGGAGGCCGGCAATTACACCGACCGGCTCTCGCCTTATGCCGGGGTGATCTCCAAGCGGCGGCTGCTGTCGCTGGAGGGCGCCCATCCGATCGCCAGCAAGACGCTGTTCGACGTGCTGCTGCCAGTTGCCCCGCCCCGCGCGCCCACCTAAGGCGCGATCTTGATCGCACCTTAGCTTTGTTTTTTGGGCATGATCCTGTCGGAAAACCGCTAACACTTTTCCGGATCATGCCTAGATAGGCGGGATGGATGCAACGACACTGCTGACGACCCCCTCGATGACGGTCTCCGAGTTTCGCTGCGATGCGGGGCCGGATGATACGCCGTTTGCGGAGTGCCGCACCGGCCATTCCATCGCCTATGTCCGCGCGGGCAGCTTTGGCTGCCATTGCCGCGCCGGCTTCTTCGAGCTGGTGGCGGGCTCGATGCTGGTCGGCGCACCGGGCGAGGAATACACCTGCACGCATGAGCATGTCTCTGGCGACGTCTGCCTGTCCTTTTTCCTCAGCGAGGATCTGGTCGACGCCCTCGGCGGCCGGCGCGACATCTGGCAGGTCGGCGCGACGCCGCCGCTGCCCGAGCTGATGGTGCTGGGCGAGCTCGCCCAGACGGCGGCAGGTGGCAACAGCGATCTCGGTCTCGACGAGGTCGGACAGATCCTCGCCGGCCGTTTCGTCGATGTCGTCTCGGGCAAGCCGCGCAAGCAGACAACGCCCACCACGCGCGATCGCCGCCGCGCCGTGGAAGCCGCGCTGTGGATCGACGCCAATTCGCATGCCGAGGTCGACCTCGAACAGGCGGCGCGGCAGGCGGGCCTCAGCCCGTTCCACTTCCTGCGGCTGTTCTCGGCCGTGCTCGGCGTCACCCCGCATCAATATCTGGTGCGCTCACGGCTGCGGCACGCGGCGCGGCTGCTCACCGACGACGACATCGCGGTCACCGACATCGCCTATGACGTCGGCTTCGGCGACCTCTCCAACTTCGTCCGCACCTTCCACCGCGCCGCCGGTGTGTCGCCGACCAAGTTCCGGCAGGCCTCGAAGGGGAAGCGCAAGATTCTCCAAGAGCAGCTCGCCCTCAGCTGACTAGGGTCGTCTCCGGCGCGCGCCAGTTACGGCGCGCTTTGGAAATGGAGACGACCATGTACGATCATATCGGGCTGCGCGTTGCCGACCTCGACGCCGCTACGCGCTTCTACACCGCGGTGCTGGCGCCGCTCGGTTATGTCCTGTGCTCGAGCGGCGATGGTTATGCCGGCTTCGGGCCGAAGGGCGAGCCGGCGCTGTGGCTGCACCTGAACAAGGGACGGAAGGCCGACGGCGCGCATATCGCGTTTCGCGCCGGGAATCATGACGCGGTCAAAGCGTTCCACGGCGAGGGCCTCAAGAGCGGCGGCCGCGACAATGGCGGCGCCGGGCCGCGCAAGGATTACAGCCCGACTTACTACGCGGCATTTTTGATCGATCCCGATGGCAACAATGTCGAGGCGGTTTGCAGCTGAGCGCGGCAGCCCTCACCACACACGCGTTGTCATGCCCCGGCTTGACCGGGGCATCCAGTACGCCGCGGCTTCTCGATTCAATCACAGCGGCCTCTGGAATACTGGATCGCCCGATCAAGTCGGGCGATGACAGCTGAGATGACGGCGCTATCGCTCGCCTCTCTGCATCAAAGGACTCAACCAGGATTCAACCATCATCCACAACGACATTCCCCTCCCCGCCTCGGCGCACGACGTCTGGGACGCGGTGCGCGATTTCGGCGCGCTGCATCGGCGGCTGGCGCCGCGCTTCGTCACTGCATGTCAGCTCGACGGCGACGCGCGCATCGTCACCTTCGCCAATGGCTCCGTGGCGCGCGAGGTGCTGGTCGATTGCGACGATGCGCGGCAGCGACTGGTCTACGCGATCAACAACGAGCGTCTGAAGCATTACAGCGCCTCGGTGCAGGTGATCGCCGAGGGCGAGGCGAGATGTCGCCTCGTCTGGATCATCGACATGCTGCCGAACGAGCTTGCAGCTTACGTCCAGGCGCAAACCAGGGATGCCGTGATCGCCATACACAAGGCGTTTCCGGCCTAGTTTATTATTTGAGCATGATCCTTCGGAAAACCGCTGCACACTTTTCCGGATCATGCCCGCAGCTGCGTGATCTTTCTCACAGTGCCCAGCCCTCGTGCGCCGTAACCATGGCGGCGTGCGTCCGGTTGGCTCCGCTCTCCCGGCGGCGCCACGCACGCGAGGAGCAGGCCATGAGAGGTGCGGACAAGGTGATCTGCCAAGCGGCCGCCGTGCTGCTGATGTTTTCGATTTCGGGCGCGCCGGCAAAGGCGCAGTTCCTCGGCGGCGGAGGTGCCGGCAGCGAGGACATGATGACCCAGATGGCGCCGATGCTGGAGATGATGAAGGCCAAGATGGGCAAGCGCCGCTTCGCCATGATGATGCAGACCATGGGCCCGATGATGAGCCGCATGATGGAGAATGGCGGCGGCGGGCTTGGCGGCCTCAACGCCGGTAATTTCGGCGGCGGTTTCGGTGCGCCCAATTACGGCGGCTACGCGCCGATGGGCGGAGGCGGCACCATGCCGACCGGCATGGGCGGCGGCGATATCATGGGCATGCTCGGTGGCTCCGGCGGCGGCGACATGATGGCGATGATCCCGCAATTGATGCGGCTCGCCAATGTCGGCGGCGGTGGCGGCCATCGCCGCCACAGGCACCGCTAAGTCGCGACCTGCGGATCGCCGCCGCGCCTCGGCTTTCTTGTTTGAGCATGATCCGGTCGAAAGGCGTGTGATGCGCCGCCGATATCAGATCCGTTCGTTGATGAGGACGCCGGAGAGCGAAGAGTCGCTTGGATTCGACGTACCGCTTGACCCGGTCCCGCTGTAGGTCGAATCCGCGAGCGAGCTTTTCAGCGACCGAAGAAATTGTTCAAGCAGGTCCGTCGCCGAATTGCCGCTCGATGAACTATCCGTGCCGTTGGCGGGAGGAGGCCCGTCGGGCGGCGGCGGTCCACCTGCTCCCTCCGGTCCACCTGCCCCGCCTGGTCCCTGAGAGAACGCAGCCTTGAAGACACCTTGCAGCTCGGTGGCCTGCTGGTCGGTCAGCTTGCCGGCCGAAACTTCCTGCTGGATGAGATCGTCGATCTTCGACTTGAAAGCCTCGGGCGATGATTTGCTACCGCTGGAGTGATCGCTCGCCCCGGCTGGCTGCAAGGCGGAGTCGATGTCGCTGAGCGCGGACGCCAGCGTCGACTGATCGGACGAACTGATCGCACCGGAACTGACTTCCGTTTGCAGTTCATCTTGCAGTCGCTGCAACGGCGATGCGTGGTGATGGTGGGAGGAGAGCGCCGAAATCGAGGTCATGGTGGCTTTCCGTGCTTTTGGTGGGCTCGGGAGACGTTGTCTCCAGGAGCTGGCGCGGAGCCTTCGGCAAGGAGCCGTTCAGATTGCTCGATATTACTGCCGAATGGATAGCAACATTCAGACACAAAAATCCGGCAAGCGCCTTAGGGTCTGTTGGGATTCAGGATTCTCATTTGAGCTCGGCTGTGATTCAAGCTCGGGATGGACCGATTCGTTTTGAATGACGCCCAATGGGCGAAGATGGAACCGCTTTGTCTAGGCAAGCCGAGCG
>NZ_JARWCR020000023.1:0-108197 GCF_029846695.2 Bradyrhizobium nivariense | reverse complement strand
CGCTCGGCTTGCCTAGACAAAGCGGTTCCATCTTCGCCCATTGGGCGTCATTCAAAACGAATCGGTCCATCCCGAGCTTGAATCACAGCCGAGCTCAAATGAGAATCCTGAATCCCAACAGACCCTACGTCACCAATGCGAGACTCGGTTACAGCAATCACCACTCCGGAGGCCGGATTGTCGGCCCGATGTCCTCAGAACCTGGCAGGCCCGGCGCCGTCGGTTGCGGCGCATTCGCGGGCGAAAGCAAGTTGCCCCAGTCCGTTCGCGCACGCATCTGGTCAACCGTTGCCGGGCTCACGAAGTTGCCGCCTTCCCGTATCTGCCACCCGCCGCCGAGGGCCCGAAACACCGCAGTGAGGCCGAGCGGAACGCTGGCCGTTGCGCCGGCCAGGCTGTTCTGCGCCTGAAAGAGATTCTGTTCCGCGGTCAGTACTGTGGTGAATGACGTCGCACCCTGCTCATACTGCTCAAGCGCGATTCTGAGGGCACCATTTGCCGCGTCAACGCTGCGACGCAGATACGCGGCCTGATTCTGTGATTGCAGATATGTCGCAAGACCGTTGTCCACCTCCTGCTGCGCGCTCAACACGGTGTTCTGATAGTCGATCAGCAATTGCTGAAGCTTGGCATCCTGCAAACGAACGTTGTTGGTGATTTGCCCGTAGTTCAGGAGATTCCATTGAAACGATGGGCCCGCAGCATACGCCACGCCCTTCCAACTGACGACTTGGCCAAGGGTATGGCCGTTGGCAGTACTGGCCGAACCGCCGAACGTGCCCGTGATGCTGATGGCCGGATAGAGCTGCGTCGTGGCAATTCCAATCTGCGCACTCTGCGCCAGCGCGGCGAGTTCAGCAGCGCGGACGTCCGGTCTGTGGCGCAACAAATCCGCAGGGATTCCAACAACGACTGTGCGAGGTGGCGATGGTATTCGCCCTACCGAGCGTGAAAGCATCATACCGAGGGACTGTGGCGGAACGCCAAGCAGGACGCAGAGCGCATTTTGCCCCTGCTGCAATTGTATCGTCAATTGGGGAATTGCCGCACGTGTCTGCTCGAGAACGTTTGTCGCCTGGAAGACGTCAAGCTCCGAAGTCCCGCCGCCCGTGAACTTTGCCTTTGCGATGCTAAGCGCCTGTTCCTGCCTGCGGACATTGGCCCGTGCAATTCCGATCAACTGCTCAGTTGTGCGGATACCGATATAAGTTGCGGTAACATCGGCGAGAAGCGACACCAGAACGCCGTCATAAGTTGCGATCGACGCCAGGTACACGCCATCGGCGGATTCAACACCGCGGCGAAACTTGCCCCAGAAGTCCAGCTCCCAAGCTGCCTGCGCAGCAAGAGCATCGGTCCAGAAATATGCAGGCGTCGCATTCGGACCGGCCAGCGGCGTCGCCGCGCTGGTTCGATTGTAGATGACCGAGCCCACTCCTTGCTGCACCTGCGGATAGGTTATGCCGATAGCTATTCCCAGCGCCGCACGTGCCTGCAACACCCGCGTCCCTGCGCTCTCCAGCGTCAGGTTTTGGTTGTACGCAATCTGGATCAGCTTGTTGAGGGTCGGGTCGCGAAACCCTTCCCACCAGTGTACGTACTCAAGGGGGCCGGACTTAACCCAGCGATTGTCAACGCCGCGAAACTTTTCGGCAAGCGGAGCGACAGGCGTTGTAAAATTCGGACCGATCGTACATGCCACGGTTGGCAGGAGAAGTGCGGCCACAAGCAACCATTGAATTGACAAACCAAGACCGGCGCCGATATCGCGCTGCCGCCCAAATGTTACTTGGCACAACGCCTCCAAGGCTTTCTTCCCCCCGCATTGAGCCTAACTCGTGTACACCCATTCATTGTCGGTTGCAGGCTACGATGGCGGCTTTTCCACTGAAGGCACGACGTACAACAGCCACTTCTTCATCCGGATCGCGACCTTCGAAATGACGTGCGTGGCCTTGCCCTTCTGCGTGTAGATCACCGCCGATCCGCCTGACCCCAGGGACAGCTTGCGGGCTACGGCGTCGTCGCTGAAATTGATCCGCACCGCATAAAGCCCGTCGGATCCGATCCGGGCCGCGTTCGGGATTGTGCCGCTGGTTGTGAATTGACCACCTCCCGTGGCCGGGATCACGTAGTCCACTTTTCCAAGGAAGAGACGGCCCGGGTACGGGTTGAGCACCATCTCCACATCGTCGCCCGGCTCGACATTCGAGAGCCAGTTCTGTGGAAATACCGCGGCGACCGCGGTATCTGACACGTTGACGAATGTTCCAGCAGGGGCAAGCGGAAGCGACACCAGCATGGTTCCGACCTGCACCTGCCAATTCGTAACGTATCCGTCGCTCGGTGCCATCATCTTGCACTGCGCGAGGTTAAAGCGTGCGTCGTCTAATTGAGCTTCGACAGCGGGAACATTGCTCTGGGCCGTCACCAACGCGGCGGCAGCCTGCTGAGCCGAAGCCTGCGCTTGCGCGAGGCCCGCTTCGGCCTGCTGAACGGCGGCGTCCGCTTCCTGACGTTCTTGCGTCGCCTTGGCTACGTTAAGCTGGCTAATGGCAGCCTTGTCCGCGCGCTGAATGTTGAGGGCGATTTGTTCCTGGGTCTTGGCCAGTTCGTCCGCGGCCTTCGCCTTCGCGAGACTGGCCTGCGCATTCGGTATGGCCGCTTTTGCGGTCGCGAGCGCAGCCTCGGCCTGATTTACGTTTGCTTTCGCTGCCGTTAATTGCGCCTCGACCTGGTTGACCGTGTACTGGTAGGGAGCCGGATCGACCTCCAGCAGCAAATCACCTTTTTTCAACGGTTGATTTGCCTGCGCGTAGATCGTCTTGACCTGCCCTTTGACGTAAGGGACGAGTTGCACCACGTATTGGCTGGTCACCATCTTTTCCGTAATCGGCGCCGACTGCGTCCAGACCACCACGACGCCGCCGATCATGAATACGCCAGCGACGACCATAGTCGCAATTATATAAGCCGTGGGCTTGATGCGCAGCACCTTGAACAGCACGAGAACGACGGCAACGTAGACGATGATCAGGAATGCGATCACGGGCGCGTCTCCTTGTCCGAGACTTTGCGCAGTGCCGCCAAAGGCGTTGCAGCAACGTCGGATTCAGCTGCGCTATTCGGCTGCCTCTCATCCCTGACCGGAGATTTGGCGCCAAAGGGCGTCGTGAACGCCCATATGAACGCCACCGGCCACAACAACCCGCCGGTCGCGATCCCGATCCAGCTCATGGCATTGATCGCGCCGGCCTGCGGATGATTCCATTTGTGTGCGAGCTGACCTGGAAGTTTGCCCAGATTGACGACAATGATGACGCCAACAAGGATCAGAACGGCAAACACGACAAACGCGAACGCATCCAACGCGCCGAATGAAGAATCCACCGCTAGACTCCATGTAAAGCTGCGCGGCATATTCCGCGCAGGTGCTCGCTGCTCAGTCTATTCTATCCAAGATGTAGGACATGCAATTGTGCGAGCTTGCCTCGCTCAGTCCCTCGCGTTTTCAAGCGCGTGCCGCATAAGCTTTTGATCATCACTGGAAAGCTGCGTCGGTCCGAGCTTGAAGGTCAGTTTGTCGATTTTCCCGGTGAACTGGAACGGCAGCTTGTAGCTGCCATCCACTCCTGAGCGGGTATCGAGGCCAACGTCGAAGGACTCGTCGATCGCCATCAGGAACGAAATCGAGTGCGGCATCGACTGGCGGGAAACCTCCTTGCCGTCCACCGACAGCACGCCGGTGCCGCCCTTGCCGAAGCCGGGCCCATCGTATTTGAAATCGAACACGATGGTATGCTTGCCCGGCTTGAGCGCGGAGCCCAGCCAGTCCCGCGCGCCCACGCCTGCTTCCCAGCGATATCGTTTCAAATCCAGCATGTTGTAGACAAAGACCGGCTTGCCCTTCAGCAGATAGAGGCCATAGCCGCTGAATCGGCCGCCGAGGGTCACGATCATTCCTTCAGCGCCACCGTTTGAGACCGTTATATCGGCGGTGATCTTGTAGTCCTTGTTCATGATGTTGGGCGCATTGTCGGTCGGGATGCCCGGATTCACGCCGCTGTATGTGAATTCAGTTCGGCCGGCGGTCGCGCTCGGCCGCGGCGTGGTCAAGCGCGGCAGGATCGAGTTGTCGAGCGGCAAGACCTGGTATTTCGCCGCCTCACTCAGGAACAGCGTCTGCAGCTCCTTCAGCTTGTCGGGATTCTTGGCTGCGACGTCGTTGGATTGCGAAAAATCCTCGACGATATTGTACAGCTCCCATTTGTATTCATTGACCTCAGGGAGCTTTGACGTCCCCATAAGCCAAGGTGCTGCCGGCGGCGTTGTGCATGCATACCAGCCGTCGTGGTAGATGCCGCGGTTAGCGAACATCTCGAAATATTGCGTGTTGCGCTTTGACGGCACGTTGGCGTTGGCCTGGTCGAACGTATAGGCCATGCTAACGCCCTCGATGGGCTTTTGCGCAATTCCATTCGCCGTCGCAGGCGCCGGGATGCCCGTAGCCTCGAGGATGGTCGGCACGATGTCGATGATGTGGTGGAATTGGCTGCGGATGCCCCCCTGGGTGCTGTTGCGGAAAAGGTAGGGCGTCCGATCGGTCTCGCCGCCCATGAATCCGTAGAAATATTGAAATCCCATTCCGGTCGGCCATTGGTCGAAGGGTCCGGCTGAACTGTAGAGATGGGTTGGGGTACTGCTGGCGAGTGCCGAAATATTCATTCCCGCGACTGTGGCGACCGACACGAGGAGAGCTAATCTGCAGCCAGGTCGAAGATGGCCTCCTCCCGCCTGCATCGTGGACCACCATTCGACCGCAAGAGCCATGTCTGGGCCATTCCGATTCGGCATCTGGCTGCGTGCTCCTGAGTCCACGGCCTAATCAGACGGGAATATCCTCTTCCAGTCCTTCTTCATGTCGACGACGGTCCACTTGTTGACCGCCGCGGCGTCCAGCGCGACGTCGAGTTTCCCGAAATGCGAGTCGCGGTCATAGGCATATTCACGTTCGGAATCCGTATGGTGGACGATCAGGCCGAACCGCGCCCCGCTGGCGCCGAGCGTCGTCCATTGCAACATTTCGAGATCGCCGTCGGAGTTGCCGAAGGCGGCGATCGGACGGCGTCCGATGTGCTCATTGATCCCGATCGGCTTGCCCGCCTTGTCGTCGATGAAATTGACTTCCGGCAAACGGAATAGCGTCGGCGCACCGTCCTTCATCTCAAATCGGGTCTTGATCGACGATCCCACGACCTGGTCCGGTGGCACCCCGTAGACCCGCTCGGTCCAGGGCCGCATGAACTCGATGCCGCCGCCTGACACGATGAAGGTCTTGAACCCGTTGGCCCTGAGGTAGGCAAGCAGTTCCAGCATCGGCTGGTAAACCAGCTCGGTATAGGGGCGTTTGAAGCGTTGATCGCGCGCGGTCGCGAGCCAGTCGGAGGTGATCTTCTCGAACTCTGCCGTGGTCATGCCGGCATGCGTCACCGCGATGATCTCGACCAATCCCTTTTCGCCGGAAGCCGCCAGCGCTTTCAGGTCGTTGTCGAGCACCGCTGCAAACGGCTGCTTGGTCTTCCATTCCGGATGCAGGGGCGCCATGACCTTCACGCGGTCGAGCGCGAAGGCCAGCTGGATGTACATTGGCTGCTCGATCCAGAGCGTGCCGTCACTGTCGAAGGTTGCGATACGTTGCTCGGGCGGAACGAAGTAAGGGCCGTTCTGCGTCGTGACGCGCGCCACAAAGTCGAGGATCGATGCCTTGGTCGCGCCCTCGTTCCAGGACGGCAACGGGTCGCCTTGCGTTTGCGCCTCCGCGGATGTGGAGCGCAGAGCGGCAGAGAGGAGCGGAAGCACCGCCAGTGACGAAAGCAGAACGCGGCGGTCAAGACGTGGACATCGCATGATCTGTTTCATTGTCGATCCGTTTCGATCGTGAAGTCCTTATCGGTCAAGCTGCGCAACGTGAGCCTCAGCAACAAGGCGGGTGAAGCCGGCCCGCAATATCTTGCTGAAAAGTGGCCGGCCTTTGGGCCGGCCACCGATGTCGGCGGTGTTCAGTTACTCGCTCTGATGACCGGACTTCTTCATCTCTGCGAGGATGCCGTCGAGGTTATAAGTCTCCGGCGCCTGCATCGGAGGGAAGTCCTTGTAAGAGAAGAGCTCCTTTTCCCAAAGCAGCTGGCCGAGCGGCAGGATATTCCAGTCGTAGAGATAGGCTGTGCTCGGCGAGCCGATCGAACCGGCATAGCCTAGCAGCGATTTGGCATCGGAGCCGACCGTCTGCTCGAATGGGTCACGCTTGATGTTGGCGACCTGGGTCCAATGGAAGCTCTGCGCTCCGAACAACCCGCCGGTCCCGGTGTCCGGCACCATCGTGTAGTACATCTTCCAGTTCTTGTAGCGTACCGCCGATGGCTGCGCGCCAGTGTAGTAGAAGAAGACTTCGCGCGCCGACTTGTCCGTGCCTTCGAGATAGGCGCGCTGATCGACGCCGTCGAGCGTCGTCTTGACGATGCCGGGATAGCTTCCAGCCTCGATCTGCTTCTTCAAAGCGTCGCCTTTCGGGCCGCCGGCGATGTCGACGAGCGTCGGCAGCCAATCAAGTGCCGACATCATCTCGCTCTTGACCGTGCCAGGCTTGATGTGGCCCGGCCAGCGAACGACCAGCGGGGCGCGCATGCCGCCTTCCCAGGTGGTCAGCTTGCCACCCTTGAAAAGGGTGGTGCCGCCGTCAGGGAAAGTGATGTTCTCGGCGCCGTTGTCTGTCGTGAAGACGACGATGGTATTGTCGAGCTGGCCCATGTCTTCGAGTTTCTTGAGGACATAGCCGATATTGTCGTCCATCTGCTTCATGCCGGCTTCGTTGAGGCCCCAGTCCTTCCCGCCCGGCTCACCGATCATCGCCTCGTATTTCGGAGGCAGCACGGTCGTGATGTGCATGCGCGCCGGGTTGTACCAGACGAAGAACGGCTTGTTGGTCTTCTTGGGATCGTTGCGATCAAGATAGTCGATGACCTTGGCCGAGATTTCTTCGTCCACGCTTCGTGATCGGTCGAGCGTCAAGGGACCTTCGTCCTTGCAGGTCTGGTTTGCTTGCGAGCCGTCCGATGATTTGCACGCCAGCACCGGCCGCGGCGGCGTCAGGCACGTCGTTGTTCGAGGATCCACGGCACCTGGGACTTCAGTGAGACCCGGGACCGGGGTTGCCTTGCACGGAGGCGCAACGCCTTGCACGGTCGGGCTCTTGTTGATGTCCGGGAAACTCACCCCCTGCATCGCGTCGAGGTGATACAGGTACCCCCAGAACTCCTGGAAACCATGCGCGGTTGGCAACGCCTCGACATTGTCACCAAGGTGATTCTTGCCGAACTCGCCCGTATTGTATCCGAGGTCGAGCAAGAACTTGGCAACGGCAGGGGTGCCAGGCCGCAGCCAGGACGGGCTGCCCGGCAGCTGCGGAGGTATCATGCCGGTGCGAAGCGGATGCATGCCGGTGAAGAAGGCGTTGCGCCCGGCGGTGCAGCTCTGCTCCGCATAATACGTCATGAAGAGCGCACCATCGTTTCCGATGCGATCGATGTTCGGAGTCTCTCCGACCATCAAGCCGCGATGGTAGATGCTCGGCTGCATGATGCCGATATCGTCGCCCATGATGAAGAGGATATTGGGCTTTTGCGCCGGCTGGGCTGCCACCGGAGTGCTGATCAACCCCGACGACGGTATCATCATCGTCGCACCGAGCAGCGCTGCGCTGGACCGCTTGAGCCAGCCTTGCTTCTTGCGTGGCATCGCGACCGAAAGCTCATCATCAAATACGCAATTCAGCATGGCATCGCTCTCCCCTTAAGATGCGTCAGAGGCTCCTCGCCTGATGCACCGAAATCCAAGATGACTTGTGGAAGTGTCGACCGGCTCCGCATGCCGCGCAGCCGGCCGGTAGCGTCGGCAGTAGTTCGGCGCGCACAAATGCGAGCCGCCTTTGATGACCTTGCGTGGAATCTTGATGTTGGTCGTCCTGGGGTCGTAGCTGTCGGCCTCGCGGCCGCCGCGCGGGTTCTCTGGAATGCAGCAGGCTTTCGCAGCGTCGGCTTCATGCCGAGGCGAGTACCAATCCGACGTCCACTCCCAGACATTGCCGATCAGATCGTGCAGCCCGTAACCGTTCGGCGGGAATGCAGTGACCGGCGATGTCCGTTCGAATCCGTCATCCATGGTGTTTTGGCGCGGAAATTCGCCCTGCCAGGTATTGGCCATGTAACGGCCGCCGGGCGTAAACTCATCTCCCCATGCGAACTCGGCACCGTCCAACCCGCCCCGTGCTGCAAATTCCCATTCCGCTTCGGTCGGCAAATCCCTGCCAGCCCATCTTGCGTAGGCGAGCGCATCGCTGAAGGCCACATGCACGACGGGATGATCGTCCAGCCCTTGGATTTTGCTCCCCGGTCCGTAGGGATGCCGCCAGTCTGCACCTTTGGCGAAAGTCCACCACTGGCTGAAGTCGCGCAGGCTAACCTCATGCCGAGGCGGCGAGAACATCAACGAGCCCGCATAGATCATGTGCGGCAGCATTCCGGGATAGTCTTTTGGATCAGGCACGATCTCGGCGACGGTGACGTGGTTCGTGGCATGCACGAACTCCGCGAACTGTCGGTTCGTCACTGGATGGCGATCCATCCAGAACGCATCCACGGTGACGCCGTGGACCGGCGCTTCCTCCGGATAGTGCCGATCCGACCCCATGCGAAACGTGCCGCCCGGCACGTACAGCATCTCCTCACCTGCGTGATGCTGGAACGATTGTCCGTAATCAGGCGGCGATTTCGTATCAGCCAGCTTCATGCCGATCTCCGGACCCGTGCGTCATTGGCCTGCGCTGCAACGGAAACGGAACGACACCCTTGCAGGTTGATCTAGATCAAAGGATACTGGTCGGGTTATTCACGACGTTGCCGGGTGCGCCAGCCTGCCATGTCCGCTGCGCCATCGAAACTGAAGCAGATTCAGAATATTAGGACGTCTCACCGGCAGCCATCGGCTACTTTGCATGGGGTTGTTTTTCGAAATTTGATTGACCGGCCCCAAAGCCTCAGGCCGAACCTGATCTCATTCCTTTTATCGCCCCCGCGACCAACGCGATCGAGGCGCGACGAACTCAGCGATTTTGAATGGGTCGGGATTCAGAGCGCTTACCGGAAAAGGAGGAGCAAGCACAAACGTTCCGCCGGCGCGAAATCGCATGAACACGATCTGCTTGCGGCATTCGTCCCAATTTTTGTTAATTCGAATTCTTCTGCGTGCTAATCTACGCCCCGGTTCACGGCAGCTTCTCGGCCTAGCGACTGCTGCTCTGGAATACCGGATCGTCCGCCCCAGTGCGCAATTGCGCACAAGGCGGACGATGACAGCGCGTGTGTGGAGGGAGCACGCTCTGCCGAAGCGACGCGCCTCACGCCCCGTTCAAGAATTGAAGCGGGTCAACCGGGCTCGATCCCTTACGGATCTCGAAGTGGAGCTGCGGCGACGCCACCTCCCCGGATTGACCCGACTTGGCAATGACCTGACCGCGCTTGATGGTATCGCCGCGCTTCACCATCAGCTCACTCGCATGGGCATATGCGGTGACGTAGCCGTTGGAGTGCCGAACCAGGACCAGATTGCCGTAACCTTTCAGCTCGTTGCCGGAATAGGCGACGACGCCGTCCTCAGCCGCCTTGACCGGCGTACCCTCGGGCACCGCGAGATTGATGCCGTCGTTGGACTTGCCATTGGTCTTGGCGCCGTAGCTCGTGACCACCTTGCCGCGCACCGGCCAGCGGAAGGTCGGCAGCGCGCTGGTGGTCTCCGCAGCTTTCGCCGGAGCTTCCGCAGTCTTCTCTTCGAGATTGGTCGTGGCCTGGGCCAGGCGCGCGCTCTGCGCCGGCGCCGCGACGGCCGCCATCTTGGTCGCGGGCGCAGGAGCGGCCGCAACGGGCTGCAGCGTACCCGCGACGGGGGCGGCTGCGACCGGAGCCGCGGCAACCGGCGCCGCGACGGCGGCGGTCTTGGCACCGGGCACGGCCAGCCTGGTGCCGAGCTTGAGCTTTGCAGACGGATTGAGGCCGTTGGCGCGGGCCAGTTCAGCCGCAGAGATATGGTTCTTGCGGGCAATGCTGGCGAGCGTGTCACCGTGGTTCACGAAGTGCGTGCTTGACGGTGCGGCAACGGCCGCAACCGGCTTCGCAGCAGGCGCCAGCGCGGGCGCAACGGGAGCCATCACCGGCGCGGGCGCAGCGGCCGTGGCCTGGTGTGGGATGATCAGTTGCTGACCGGGCGAGAGCGTGCGCGGCCCCTTGTAGCCGTTGGCAGCGAGGATCGCCTGCGGCGTGACGCGGTAGCGTTTGGCGAGCAGGTCGAGCGTATCGCTGGTGCCGACGATGATCTTGGTTCCACCGACCGGCTGCGCGGCTGCAACCGAGCGCGGCGGCACGGTGGCCGTGGTCTCCAGATGCGGCTGCGCCGGGGGTGCGTAGGAGCCGACGCCGCGACCGCCTCCGGACGTGCCGCCACCCGCTGCAACGGGATAGGATTGCGGTGCGGACACCGCCGGCGGCAAGGACTGCGACTGATAGTAGCCGGGCTGCGTCTGCGGCCGCGAATATTGCGGCAACTCACGCTGCGGCGGCGGCTGCACCGAACCGGTCGATTCCTGCGCGAAAGGATTGGAGAAGTTCGACTGGGACATGCGCGACGACATGTCGGCGCTGCACCCGGCGAAGCTGAAGGAGATCAGCGCCAGCACCGCGACCTGCGGTACGCGGCGCGAGTAAAGCAACTCGGCGACGACAGACATGGTTACTCACTCGTACGCAACAGAACTGGTCTTTTAAGTAAACACGCGCCGAGTAAATAACGGCTTAACCCTCCCAATAAGATGCTGGCAGCTCAGCCAATCCGGAATTCTACAGCTCCCGCGCCACCCCGGGCAGCGCCGGCACGAAGCGGACCTCGACGAGTTGCTTGCGCTCGATCCCGGCCTCGGTCCGGCTCAGGCGGATCAACGTCTGCACGCCCTGATGCGGGCCGACGGGCGCGATCAGGATGCCGCCCACCTCCAGCCGCTCGACCAGGTTCTCCGGAATCTGCTCCATCGCGGCCGTGACGATGATGCGGTCGAACGGGCCGATATTGGGAGGCAGATTGAGTCCGTCGCCCAGCATCACCTCGACATTGTGACAGTTAAGCTTTTCAAGCCTGATACGTGCGGCATCCGCAAGCTTGCGGTAGCGCTCGACGGTCAACACCTGGCCGGCGAGCCGCGACAGCACCGCGGCCTGGTAGCCCGAGCCGGCGCCGATCTCGAGCACGCGGTGCTTCTTCTGGAGCTGGAGCTGCTCAGTCATGTAGGCGACGACGAAGGGCTGGCTGATGGTCTGCCCGCAGGCGATCGGCAGCGCGCTGTCGCGATAGGCGCCGTCGCGATCGGCTTCGTCGACGAATTGCTCGCGCGGCACCTCCTCCATGGCCCGAAGGACCGCCTGGTCGCTGATGCCCCGACGCCTCAGCGTGAGCTGAAACATCATCTTTTCCGGCGGGTGCTGATGGGAGGTCATTGCCTGCTTGTGCTGTCTTTGGGGTCCGGGGCGCCAACCTGGAGCGCGAGATTCTCGTTCCGGCTCAGGGAACCCATGATACGCTTCGGATGGCGTATCTGACCACAAATGGCTTGCAACGGGCGAGCCTCGATGGCCCATTTTCAGGCATCCGGTCGTCGAAACGCGCATTGCGTCGATTCATGTTATCTGCGAACGTTTTGGCAATGGGCAAGGACTCAACCATGACCGCGACGGGGCTTTCCGGCCGCTCTGTATTCCTCGTCGAGGACGAGGTGATGATCAGGATGATGGTCGCGGACATGCTGGAAGAGCTCGGCTACAAGATCGCAGCCGAGGCGGGCGACATCACCGAAGCGATGCGGCTCGCCCAGGCAACCGAGTTCGACATCGCCATTCTCGACGTCAACGTCAACGGCAAGGTCATCTCGCCGGTCGCCGATGTCATCAAGGCGAAGGGCTGCCCGTTCATCTTCGCCACCGGATACGGCTCCTCCGGCCTGCCCGAACAGTACCGCGATCGGCCGGCGCTTCAGAAGCCGTTTCAGCTCGACGCGCTCGGCAAGACCATCGAAGCCGCGCTTCGCGGCGGCTAGGCCCCGTTCCAGCTCGGACTTACTTCAGCGTCGAACTCAGCGCGTCGGAAAACGCCTCGTTGGTGCGGTCGAGCCTGAGCGGCGTGACGGAGACGTAGCGTTCGCGGAGCGCCGCGAGATCGGTGCCTTCGGCCGGCGTATCCATCATCGCGGTGCGCTCGAAGCCGATCCAGAAATAGGGATTGCCACGGCCGTCCCTGCGCTCGTCGATCCTGAGGAAGCCGAGATTGCGCTTGCCCTGTCGCGTCACGCGAATGCCCAGCACATCCTCCGGCGCGCAGGACGGGAAGTTGACGTTGATGACGGTGTCCTTCGGGATGCCGGCGGCGATCACCTTGCGCAGGATGTCGGGACCGAATTTGCGCGCAGTGTCCCACGGCGGCCGCTCGCGGGTCTCGACGCTGAACTCCTGCGACAGCGCGAAAGACGGCAGCCCCAGGATGGTGCCTTCCAGCGCGCCGGCGATGGTGCCGGAATAGACCACGTCCTCGGCGACGTTGCGGCCCTTGTTGACGCCGGACAGCACGACATCGGGCAGCTTGGCGCCGAGGATATGGCGCGCGCCCATGATGACGCAGTCGGTCGGCGTGCCGCGCACCGCGAAGTGTCGCGGGCCGACCTCGCGCAGGCGCAGGGGATCGTTCAGCGACAGCGAATGCGACACGCCGGACTGGTCGAGCTCAGGCGCGACCACCCAGACGTCATCGGACAATGCGCGCGCGATCTCCTCCAGGACCTTGAGGCCGGGGGCGTGGATGCCGTCGTCATTGGTGCAGAGAATGCGCATGCGAAAGGTCGATTCCAAAAGCGGGCCTGAGCCGTCTTATCCGGCTGGGGCCGATCAGGCAAACCGGCCGATCGGGGCCGGCGGCCGGTTCCCGGCTTGGTCCGGCTACCGGCGAACGCGCCATTGCGGCAGGAAGCGCGCGAGCCGGCCCTCCGCGTGCAACTTCATCGCCGGCACGACCGGGCTCACGATTGGAGCCTCGATCACGCCGAGCGCCTCCAATTGAGTAAGGATCGGATCGGTGTCCGGCGCCTGCGGAAAGCGTTCGCGAGCCAGCGTCAGTGCCTGGTCGAAATCCGCGGCATTCACACCGGGCTTGGCCCGCCGGCTCTGGACGAGATGATCGTCCCATAGCCGCGTGATCTCGATGTCGAGCACGCCACGCAGCCGCTGATCGACAGCCTGGATGCCGGCACCTGTCACCGCCCATTGTCTGCCGACCCAGAAGATGTCGCGGTGCAAGGCCATGAACGATCGGTTCGCGTTGTCGGGTGGCTAGCAGGATAACCGGCCGCCCGATCTTCGCAACCAAACGTTTCTCCGTTTCAGATCGGCAACACGCCTAGTCGCGCGCGACCACCTTCAGCCCGCCCATATAGGGCTGGAGCACGCTGGGGACCGCGATCGAGCCGTCCTCCTGCTGATAGGTCTCCATCACGGCGATCAGCGCGCGGCCGAGCGCGGTGCCGGAGCCGTTGAGCGTGTGCACGAACCGCGGCTTGCCGTCGGGGCCGCGCGAGCGCGCGTCCATCCGGCGGGCCTGGAAATCGCCGCACACCGAGCAGCTCGAGATCTCGCGGAATGCCCCGCCGTCGCCCTGGCCTGGCATCCAGACCTCGATGTCATAGGTTTTTTGCGACGAGAAACCCATATCTCCCGCGCACAGCGTCATCACGCGATAATGCAGGTCGAGCCGCCGCAGCACTTCCTCGGCACAGGCGAGCATGCGCTCGTGCTCGTCCTTGCTCGTCTCCGGCGTCGTGATCGAGACCAATTCCACTTTGGTGAACTGGTGCTGGCGGATCATGCCGCGGGTGTCGCGCCCCGCAGCGCCCGCCTCAGCGCGGAAGCACGGCGTCAATGCGGTGAGCCGCATCGGCAACTGCTTCTCGTCGAGAATGGATTCGCGGACGAGGTTGGTGAGGGCAACCTCGGCGGTCGGGATAAGGCCGAGGCGCTCGGTCATCAGCCGCTCGGGGTCCGGCGCAGCCAGGAGCTCGCCCTTGATCGCCCAGAACTGATCGTCCTCGAATTTCGGCAACTGCCCGGTGCCGAACATCACCTCGTTGCGCACCAGCAGCGGCGGATTGATCTCGGTGTAGCCGTGCTCGTTGGTATGCAGGTCGAGCATGAACTGGCCGAGCGCGCGCTCCAGTCTCGCCAACCCCTTCTTCAGCACGACGAAGCGCGCGCCGGAGAGCTTTGCCGCCGCCTCGAAATCCATGTAGCCGAGCGCAGTGCCGAGATCGTCGTGCAGCTTCGGCCCGAAGCCGTAGTTGCGCTTGTTGCCGAACACATGGTGCTGAACGTTTCCGTGCTCGTCGAGGCCGTCGGGCACTTCGTCGAACGGAATGTTCGGGATCGCGGACAGCTCCATTGTCAGCAACTCGTCGGCAGCCTTCGTGGCCGCCTCGAGCTCCGGCATCGTGGTCTTGAGCTCGGCGACCTCCGCCATCAGCTTCGCTGCGCGCGCATCGTCCTTCGCCTTCTTGGCATCGCCGATTTCCTTGGAGGCCGCATTGCGCCGCGCCTGCGCCTGCTCCGAGGCCAGGATCGCCCCCCGCCGCGTCTCGTCGATCGCGAGCAGCGACGCCGACAACGGCTTCAGGCCCCGTCGCGCGAGGCCGGCGTCGAAGGCTTGCGGGTTGTCGCGGATCGATTTGATGTCGTGCATGGCAGCGGTCCTGGGGCAGCGCGTTAACATACAACGGCAAACGTTGTACGTCAGCGCGTCTCCCTAGCACTCTGTCATCGCCTGCGAAAGCGGGCGATCCAGTATTCCAGAGACGTCAGTGATTCCCCGATAAGCCGCGGCGTACTGGATTCCCTGCTCCAGTGCGCAATTGCGCACAAGGCGGGGAATGAGAGCGGAGCTAGCGGCCCTACTCCGCCGGATTGGCCGGCGTCGATACGTCAGTGCCGGTGGTGGCCTTTGACGCTGCCGCCTTCTTCTCCACGATCCCCACCGCGATGATCGAGCCCTCGTAGAGCGCGAGCAAGGGGATCGCGAGCGAGCACTGGCTGAGCACGTCGGGCGGGGTCAGAACGGCGGCGATGACGAAGGCGACGACGATGAAATAGCGGCGCTTCTCGCGCAGCATTTTTGACGTGACGATGCCGATGCGGCCGAGCAGCGTCAGGATCACCGGAAGCTGGAAGGCGATGCCGAAGGCGAAGATCAGCGACATCATCAGCGACAGATATTCGCCGACCTTGGGCAGCAGCTGGATCTGCGCGGTCTCGTCGCTGCCGGCCTGCTGCATCCCGAGCGAGAAGCGGACCAGCATCGGCAGCACGACGAAATAGACCAGTGCCGCGCCCAGCACGAAGAAGAACGGCGTCGCGACCAGATACGGCAGGAAGGCCTGCTTCTCGTGCTTGTAGAGGCCGGGCGCCACGAATTTGTAGATCTGCGTCGCGACGATCGGGAACGAGATGAAGCCGGCGCCGAACAGCGCGAGCTTGAGCTGGGTGATGAAATATTCCAGCAGCGCCGTGTAGATGAACTTGGAGTTCTCCGGGCCTGCGACCCACACGAACGGCCAGACCAGCACGTTGTAGATCTGCTTGGCGAAGAAGAAGCAGAGGATGAAGGCAATGCCGAAGCCGAGCAGCGCCTTGATCAGCCGCGACCGCAGCTCGATCAGATGATCCATCAAGGGGGCTTTGCTGGCCTCGATATCGGCGGCGCTCATGACGCTTTGGCGTCCTTGATCGACTCGGCCGGCGCAGTGTCCTGGGTGACCGAACCTTGCGTGACCTGCGCCTGCTCGACCTCACGGATGATGGCGAGCGGCTCGTTCACGGTCGCATGCGCCTCGGCTTCCGCGAAAGTCTCGGGCGTCGGCGCTTCCGGCGTGGTGGGCGTCGTCAGCGCTTCGCTTGAAGTCGCGGGCGGTTCGACAGCGGTGGTGGTCGACGTCTCGGCCGGCTTGTCCAGCGCATCGACGCGGAGCGCGTCGCTGACGTCCTTCTGCAGCGAGGTCATCAGATTGTTGCCGGCGAAGCCGGAAGCCGCTTCCTTGACCTCGTCAAAACTCTTCTTGAGGTCGGCCATCTCGGCCTCGCGCATCGCTTCCTGGAACTGGCCCTGGAATTCGGCGGCCATCTTGCGCGCCTTGCCCATCCACTGCCCGACCATGCGCAGCACGCCCGGCAGCTCTTTCGGGCCGATGGCGATCAGGGCCACGACCCCGATCAGGACCAGTTCACTCCACCCGATGTCGAACATGAGGTCTTCCGTTCACGCCAGCCGCAGCCGGCCCAATCCCTCGCGCGCAGGATCGGGGCCGCTACCCGCGTCTCGCGTGCTCTCTGGCTCAGACGGCCTTGCTGCCGACGTCGGTCCGTGCCGCGGTCGGCGCGGCATTGTTGTGCTCGATGGACTTGGCCGGCTCGGGCTTGTCGGCGACCTTGTCGTCGTCCTGCATGCCCTTCTTGAACGCCTTGATGCCCTGCGCCACGTCGCCCATCAGATCCGAAATCTTGCCGCGGCCGAACAGCAGCAGGACCACTGCGATCACCAGGATCCAGTGCCAAATGCTGAGTGAACCCATCCTGCAACCCTCCAAACGCGCATGGCCGGGGACCCGGCCGATCTTCACCGAAACCTAGGCTTGGCAGGTGTCAAAAACAAGGACCAAGGCAGCGCCAATTCGCTGTTGGCGCTACGTAATTTTGCTAGTGTTAACTGGTCGCAGGGGGTCGGTGAGAGGGCCGGGACGTCAGTCCTCGCTGCTGCCCTCGCCACCCTCATTGCCGCCTTCCGGCGGCGTCTCGGGCTCGACCGCAGGCGCCAGCGCGAGATCCAGGTCCTCGCCCGGTTCCAGCGGATCCTCGTCCTCACGCAACGTCGGGTCATCCGACGGCGTCGGCACGCTGAATCCGGTCGGCAGGCGCGAATCCAGGAGACCCGTGCCCTTCAGTTCCTCGAGGCCCGGCAGATCGCCGAGCTGTTCCAGAGTGAACTGCGACAGGAAGTCCTCGGTGGTTCCGAAGGTCAACGGACGGCCCGGCGTCTTGCGACGGCCGCGCGGCTTGATCCAGCCGGTTTCCAGCAGCACGTCCAGCGTGCCCTTCGAGGTGACGACGCCGCGGATCTCCTCGATCTCGGCGCGCGTCACCGGCTGGTGATAGGCGATGATCGCCAGCACCTCGATCGCGGCGCGCGACAGGCGGCGGGTCTCGGTGCTCTCGCGGGTCATCAGCCAGGCGAGATCGCCCGCGGTGCGGAAGGTCCATTTGTTGGCGACCCTTACGAGGTTCACGCCGCGCAAGGAATAGTCGGCCTGCAACTGTTCGAGCGCGGCTTTCACGTCCACGCCCTCGGGCATGCGCTTGGCCAGCGTCGCGGTGTCCAGCGGTTCATTCGAAGCGAACAGCAGCGCTTCCAGCAACCGCAATTCTTCGGGACGTGCCTGGGACTCGTTCTCCATCGGCTCGGCCTCTTCTACCCGCACTTCAGCCAGGCTTGCCATGGCAGATTCTCCTTGTTGCACTTAAGCGACCGGCGCATCGGGCGCAGGAGCTGCGTCCATGACCGGCTTGGGGCGCCCCTTCCGGAAATAGATGGGCGCAAACGCCTCTTTCTGATTCAGTTCGAGCTGACCTTCGCGCACCAGCTCGAGCGCAGCCGCAAAACTCGAGGCGAGCACCGTCGCGCGCTGCGTCGGATCGGCGACGTGCCGGAGCAGAAAATCATCAAGAACGCCCCAATCGTCCTGCTCGGTGATGCTGCCGACCAGCCGCTCCAGCGTGGCGCGCGCCTCGGCGAGCGACCACACCGTGCGCTTGGCCAGATGCACGCTCGCCAGCACGCGCGACTGGCGCTGCGAGGCATAGGCGGTGAGCAGGTCATAGAGCGTCGCGGTATATTTCGGATGCTTGATCTCGGCGATCTGCTCGGGCTCACCGCGCGGGAAGATGTCGCGCAGCAATTGCTGCCTGTTCATCAGTCGGTTGGCGGCTTCGCGAATGGCCTCCAGCCGGCGCAGGCGGTTGGCGAGCGCCGTCGCCATCTGCTCCGCGCTCGGGCCTTCCGCACTCGGCGGCTCCGGCAGCAGCAGGCGCGATTTCAGGAAGGCGAGCCAGGCCGCCATGACGAGATAGTCGGCGGCAAGCTCGAGCCGGATCTTTCGCGCGGCTTCGATGAAGTGGAGGTACTGGTCGGCGAGCGCGAGGATCGAGATCTTGGCGAGATCGACCTTCTGCTGCCGCGCCAATGCGAGCAGCAGATCGAGCGGACCCTCATAGCCCTCGACGTCCACCACCAACGCCGGCTCACCCTCGGCGAGCTCTGCGGGCCGCCCGGTTTCAAACGATAGGATTTCTGCGGTCATGCGGATGCCGTGTTTGTCCGTGCGATCAATGCGTCCAGTTCGGCGCGTGCGGCCGCGCGGTCGAGCGGCTGCGGTGCCTTACGCGCCGCGAGCGCGGCGTTCGCCCGCTCCAGCGCCCTGCCCGCCAATTCGGGTGTCTGGCCGGCGACCTCGCGCATCTCCTCGATGTTGCCGTTACAATGCAGGGCCATGTCGCAACCGGCCGCGAAGATGGCGCGAGTCCGCTCGGCGATATTCCCCGACAGCGCGTTCATCGACACGTCATCACTCATTAACAAACCCTGGAACCCGATCACGCCGCGAATCACCTCAGCGATCATTGTCGCAGATGTCGTCGCCGGATGGGCGGGGTCGACCGCGCTAAACACAACATGTGCAGTCATGGCCATCGGCAAATCCGCCAACGGCTTGAATGCCGCAAAGTCGGTCCGATCCAGCTCGTCTCGCGGCGTATCGACCGTCGGCAGCTTGAAATGGGTATCGGCGGTGGCCCGGCCATGACCGGGAATGTGCTTGAGGACCGGCAGCACGCCGCCCTCCTCCAGGCCCTCGGTGACGGCGCGAGCGATCGCGGCGACTTTGCCAGGTTCGGTGCCGTAAGCCCTGTTCCCGATCACGGCATCGGCGCCCGCCACCGGCACGTCAGCCAGCGGCAAGCAATCCACGGTAATGCCGAGATCGGCCAGATCGGCCGCGATCAGCCGGGCGCTGATGCGCGCGGCGGTCAGCCCGAGCGCCGAATCAGTGTCGAAGAGGCCTGCGAAAATGGCGCCCGGCGGATAGACCGGCCAGTGCGGCGGTCCCAGCCGCTGCACCCGTCCGCCCTCCTGGTCGATCAGGACAGGGGCATCAGCAGAGCCTGCAACCGCCCGCAATTCCGCAACGAGCGCAGCAACTTGAGCCGGCGTCTCTACATTGCGCTTGAAGAGGATGAAACCCCATGGGCGCTCGCTACGGATAAACTCCCGCTCGGCGGCGGTCAGTTCCGTTCCGGATACGCCGGTAATGAAGGCCCGCGTGCTCATACGGCCGATTAACCCTGACCCGCGAGGGGGTCAAGGAAACGGCCGTTAATTCCTCTGGATGAGACACTGTGGTCCACCGGCAGCCTTCAGGCTGTTGCAGACCTGCGTCGCCTCCGCGGCCGAACCATAGGGCCCGGCGAAGGCGCGGTAGACGATACCCTTGCCCTTGTCGGTCAGATCGGTCCGCTTGATCACCGCCGAGCGCGATCCAAGTATGCTGCCATACTTGCTTTGAAGCACCCGGTAGGATGCGGCGGCGCTGTCCTCGTTCTGCTGCGAGGAGACCTGGACGATGAAGCCGCCGCCACCGCTGCTCGCGGGCGCAATTTGCGTCGGATTGCTCGCGGCCATCCGTTGTGGAGGCTCGGCCGCCGGTGCCGATTGTGGCGCCAGCGACAGAGGCTGGTTGGCGCTAGCATTGGCCGAGGTCGGCGGCGTGCGCGAGGCGATCGGCGCAGCAGGTGCAGCGACCGGCTTCGGCGCAGTGGCCGGCTTGGCCGCAGCCGATTGCGGCGCCGCGCTATCGGTCTGATCGCCCTTCACGGCCACGGTCCTGATCGAGCGCGGCGAATTGTTCGGCAGCGTACCGTTGCTCGGATTCGGCCCCGCACTCGACGGCGGAATGTTGGACGGCGACACGCTCGCGACCGTCGGCGGATTCGCGTTCTGGTTCAGCGGCGGGAACACCACGCGGGGACCTCCCACCTTGGCGTTGACGTCGACAGGCGCCTCCTCGCGCGGCACGATCTTCTCGGTGCCATCACCGGTGACCATGCGATCCGGCACCTTGGCCGAGGAGTCCGACGGCGCCGGCACGACCTTGGTCGGCGTGTTGTCGGCCTTGATGATCGGCGGCTCGCCGCTGCGGGGCGAGCCCACATAGGTCTTGTAGGCGAAGGCCGCGCCGGTCCCGATCACGGCAAGTGCCAGGATCGCCGCGACCGTCATCATGCCGCCGCGCTGCTTCTTCGGCTCGTCGAGATCGGCCTCGGGATAGTCGCTCTGGAACGCGTAAGGATCGTCGGGATAGGCGGGATCGCGCTGATAGTCCTGCTCGCCCGCCTCCAGCCGTCCGTAGAGCGCATCGTCGTAGCGCGCCGGATCTGGCTGCTGATACGGCTCCTGATAGGCTTGCTCCTGGTGAGCCTGATCGTGCTGCTGGTACGCCTGATCCTGATAGGCCTGAGCTTGATAGGCCTGATCCTGATAGGCCTGCGGCTGATGAAAATCGGGCTCGGGCTCGGTCGGCTGGGCTGAATAACGATGCAACGGATGAACCGGGTTTGCGGAAACGGGATAGGCAGGCTCGTCCGGCGCCGTCTGGGGCTGCACATTGGCGCGCCGCATCCATGAGGGTGGCCCGGGCGGCGGCGGTGCCTGCTCGGCATAGTCCTGCTGGTCATCGACCTGCCGATAGTCGTCGTCCTGAGAGCTCTGGGCAGGCGCCGGCGCTGCTGGCGGATGCGCGCCCGGGCGCCCCTGCGCTGCGAACGGATCGGTCTGTCCGATCAGGCGAGCGAGTTCGGCCAAGGGATCGCCGCTCTCTGGCCTCCCATGCTGATCGCCACCGCGACCATAGTCATCGGAAGGAAACGGTCTGTCCTGATATCGTTCGGCCATCGTGATGATGCGTCCCTTCGGGAAAGCCGCGCGCCCCCTCGACCAAGGCACGGCTTTCGACCCACAAGGCTTTCAACCAAGTCTAAGCGATCCGGCTTCTGCCGGTTACCCCCAAAATTCCCCTTAAGTAGTTCGCCCCAAACTACCGCATCTCGTCCGGAGCATGGACGCCGAGGATGGCGAGGCCCGATGCCAGGACAGAGACGACGCCCTGGACCATGGCCAGCCGCGCCTTCGTTAGATCTGCATCATTATTGATAATGAAGCGTAAATAGGGCAAATCGCGCCCCTTCGTCCAAAGTGCATGAAATTCGCTGGCTAAATCATAGAGATAGAAGGCAATTCGGTGCGGCTCGTGGGCGCTTGCTGCCGCTTCCAGCATGCGCGGAAAAATTGCGAGCCGCTTAAGAAGGTCGAGTTCAGCCGGGTCCGACAGCCGCTCCACCGCCGACTCACCGAGCCAGGCGATGCGCTTATTCGTATCCTCCGGGAGTTCCGGAAACACTTCGGCCCGGGCATTGCGGAAGATCGAGTGGCCGCGGGCGTGGCCGTACTGGACGTAGAACACCGGGTTGTCGCGCGACTGTTCCATGACCTTGGCGAGGTCGAAGTCGAGCACCGCGTCGTTCTTGCGGTAGAGCATCATGAATCGGACGGCGTCCTGGCCGACTTCATCCACCACCTCACGCAAGGTGACGAAGTCCCCACTCCGCTTCGACATTTTCACCGGCTCGCCGTTGCGCAGCAACTTCACGAGCTGGACGATCTTGACGTCGAGCGCCCCCTTGCCGGAGGTCGTCGCCTTCACCGCCGCCTGCATGCGCTTGATGTAGCCGCCATGGTCGGCGCCCCAGACGTCGATCATCTCGGCAAAACCACGGTCGAACTTGTTCTTGTGGTAGGCGATGTCGGCGGCGAAGTAGGTGTAGGAATTGTCCGACTTGATCAGCGGACGATCGACGTCGTCGCCATAGGCGGTCGCCTTGAACAGCAACTGCTCGCGATCTTCCCAATCCTCGGCCGGAGCCCCCTTTGGCGGCGGCAGACGGCCCTGGTAGATGTCGCCCTTGGCGCGCAGGAAATCGATGGTCTCGGCGACCTTATTCTTGCCGGCATCCAGCAGCGAGCGCTCGGAGAAGAACACGTCGTGGCGGATGTTGAGTGCGGCGAGATCGTCCTTGATCTCGTCCATCATCATCGCGATCGCCTTGGCGCGAACCGTCGGCAACCACGCGCCCTCGCTCATTGCGAGGAGCTTGTCGCCATGCTCCTTCACCAGCGCCTGCCCGACCGGCTTCAGATAGTCGCCGGGATAAAGGCCTTCCGGAATCGCGCCGATATCCTCGCCGAGCGCCTCGCGATACCGGAGAAACGCGGAGCGGGCGAGTACGTCGACCTGCGCGCCGGCGTCGTTGATGTAGTATTCGCGGGTAACATCATGGCCACCGAACTCGAGCAGGCTGGCCAGCGCGTCGCCGAACACGGCGCCGCGGCAATGGCCGACATGCATCGGTCCGGTCGGATTGGCCGAGACGTATTCGACGTTGACCTTGGAACCGCCGCGGACGCGGCCGTAATCGGCGCCCTCGCGCAGCACGGTCTGCAGCGCTTCCGCCCAGGCAGCCGGCTTCAGCGTCAGGTTGATGAAGCCCGGGCCGGCGACGTCGACCTTGGCGATCAGCGCATCCGCGCGCAGCCGCTCGGCGATCTGCTCGGCGAGGTCGCGCGGCTTTGCCTTTGCCTCTTTCGCAAGCACCATGGCGGCGTTGGTCGCCATGTCGCCATGGGAAGCATCGCGCGGCGGCTCGACCACCACACGCGAGAAATCGATGCCCTCGGGCCAGTTGGCTTCCACCGCGAGCGCGCGACAGACGGCGTGCACGCGCGCGAGCACGTCGGCGAACAGGTGCAGTGCTGAGGATGTGTCGGGCATGGGCGCCGCCTAACGCAAATCCGGGGTCGAGTCAAAGAGCCGCTGGTGCTCGGTCAGGGCGAAACGGTCGGTCATTCCGGCAATGAAATTGCCGATCCGGCGGGCCCGGTCGCCCTCATCGGCCGCCTCCGCCGCGACCAGCCATTCCGGCGGCAGCTCGCCGGGAGATTTGAGGTATTTTGCGAACAGGTCGAACAGGATCTGTTCCGCCTCGCCCATCACCCGCATCACCCGCTTGTGGCGGTACATGTGCTGATAGAGAAAGCGCTTGATGGCGGCCTCCTCCTCGGCGACCTCGGCGGGGAACGCGATCAGCGCCCGGCCCTGCTGGCGCACGTCCCGGGCGGATTGCGGTTTCACGGCGGCGAGGTTCTGCTGCGCCTCCGAGAACACCGCGCCGATCAGGTGCGAGATCAGCTCGCGCACCAGCTCGGCGCCGCGCCTGACGTCCTCGATATCGGGGTAATGTGCAGAAGTCTCGGCGATGATCTCCGCGGTCAGCGGCATCACCTTGAGGTCGTCGAGGTGGAACAGGCCGGCGCGCAGGCCGTCGTCGATGTCGTGGGCATCATAGGCGATGTCGTCGGCGATCGCGGCGACCTGTGCCTCCAGCGAGGCGAAGCTCCACAATTCGAGATCGTAGGTCTTGATGTAGTCGGCGATGCCGACGGGAATGCCGTGCTCGCGATAACGCCCGACCGGCGCGCCGCTGCGATCGGTCAGCGGACCGTTGTGCTTAACGATTCCCTCCAGCGACTCCCAGGTCAGGTTCAGCCCGTCGAATTCGGGATAGCGGTGCTCCAGCGCCGCAACGACGCGGAGCGTCTGGGCGTTGTGGTCGAAGCCGCCAAAATCCTTCAGGCAGGCGTCCAGTGCCCGCTCGCCGGCATGGCCGAACGGCGGATGGCCGAGGTCGTGGGCGAGCGCGAGGGTTTCCGTGAGGTCCTCATCCAGCCCGAGCTGCCGGGCCAGAGCGCGGGCGATCTGCGCCACCTCCAGCGAATGGGTCAGCCGGGTGCGGTAGTGGTCGCCCTCATGGAACACGAACACCTGGGTCTTGTACTTCAGGCGGCGGAACGCGGTGGAATGGATCACCCGGTCGCAATCCCGCCGGAACGGGCTGCGGGTCCGGCTCGGCGGCTCCGCGACCAACCGGCCGCGGCTGCGCTCGGGATCGCAGGCATAGGACGCGTGAGGGGCAGCCATTCCGACGGACACGGCGAATTTAGTCCCTATCCATTTGATTCTGCGTATGGTGGTACTTAACTATGCTGGACGCGTGATACCAAATGAATTGGGCAAGTGACCTTATTGGGCAAATGACCTTGGTGTGACTGCGGGACTATCGGAGACCAACGATGACGACTGACGTGACCATCAGTGACAAGGCCGCGCGCCGGATTGGGGAGATCCTCAAGGGCGAAGGGTCTGGCGCGATGCTGCGGATCTCCGTCGAGGGCGGTGGCTGTTCCGGCTTCCAATACAAGTTCGACATTGACCGTGCCCGCACCGACGACGATCTCGTGATCGAGCAGGACAATGCGGTGGTGCTGGTCGATTCCGCCTCGCAGCCGTTCCTGGCGGGGTCGCAGGTCGATTTCGTCGACGACCTGATCGGCGCCTCGTTCCGCGTCAACAATCCCAACGCGACCGCGTCCTGCGGCTGCGGCACCAGCTTCTCGATCTGACGTCGCCGGCTAGGCGCCGGTGATCTGCCTTTCCTCGTCCGTGCAGTCCGCCTCGACCGGCATCTGCTCCGGCTGAAGCGATGCGTCCCCCGACACCAATTGGCCGTCCAGCGCGCCCAGCAATGCCGCGACCAGCGCGGGCTTGCGCAACGGTTTAGCCAGGAAGTCGGACATGCCCGCTTCGCGGCAGATCTTGACATCTTCGGGGAAGGCGTTGGCGGTCAGCGCGATGATCGGCAGGGCTTCGAAGCGCCCGCCCTGCGCGCGGATCACACGCGTCGCGGCAAGGCCGTCCATTTCAGGCATGCGCACGTCCATCAGCACGACATCGTAATCGCTCTCGGCAACCGCCTCGACGGCCCCGACGCCGTCAGTCACGACCCGCAGCTCGACGTCGAAGGCGCCGAGCATCTTGGTGACGACCATGCGATTGACCGCATCGTCCTCCGCGACCAGCACGTTCAGCGGTCGATCGAGATTTGCGATGCGGGCCTTGAGGACGTCGGCTTGGTCGCGGTCTGCATTGTGGTCGGATGCCTGCGCCTGGCTCCAGGGCAGCACCAGCGTGAAGCGGAAGGTCGAGCCCTCGCCCGGCGTCGAGGTGACACCGATGGTGCCGCCCATCTGCTCGATGATGCGCCGGGAGATCGCAAGCCCAAGCCCGGTTCCGCCGAAGCGGCGGCTGATCGATGCGTCGGCCTGGGCGAAGTCAGAGAAGAGCTGGCCGAGCTTCTCGGGGGCGATGCCGATGCCGCTGTCTGTCACGCTCCATTCGACGGTGGCGAGCAGATCGCGGCGGGCCTGACAGACAGCTGCGATCGTGACTTCGCCTTCGTCGGTGAACTTCACCGCGTTGGAGGCGAGATTGAGCAGCACCTGGCGGATACGCGCGACATCGCCGCGCAGCGTCGGCGGCAGATTGGGATCGAGCTCGACCTTGACCGCGAGCCCCTTGCTCTTGGCGCTCGCGCGCACGACAGTCGCCACTGCTTCGACCAGCGCGTGCGGCGCGAAGTCGATCGCCTCGAACGCGAAGCGTCCGGCCTCGAGCTTGGAGAGATCGAGGATGTCGTTGAGGATGCGCTGGAGATTGTCGCCGGACTCGCGAATCGACGTGACGGCCTCGTGCTGCTCCGGATCGAGTTTTGTCTCCAGCAGCATGCTGGCGAGCCCGAGCACGCCGTTCATCGGCGTGCGGATCTCGTGGCTCATCACCGCGAGGAAGTCCGACTTGGCGCGGCTCTCGGCCTCGGCCTTTTCCGCGCGCCAGCGCTCGGTCACGTCGCGGCCGAAGCCGCGATAGCCGAGGAATTGACCGTCGCGGTCGTACGCCGGCTTCGCAGTGAGCGACCACAGCCGCGCCTCGCCGCCGGCGACGACCTTGATGCTCATCTCGTGCAGTGGTTCGGCGTGCTCCATCAGGCCGACGACGTTGTAGGCCGCGCTCTTGTCCTCGGGGCAGAGCATGTCGAGCACGTCGGCGAAGTGCGATCCCTTCAGCAGCGGAAGCGGCAGCTGTGCGACGTCGGCGAAGCGTTCGGGCACGTCGGTGAGATGCCCTTCGGCATCGGTCTGCCACAGCCAGTCGCTGGCGTTCTCCTGAAAATCCTTCAGCAGCAGCGAGATGATCTCGGTCTGGCGCTCGAGCTCGAGCTGGGCCTTGAGATTGCCGAGGAACAGATTGCCTTGCGAGACGATGTTACGCGCCATGAAGAACGCGAACAGCAGCAGGAACACTGCGGTCGCGAGATAAGGCCCGGCACCGCACAACAGCAGCGCACCGGCGCAGGCGATCGTCGTCGTCGCGAGATAGACGAGGCCGGCGCGCGGGAAGGTCGAGAGCGTGAAGGCGCCGCCGGACATCATGCCGACCATCAGGCAGGCCAGAATAAGCTGGCTGGTCGGCTCGATGCGGCTGAACAGGGCGAGCGGCAGCGTGCCCCAGATCGCGGCGAGGAAGAATGCCTGCCGCAACATCTGCCGCGCGGCGCGGGGCGAGGCCTCCTGCGGCGGGTTCTGATGCGATCGCCGCCACGCGCGCACCGCGAGCGACGCGGTGGCGGCGAGGGTCACGCCCCAGATCGCGAGAAAGTCGTTCCAGCCCCGGCCCCAAAACAGGATCAGCACGATGGCGACGTTGAGCATGGTGACCGCCATCGCCACCGGGATCAGCCGCGTCACTGCGTCGATCTGCTTGGCGCGGATGCGGCGCAACTCGCGCTCGCTGAGATCGGCGGTCAGGCCGTCCTCGATCTCGAAGCCGCCGAGCCAGTACAGGAATGCGCCGATCAGGCCGTCGCGCGGCTCGGTTCGCTTCATGGATTTGTCCGGCCATCCCATTCGAAAAACCTTTTCAGTATCAATGGCCCAGGCCCGGCTTAAGCCGGGTTAATTTTGTGGGAGATTTTGCAGCGTCCTTGACGGGCGCGTTTGCAGTTTGTTCTAACCATGGCCCCTGCCCGGAGCCCGCCGATATGCCCATCAGAATAGCCACCTGGAACGTGAACTCGGTCCGGCAGCGGATCGACCTGCTGCTGACCTGGCTGAAGGAGTGTCAGCCGGACATCGTCTGCCTCCAGGAGATCAAATGCGTCGACGAGGCCTTCCCGCGGCTGGAGATCGAGGCGCTCGGCTACAACGTGATCACGCACGGGCAGAAGACGTTCAACGGTGTCGCCCTGCTCTCGAAGCTCCGGTTCGACGAGACCAAGTCGGGGCTGGCCGGCGACGACGAGGACGCCCATGCCCGCTTCCTCGAAGGCGTGGTCACCCTGAAGCGCGGGGTGCTGCGCATCGCCTGCCTCTACCTGCCCAACGGCAATCCGGTCGGGACCGAGAAATATCCCTACAAGCTCAAATGGATGTCGCGGCTTCTTGAGTATTCGAAGGAGCGCCTCAAGACCGAGGAGCCGCTGATCCTCGCAGGCGACTTCAACGTCATCCCGCATGCCCGCGACGTCCATAACCCCGCCGCCTGGACCGAGGATGCCCTGTTCAAGGCCGAGACGCGGGAGAGTTTTCAGTCCCTGCTCGGCCTCGGCCTGACTGATGCGCTTCGGGCCGTCACCGACGAGCCCGGGCTCTACACCTTCTGGGACTACCAGGCCGGCGCCTGGCAGAAGAACCATGGCCTGCGGATCGACCATCTGCTGATGTCGCCGCAGGCCAGCGACCGGCTCGCCAATGTCGGCATCGACAGCTATGTGCGCAGCTGGGAGAAGCCGTCGGACCACGTGCCGGTGTGGGTGGATCTCGATCTTGAGGCGGCGTGAGGCCGCCTCAGCCAATCACTCCCGGCGGCCCTGCACCCATTGCTCCAGCATTTGCAGGCACATGGCGCGATCGTCGTCGGAGGCCTTTGCGAAGGCGCGGTTGTAGTTTTCCTTGATCCAGATCTCGTCGCTACCTGCGCTGTCACGCGCCAGCGTCAGCCACATCAGGCCGCGTGCCGCCTGCCGCGGCAGGCGGTCGCCGTTGAACAGCATCTGGCCGAGCAGCGCCTGGGCCTCGTGCTGGCCCTTCTGCGCGGCGAGCCCAAGCCAGCGCGCGCCATAGCGGAAATCCTCGCGCGAGGCGTCCGGCGTCTTCAGGTACAGGCGGGCGAGATCGTATTGCGCATCCGCATTGCCGAAATAGGACGCGGCATAGGAGAACATCTCCCGCGCCCGCTCCTGGTCCGGCTTGACCTTCGAATTCGGGATGCCGCTCAGATAATAGCGGCCGAGCGCGACGAAGGCGTTGGCGACGATCTGCGCCTGCGGCGCCGACGGGCTGTCCTCGGCATGCGCGTTGGCGATGCGGGTGAAATACTCGAACGCACGAACGTCGTCCTGGGCGACGCCGTCGCCATTGGCGTACATGCGGCCGAGCTTCCACTGCGCGATGGGGTGGCCACCCTCTGCGGCGTATTGCAGGGCGCTGAGCGAAGTTTCCTGGGTCACCACCACCGGCGGCACATTGCGCACCTTGCCCGCTGCGCCCGGCAAGATCGTGACCACCGGGATGGTCGCATCCTTCTGGCTGACGGGCGCGCCGTCAAAGGCGAGCGCCGGCGCGGCAAGCGCGGTAGCCGCCAACACAAACGCAACTATGGTACGCCTAGATGTCCGCATAGCACTGCTTCTCGTGCGCGCCGCCCGGATGGGTCACTGCCCCACCGACCGCTGGTCCAACCTGCTGAGCATATTTCCAGAGCGCGCCTGTCGTGTGGTTAGTCGCGCGAGCGCTCCATTTGGTCTTGCGCTGGGCAAGCTCCTGGTCGCTCAATTTTACGTCAAGGGTGCCGGCAACCGCGTCGATCTCGATGATATCGCCGTCCTCGAGCAGCCCGATCGGGCCGCCGATGGCGGCTTCCGGCCCGACATGGCCGATGCAGAAGCCGCGGGTGGCGCCGGAGAAGCGGCCGTCGGTGATGAGCGCGATCTTGCCGCCCATGCCCTGGCCGGTCAGCGCCGCGGTGGTCTGGAGCATTTCCCGCATGCCGGGACCGCCCTTGGGCCCCTCGTAGCGGATCACGATGACTTCGCCTTCGCGGTAGGTGCGCTTCTGGACGGCCTCGAAAGCATCCTCCTCACGGTCGAAGCACCTGGCCGGACCGGTAAACCTGAGGTTGGACATTCCCGCGACTTTCACGATCGCACCTTCTGGCGCCAAATTACCCTTCAGACCGACCACACCGCCGGTGACGGTGATGGGCTTGTCTGCCGGGTGCACCACGTCCTGGTGCGGATTCCATTTCACGCTCTTGAGGTTTTCGGCGATCGTTCGACCGGTGACGGTGAGGCAGTCACCGTGGAGAAATCCGTTGTCGAGCAGCGTCTTCATCAGAAGCGGTATGCCGCCAACTTCAAACATGTCTTTGGCGACATAACGGCCACCCGGCTTCAAATCCGCGACATACGGTGTCTTTTTGAAGATTTCGGCGACGTCGAACAGGTCGAACTTGATGCCGGCCTCGTGCGCGATCGCCGGCAGGTGCAGCGCAGCATTAGTCGAGCCACCGGACGCGGCGACCACGGCGGCGGCATTCTCCAGCGCCTTGCGCGTGACGATGTCGCGCGGCCGGATGTTTTGGGCGATCAGCTCCATGACCTGTTCGCCCGCGGTCATGCAGAAGGCGTCGCGAATTTCATAGGGTGCCGGAGCACCAGCCGAGTACGGCAGCGCCAGGCCGATCGCCTCGGAGACGGTCGCCATCGTGTTGGCGGTGAACTGCGCGCCGCAGGCGCCTGCCGAGGGACACGCCACGCGCTCGATCTCGTCGAGGTCCTCGTCCGACATCGCACCGACCGAGTGCTTGCCGACGGCTTCGAACATGTCCTGCACGGTGACCTGCTGTCCCCGGAAATTGCCGGGCAGGATCGAGCCGCCATAGATGAAGATCGAGGGCACGTTGAGGCGGACCATCGCCATCATCATGCCCGGCAGCGACTTGTCGCAGCCGGCGAGGCCAACAAGGGCGTCATAGGCGTGGCCGCGGATAGTCAGCTCGACGGAATCGGCGATGCATTCGCGCGACGGCAGCGAGGAGCGCATGCCGTCATGACCCATGGCGATGCCGTCGGTCACGGTGATCGTGCAGAATTCGCGCGGCGTGCCGCCGGCGGATGCGACGCCCTTCTTCACCGCCTGCGCCTGGCGCATCAGGGAGATGTTGCAGGGCGCGGCCTCGTTCCAGCACGAGGCGACGCCGACAAAGGGCTGGTGGATCTGCGCGGTGGTCAGACCCATGGCGTAGAGGTAGGAGCGATGGGGCGCGCGCGCAGGGCCTTCCGTCACGTGACGGCTCGGCAGCCTCTGCTTGATGTCAGTCTTCGCGTCCATCGCAAAACCAGTTTCTCCGGCGAACCCTTTCAGACCCGAAAAATCAGAGCCAAGATTTGAATCGACCTTGGGATTTCCCGTCGCCTTCCAGGACCACCGCTGCCGCTAAAACATTAGAGTGATTTTATTCATGTTCGGGTGTGGCCAAAAAGCGGCGTTGATGCGAACGGACGGAGATGACGGGTTAATCCGATCTGAGTGTTGCATGGACGGCACAATCGTGGCCCGGAGGACACGGGTAAGCTTACTGCGATACCCTCGCCGGGGAGGACAATCCACAACTTCAGATTTTGCGGCGGGCGGGGCGCGCCTCACTTCGGCAAGGTGACGGCGCGCATCTGGGGTGAGTCGGTGCCTTCATCACCATCGACCGCGTGTCCCGGACAAGCTGCAACGCCCTTGCGCTGCGCTGCAGGGCCGGGACCCAGGGGCGACACGGTACACAATGCGGCGACATGGGCCCCGGCTCTGCAGCGCACCGCAAGGGCGCTGCGCGGCGTCCGGGGCACGAGAGCGGGATGCCGCTTAACTTTCGCTTTCAAAACGCAGACACGCCTTCGCCTTCTCGCGGCGCATTTCGCCCGAGCTTTGCTTGATCTCTCCACCCTCTTGTCCAAGAGGGCACAGGGAAGGCCGGGTGCCGGCTGGCACCCGCGGTCCGCTGCGCGAAAAGCACACGCAGAAAAACCGCACAGCAGCATACCAGGTGTAGCCAATCACTCGGCCTTCCCTGCGCAGTGGTTGGACGGCTTATGCCGTGCTCTCCCGGGAGCCGAGTTCCTGCTGGCCTCCCTCACCTCAGCGAAATTCACCGACCCCGCGCCGGTTGACGCGACTGTCGCATTCGCCAGGGCTTGGCCGTAGCAACGACGGCCAGGACCACACGGTTTTGCCGTACGCACGACTCGCCATTTCGCCGCAGTTTTTCCAGCCCTGTCGACAGAGCCAGAAACTTACAGACGAGACGAACCTGGCAGCGCCGCTCATCTAGCACGAAGCTTTGGGCTCACGGAGAGCAATCCGCCCTGCCCTTAGCCTCTCGCGCCCGAACGCTGCCGCGTCCACCGCAAGCCCGGCTCGCGACAGTGACGACACAAGATCGCCCCTCAAGGATGAGCCGGGATGGGCGACACATACGCCGTTTCCGAATTTCGGTAAAGCGGAATATATTTGCATGGGCGGATTGACACGGGCGTGTCGGGAAATGGTCAGGTGTTTTGCCCGACGGGTAACGGCGACGGCATCGTGAACGTCACATCAAGGCGCCTGGCCGTTCGGGTTTATCGAGATCGCCTTGCGGCGATGGGCTAAAGTCCGATCATCGCTCTGACTGGACTTCAGTGCCTTGGTTGGCGCTTAGGCATTCCGCATCGCGCGGCCGAACGGATCGATCAGGCGGACGATCTCACAGGCGGCAACGAGGCCGGCGAGCCAGACGGCGCTGGTCAGCCCGATGCGCGCAACGATGGCGGCGGTGAAAGCACCCTCTCCGCCCAGGAACGGCGTCGCGGCAAGCAGCGCGAACTCATAGACCGCGTAGGCGGCAACGAACGTGATCGCCAGCATCAGCGGCGTGCGGCCTTGCGGCAGCATGCGGAGGACCGTCGATGCGACTGCAGCCGATAGCAGCGCAGCCGCACCGATGACAAAACCCCAGGCGATGGTGCTGGCGTCAATCGGATAGTGCAGCACGCCGAAACCGATGGTCTGGTTGACCAGCCAGGCGCCGGTCACGACGAGCAGCGCCGTACGCAGCGGCAGCATCGCGGCGGCGACAACCGCAAAAGCCGCAAACGGCGTGGCGCAGGCGAACACAAAGCTTGTGAGCGCGCATGACACGGTCAGCAACGCGAAGCCGAACATCGGCGCAAGGCGCGGCGCAACCGGGTGAAGCCGGAAACGGTCGGCGTGAGATGGCAGGATCTGACGAGGCATGGATGAACTCCTGGCGGCGATCCTAGCACATTTGCATTGGTTGGATCGCTTCCCGCAGCAGTTCGCAACCGCCCAATCAGGGGGCCTGACGGATAGTTATGCGCGCCCTCTTGTCCTTGAACGGGCGCACTATGCCCGCCCTCTTGTCTTTGAACAAACGGGCGGGCTACGGCCGCCCTCTTGTCCTTGAATAAACGGGTGGGCTATGCCCGCCCTCTTGGGCGCTGGGCCTGAGCCCAGGCCGCGGTGACGTCACGCGGCGGGAGGTCGACGCGCCGGATCGGCGTCAGCTCGCCGGAGGCGGAGATGATCGCAGTCTCCTCGCGGCGGCAGCGTGGGCACACGAAGCGGACCTCGTGCGGGGATGCCGACCAGCTCGAACGTTTCACATTGGCCGCCATCGGCCAGGCCGCGCAATGCGAGCACGACACCAGGAACCGACCGGGATCGAGCATACCCATTCCAAAGGACTCCGCGTCCTGCCGTCCCTTCAATGACTAACTCATGTGAATCGTTCCGGTGCCGACACACTCAAGACACCCACCACCAGCCCCTTAACTCCGGGAAGCGGAGCGGCTCAATGGGCGCCCTTGAGGGTGCAGGATGTGGTGCAGGTAACCGTGTTGCCTTGGTCGCACGCCTTGCAGGCGGCCACGCACTGGTTCATGTCGCGGGGATTGTAGGAGGTGTAGTTCCGCATTGCGCAGACCGGGGTCGAGCCGGTGATCTCCTGCTCCTGGTTGCAGGCTGCTGTCATGAGTCCAAGTATGATGACCGCAAGGAGGCGCATGGGATCGCCCTGTGAGGCACGACAAAACAATGGTCACGAGGCGCGCTGCACCGCAACGAGCCCCGGCATTCCCACAGCGGAGAATCACACAAGCTTCCCGCATCTGCATTGAGGATGCGCGCCAAGTGTTAAGAACGGATTGCAGCCGGCGTCAGGCCGCAGCTTTGGTCGCGATCGCCTGCCGCATGTCCACCGCCAGCTGGCGGTACTGCTCCGAAAGCCTGAGATAAAACTCGCGCTTGGTGCTGTCGGTGGCGAGCTTGGCAATCAGCTCGCATTCGGCGGTGAGCGTCTCGAACCGCTCCAGCCTGTCCTCAAGTTCTGTCATCGGCGTATCCCCATCAAACGCCTCAAGGACATCAAACCTAAGCCCGGGAAATAGGTCACGGCGAACATCGTTATCGAGTAGAATCAATTTTTCCCGCGCGGCCGGCTATTTCTGCTCCAACCGCCAGGCGCCGTCCCACCCCTCGTCCGGCGGATTGGCCTCGAACCGCGTGATGCGGGCGAGCAGCGTGCGCGAGGGGCCGTCGCCGGGGACGGCTTCGAGCGCCGCGTTGAAGGCGGCACGGGCCTCGTCGAAGCGGCGGGCGCGATAGGCGGTGAGGCCTTCGGCGTAGTGCGAACGCAGGCTCCCATGCGCGGCAGTGAGCGCGCCTGCCCGGCCCATCACCTCGAAGATCGTTTGCGACGCGCTCTGGCCGGCCACCGCAAGACGATCGACCTCGCGCAGTTCGAGGTGCGATCCGATCGCATCCGCCGTCGCCTGCGAGATCAGGATGCGGGTGCCATAGATCTTGTTGACGGCTTCCAGGCGCGAGGCGAGGTTCACGGCGTCGCCCATCACGGTAAAGCTCATCATCAGTTCGGAGCCGATGCTGCCGGTCAGGACTTCGCCGGTGGCGATCCCGATGCGGAGATCGCAAAGCCCGGGCATGGCGCGGATGCCCAGCAGATCCGGCAACTGCTTCTGCAGTGCCGGCACCTGGTCGATCATGTCGATCGCGGCGATGCCTGCAAGCAGCGCCGGCTCATCCTCCTCGATGAAGGGCGGGCCCCAATAGGCCATGATGGCGTCGCCGATATATTTGTCGATGACGCCGCGATGGTTCCGGATCGGGCCGGACATCAGCGTGAAATAGTGGTTCATCACCTTGACGAGGCCGCGCGGGGTCATGCCCTCGCTCATCGAGGTGAAGCCGCTCATGTCGCAGAACATGATGGTCATGACCCGGCGCTGGCCGTCGATGGCGACTTCCGGCCGGTCGATCAGGCCCTGCACCACCTTGGGATCGATGTAGCGGCCAAAGGTCTCGCGGATGCGCTCGTTGTGCCGCAACTGCTCGATCATGCGGTTGAAGGCGGCTGCAAGCTCGCCGATCTCGTCCTGCGTCGAAACCGTGATGGCCTTGTCGAACCGGCCGGCCTCGACCTCGCGGGTGCCGGCGAGCAACAGCCGCACCGGACGCGTGATGCCGCTGCTGACCAGTAGCGCAAAGGCGAATCCGACAATCGCCGCGAGCAGGGTCACGATGCCCGAAATGATGATCGCCTGACGCTGACGGCCGATCACCTGCGATGTGCTGGCAAATACCTGCTTCAGCATGTCGGCGCGGATCGCATCGATCTTCTGATTGAACTGATCGCGCAACAGATCGAGATGTTCCAGCGTGCCGCGCGCTTCCGTCATCTGCTTGTCATCGACCTGCTTGATGAGTTTTGCGTGGTCCTCGTTCAGGTCACGGCGCAGCTCGGCGACGGCGGTCTCGATGCGGGTCTCGATCCGCGCCAGCGCGGCATTGTCGGAAGGCGTTCTGGTATCGTCGATAATCGCGTTGATGTGCTTGCGCGCGCTCTCGGCCTCCTCCTCGATCCTGCGGTCGGTTTCCTCGAATTCGCGAAGGCGCGCCGCATAGGCCTCTTCGTCCGACGGCGACTGCATCCTGGTCATGACCATGCGCCGCAATGCCAGCGCCCGCTCCAGCGAGCGGATATTGGCCCGCGCCAGATGGCCATAGGCCGGGATGTAGCGGTTGGTCAGCTCGTCAAGGAGGACGCCGACCTGGCTCGACATCACCATCGACAAGATCGAGGTGACCAGCATCAGGACGATCAATCCGAGGGCGATGCCGACAATCTTGCGCCGGATCGACTGGTTGAAAAGCGGCATGGGTGCGGGGCAAAGGCTGAAAGGACGGCGTGGGGGAACTCAATACACCGGATTTGACCGAGGGAACACGCGCAATCTGGCCCTTCGAGGCGCCCAGAGCCGTGCACAACCATCGCGCGAGTCCAATTCGTTAACAAAAGGTTAGAGGGCCTGCCCTTTTCACCCTTGCGAAAGTTCCCGCGTTCCCGATCCGTATTTTGCCGCATTGTTAAACGAGCGTGAGGAATGCGAAACGATGTCGTGGCATCGTTTTGGTGTCGTCTTTGATTCTCAAGCCGCATGTCGTCGCGGACCTTGGTTTGTAGTGGTTTCGCGGGGGGGACCATCGAATGAACCAGTGCCTACGCTCGCTCGCGTGTGTCGTTGCCGTGGCCGCTTTGGCTTTCAGCCCTACCGAGCTGGCAGCGAAGAGCAGTCACAAATCGTCAGCGCCGAAGAAGACGCATGAGGCGAAAGCCGGCAAGCAGCGCCATGCCTCCGCCGGCAAGGCGCGGCACGGCAAGCATGCCGAGGCCAGGCGCAAGTCGAAGAAGCAGGACGACGAACCCTCGGACAAGCAGGCAGCCCCGCCGCTGACCGGCGATCTCGCTGCGCTGAAGGACGCCATCGATCTCGCGCGGAAGGGCAGGACCGAGGACGCCAGCGCGGCGCGCGACCGCATCGCTGACCCCGCCGGACAGAAACTCGCCGACTGGTTCATGCTGCGCCATTCCGAGAGCACGGCGAGTTTCAAGCGCTACGCCGCCTTCCTCGCCGCCAATCCGGACTGGCCGAGCAGCGCCCTGCTGCGCCGGCGTGCCGAGGCGCGGCTGTGGCAGGAGAAGGCCGACGCGGCGACCGTGCATAAATTCACGATGGACCGGCCGACCAGCGCCAAAGGCAAGTTCGCGCTCGCCCGCGTGCTGGTGACAGAGGGCGACAGCGACAGGGCCGCGCGTCTGGTGCGCGAGGCCTGGCGCACGGATGAATTGTCCGAGCGCAGCGAGGAAGATTCCTATGAGGCGTTCCGCGATCTCCTGACCACTGAGGATCATCGCGCCCGCATGGACAAGCGCCTCGGCGCCAAGGACTACGCGGGTGCACGGCGCGCAGCCAAGCGGATCGGCGAGGATGCGCTCGCGATCGTCAAGGCCTGCGCCGCCGTCACCGGCAAGGCCAACAAGGCCAAGGATTATCTCGAGGATGTTTCGACTGACGCGCGCCGCGATCTCGGTTACGTGCTGTGCCGCGCGCAATGGCATCTCCAGAACGACCGCATCGACGACGCCGCCGAAGTGATCCTGGCCGCCGCGCCCGATACGATGGCGGCGCAGGACACCGATGCCTGGTGGCGCGAGCGCCGCCTGCTCGCGCGCAAGCTGCTCGACCAGGGCAGGTTCAAAACGGCTTACGACGTGGTGCGCACGGCCGCGGTGCCGGCGATGGAGGTCTATCGCGTTGACTACCACTTCATGTGCGGCTGGATCGCGCTGCGCTACCTCGACGAGCCCAAAGCGGCGATGGTGCATTTCGCCGCGATCGACGAAGGCTCGGCCAATCCGCTCGCGCTGTCGCGGGCGCATTACTGGCGCGGCCGTGCGGCCGAGGCAATGGGCGCAACGAACGACGCGCGCATGAGCTATCAGGCGGCCGCGCGTTATCCGACCGCCTATTATGGCCAGCTCGCTCGCGCCAGGCTGGGCCTCGACCGGATCGAGCTGCGTCCGCCCTCGCCCGTGCTGGCCGCGGTCGACACGCCGCCCGCCGACGAACGCGTGCGCGCCGCCGACATGCTGTACGGGATCGGCGAGCGCGACACGGTGTTCTACTACGCCGAGGATTTCGCCAAGGAGAGCACCGACGTCGCAGCGCTCGAAGCGCTTGGTGAGCTCGCCGGCCGGCGCAACGATGCGCGCGTCATGCTGGAGGTCGGCAAATCGGCGCTGGCGCGCGGGCTCGCGCTCGACCATTACGCGTTCCCGACCATCGGCATTCCCGAGCACAAGCAGGTGGCGCCCGCGATCGAGACCAGCGTGATCTATTCGGTGGCGCGCACCGAAAGCTCGTTCGACCAGCGCGACAAGTCGGCCGCCAACGCGGTCGGGCTGATGCAGGTGACGCCGGAAGCGGGCCGCGACACTGCAAAGCGCTTCGGCCTGACCTATGACTGGGACAAGATGGTCTCCGATCCCGTCTACAACACGCAGATGGGCGCGGCCGAGCTCAGCGCACTTCTGTCGGAATATCGCGGCAACCAGATCATGACCTTCGCCGGCTACAATGCCGGCCGCGGCCGCGTGCGCGAATGGGTGCAGGCGCGTGGCGATCCGCGCGACCCCAAGATCGATCCGGTCGACTGGGTCGAGCGCATCCCGCTGTCGGAGACACGCAACTACGTCCAGCGCGTGATCGAGAACGTGCTGGTCTACCGCGCCCGGTTCGAGGGCAGCGGCCTCGCCACGGCGAAGTCCGAGCAGCGCGTCACGACGCATGAAGTCAGCGCGGCACCTACGGCATCGGCCGCAGCCCCTGCGCCCTAGCCTCGCAACGCCGGGGCTGGACGAGGCGCGAAGCTTGATGCAGTGACTACGGCCGACTTCTCTGCGCGGCCAGCATTGTTCGGCTAGCCGTCACCTCCCTCGGTGGTCAGAAGGTTGTGCGCGCGCAGATATGCCTCGGTCAGCGAGCGCGAGAGCGCGCTCATCTGCATCATCCAGCTCCAGCTCGAAATGGCCGCCAGCACCGTGATCGTCTCGAGCGAACTGTGGTAAGGCCAGAGCATTCCCATGGCCGACTGTTGATAGCGACGGTAGCAATCGGTGTCGCAATAGCGCCGTTGCGTAGGGACATGCCGGACGTAACTCGCGCCCAATGGCTGGGCGCACGCGCTGCAGGTGGCGCCGTGGCTGGGTCGTCCATGATTGACGAGCATGAATCTCAAGGTCGTGTCCTCTCCTGCCGGCAGGCGCACCGCCGATCGCCTCGAGCACGTGTCCGCTCAAGACGCCGCTCGGATACGCCCCTCGATCAACGGCGCAGCTTCGCCATCAAGCGCGTAGCACTCGTAGTCGCAGTAAGGCAGTCGCGTCCTGGCGTCGCGCAGATAGCCAGTGCTGATCTGCTCGCAGCACCATAGACAGAACGTCTTGCGGAAAGGGGTTCTGTCGTTCACCAGTATGAATTTCACGTGGCACCTCCCAGCGCGAAGCAGTAGACCGTGTCGACCAGAGAGGCGGACGGCGGCGGCGCGCAAAGATGGTTGCGGCCGTCGGGATTGTCTCTGTTTCGCTCGACCTTCTGGGACGGGATGAGGATGTATTTCCCGTCCTCTCGGCGCCGCGCGAGGATCCTGCCGTCGACGTACCGTATTTCGGTCGGGTAGCAATCCGCGTCGTTGCAACAGCTCAGCACCGGATTGTCCGGCATATGCCAGCTCGAGTAGAATTTCTGGTGCAGGAGCCGATCCTGGGGCGGATGGTGACGATGTGGACCATCCTGTCCAACCTCCTCGGCCGCCACTCCCGTCATCAACGGAAGCGGCAGCGCGATTGCCAAGAGGAGCTTGCAGGTACGGTTCAACTCAGCCTCCTGATTCAGAACTGCCGAACGGGGCGGATCGGGCGGCAGATCCTCAAGCCGCCTGAAATCGAAACAACCATAGGCGGTCGCGCTCGCGGCGCGCCCTGAAGCGATCGAGACATTTCCTTGAGCAGAGCGGCGTTCGCCAGGAATAGTATCGGATCAGGCCAAACTTCCCGCGACAGACGGCGCAGCCGTTTTCGACAGGACGGTGTTCGGAGTGTTCGGAGTGTTCGGACTTATCGCACATGATCCTCTCCTCTTGCCCTCTTATGGGGTCCTGGCTTCGCTGGTGCGTGGTCACCATGTTCGTCAATGAAATGCGGCTCTCATTCGTGCCCGCCAAATCATGCGGCAAGTCAGGACGGCGGCGGACGCAGGGCTTGACCCTTGGGTGCAGCACACCGAGCAATTCGGCGGTTTGTGCTTCGCAATGGACTCCGCTCGATTGGCCGTGAGACTAGTCCGCATGCAACCACCGCTCAATTGTACGGAGGTAAATGCACGGTATGACTAGGCATGCGCGAGCTATACGTAGGTTTGTCCCGTAGTTTTCCGGAACTGCGCCGTCGCGCAACGTGACGGCGCAAGGCTCGCAAGCTGCACGGAGCCCGCGAACTTCGACGCGCAGGATCCTGCCTTGTGGAACCAATTGCCCGTCTTGCTGCAAAATGCTCTACTCGCCTTGGCCCCAGCGAGCCGGGACGCCTGCGATGATGCCTGGCCAGATCGCGAAATTTGGGAATTCGGCCGCACAATTCCTGCTTGGCGGCCTTGCGGCGCTTCGGTCTTTCGGCAACGGGGCGAAGGATAAGCCTGCCGTCGGAGATGACTGGCGGCTAGACAGCGATCTGCGCGACGCCGTGAAGCAATGGCGCGAAGTGTTCGAGCACAATCCGGTCATGTACTTCATGATCGATCCGGCCGGAACGGTACTTAACGTGAATACGTTCGGCGCCGCACAACTGGGCTACACGGCGGCCGAGCTGACCGGCCAATCCGTGCTCAACGTCTTCTTCGAAGAAGATCGCGACCTCGTCCGCCGATGCGTAGCGTTGTGCCTGAAAACCGTGGACCAGTCGCATACCTGGGAGATTCGCAAGATCCGGAAGGACGGCTCGGTCCTCTGGGTCCGTGAAAACGCCAAGGCCATGCTGCGCGGCGACGGCACGCCGATCGTGCTGGTCGCTTGCGAAAACATCACCCAGCGCAAGCAGGCGGAGGATGCGCTGCGGCAGAGCGAGACCTACCTCGCCCAGGCGCAGGAATTGAGCCGCACCGGCAGCTTCGGCTTGAACCTCGCGAGCCGCGAGATCGTCTGGTCAAGGGAAACTTTTCGCATCTTCCAATGTGACCCGGCGGTGAAGCCGACCCTGGACTTCGTATTTCAGCGCATGCATCCGGAAGACCGCGATAGGGTCAGGAAGACCCTTGATCGGGCCTCGCGCGAAGCGGAGGATTTCGACCACGAATATCGCCTGTTGATGCCCGATGGTTCGGTCAAATATCTCCATTCCGTGGCGCGCGCGGTGAGACATGCATCAGGGCGCCTCGAGTTTGCCGGGGCTGTTACTGACGTCACGATCGCAAAAGAAGCGGAACAGAGGTTGCGTCGCAGCGAGGCCTATTTGGCCGAAGCCCAGCGCCTCAGCCATACGAGCAGCTGGGCCTGGGACGTGCGTCGTCAGGAGTTCGCTTACCGATCGGCTGAACTCTATCGCCTGTTCGGATTTGAGCCGGACCAGATCGATGTACCGGCCCAGGCTTTCCAGCAACGGATCCTTCCCGAGGACTTTCGACGAATTGTCGACGTGGAACGTCAGGCGGTCCAGCAAAGGGAGCCCTTCGAAATTGACTTTCGGATTGCGCGTCCGGACGGTTCGATAAGGCGTGTCCATACCGAAGGACATCCCGTCACTGGCAATGACGGCGAGGTGGTGGAAATTATCGGCACGCACGTCGACGTCACCGAGCAGTTCGTCGCAAAAGAAGCGCTGCAGAAGGCATTTGACGAGCTCAAGCAATCCGAGCAGCGGTTCCGCGACTATGCCGAAACCGCATCGGACTGGTTTTGGGAGACCGGGCCGGATCACCGTATCACCCAAATATCGGAACACGCCGATACGGGCATTGCGCCGACGGGCTTGATCGGCCTGACCCGTTGGGACATTCCGCCCGATGCCGAACTCGAGCCCGAGAAGTGGGAGCAGCATCGCGCGGCGCTCGATGCCCACCTTCCGTTTCGCGATCTGGTTTATCGCAGCAGGGATCGCAACGGATCTCCAATTTACGTGCGCACCAGCGGCAAGCCCTTCCATGACGCGAACGGTCATTTTCGCGGCTATCGTGGCGTCAGCAGCGATGTGACGGCGGCGACCCGCGCCGAGCAGGCCGAGGAAGCACTGCGCAAAGCGCAAGCCGAGCTCGCCCATGTCACGCGCGTCACGATGCTCGGCGAACTCACCGCCTCGATAGCCCACGAAATCACCCAGCCTATCGCCGCCGTGATCTCCAATGCCGACGCCTGCATCTGCTGGCTCGACCGCGAACCGGCCGATCTGAATGCCGCGCGCCGTTCCGTGGCATGGATTGTCGAGGACGCCAATCGGGCCAGCGAGGTGATCCGCAGGATCAGGGCGCTTGCGAAGAAGACCGAGATCGAGGTCGTTCCACTCGACATCAACCAGGTCGTCAGGGAGGCGTTGGCCCTCGTTCGGCGCGAGCTTGCCGCCCATGCCGTGTCGGTGCGAATGGAGTTGACGTCAGGTCTGCCCAGGATTTGCGGCGATCGGATCCAGCTCCAGCAGGTGCTGATCAATCTTGTCATGAACGGCATCGAAGCCATGGAAGCCAATGTTGGCCGCCCGCGCGAGCTGGCGATCCGCTCCAGCCAGGTCAGCGAGGACGGCGACGGCCGCCTGCTCATCACCGTGACGGATCGCGGTGTCGGCCTGGCCAGGGACGGGATGGAACGCATCTTCACTCCCTTTTTCACGACAAAGTCGGGCGGCCTGGGGATGGGACTATCGATCTGCCGGTCGATCATCGAAGCTCACGCGGGCCGGCTGTCAGCCCTTCCCAACGAGGGGAGCGGTGCGACATTCCAGATTGCCCTGCCCTTGCCGCACGGGGACACGTCGTGACCGACCACGCCAAGCCGACGCCGGCGCAGGCGAGCGCCAATGATCCGATCGTCATGATCGTCGATGACGATCCGTCGATGCGCCGCGCGCTCACCAATCTCTTTCAATCCGTCGGCCTCAAGGTCGAGGCCTTCGGCTCGGCAGCGGAGATCATGGAAGCCAAACCGCCAGTGGTCCCCAGTTGCCTTGTGCTCGACATTCGCCTGCCGGGCTCGAGCGGCTTCGACCTCCAGGCGGACCTCGCGAAGGCCAACATTCACACGCCCATTATCTTCATCACCGGTCATGGCGATATTCCCATGACCGTCAGGGCCATGAAGAGCGGCGCCATCGATTTTCTGACCAAGCCGGTGCGCGACCAGGACATCCTCGATGCGGTCCAGGCTGCGATCGAACGGGATCGCAGGCGGCGCGATGCCGAGAAGTCGCTCTCGGGCGTGCGGTCCCGCTTCGAAGGCCTGACAAGCCGTCAGCGCGATATCCTGGCCCTGGTCGCGTCCGGCCTGATGAACAAGCAGGTCGCCGCCGAGCTTGGATTGGCTGAGATCACCGTCAAGATCTATCGTGGGCAGATCATGCGCAAAATGGGCGCGAAGTCATTGGCGGATCTCGTCAGAATGACCGAGACGCTCGGAATCGCGCGTACAAGGGGAAATGTACAAACCTAAGTATGCTTTTCAATCTCGCTCCGGGAGCCCATTTTCCGATGGGTGGTTGCGCCGCGGCCGGCGGCTCCGCGATCAGGAGCGATCATCTTGTCAGTCCCTTCGGTCATTTCCATCATCGACGACGATCCCTCCGTCCGCCTGGCGACGAACAATCTTCTGACGTCGCGGGGATACACGGTCTACATCTTTGGCTCCGCTGACGAATTTCTCCAATCGGCCGAACTGAACATGACGTCCTGTGTGATCACGGACGTGCAGATGTCGGCCATGAGCGGTGTTGATCTGTTGATGCATATGCGCGGTCTCGGTCACAGCACGCCCTTCATCTTCATGACGGCCTTTCCCGACGATGCCGTGCGCGAGCGCGCGCTGAAGGCTGGCGCCATCTGCTTTCTCGCGAAGCCGTTCTCCACGCCGGCTCTGATACAATGTCTGGAGACGGCCCTGTCGGGGCCCGGTGAAGCCAAGACATGATGTGGTAGCCTCGAGCCTCTTCACGGCGAGGAACCTCGTCGTGTGGCCATGAAGGAAGCGGCACGCACCTCAATCCACCTTGATATTCGCCGCCTTGATGATCGGCCACCATTTGGCGATGTCGGCCTTTTGCCGCGTGCCGAGCGCTTCGGGCGTGAGCTGATCCTGCGGCGTCATCTCCAGGCCCTGGCTTTCGAGCTGCTTCTTCACGGCGGGATCGTTCAGCGCTTCCACGGCTGCGGCATTGAGTTTGGTGACGATCGCCTTCGGCGTACCCTTCGGCACCCACATGCCGGACCACAGCGTCATGTTGAAACCCTTCAGGCCCGCCTCCTCCGCCGTCGGGATGTCGGGCGCCGATGACAGACGCTTGTCGTCGGTGATTGCGTAGGCGCGAATGGTGCCCGCGCGGACCTGGTTGATGGAGTTGGAGGTCTGGTCGACGATGACGTCGATCTGGCCGGCAATGAGGTCGTTCAGGGCGGGCGCGGTGCCGCGATACGGCACGTATTGCAGCTTGATGCCGCTGACGCTCTCGAAATAGACCCCGGCGATGTGGCTGCCGGAACCCGCGCCGGCGGTGCCGGCGGTCGCCGGCGTCGGCCGCGACTTCAGCCATGTCAGCAGATCCTTGAGAGAGGTCGCGGGCACCGCGTTCTTGCTGACGACGATCATCGGGTTGCTCGGCAACAGCACCACTGGTTCGAGATCGGCGACGAGATCGTAGTTGAGCTTGTAGACGGCGCCGTTGGCAACGTGGGTGCCGAGATGGCCGAAGGAGATCGTGTAGCCGTCCGGCGGCGATTGAACGGCGCGGCCGACGCCGATCGACCCGCCGGCGCCGGTGACGTTCTCGATCACCAGGGCCTGGCCGAGCGACGTCCGCATCCGCTCGGCAAGCACCCGTGCCATCGCATCCGACGGCCCGCCGGCGGCGAAGGGCACGATGATGGTGATGGGACGTGAAGGATAATCGTCGGCGCGCGCGGCGCCTGCAACAGCGAGAATGGCAATCAGCGAAGCCCAGGCGGCCTTCATTGTCTTCTCCCAGCGATGTCATTGTTGTTTTTGTCTCTTCCCGCGTACGGGAAGAGGGATCGTTCGTGAAGAGCCGAAATGACGCGCTAGAACTGCGTATAGTCGATCGGCTTGTGGCGATCGAGCGTGCGGTCGACCTTCGGCAGCGGGTATTTCAGGCCGGTGGCGCAGTTGAACAGCATGACGCGGTCAGTCTTGCTGACGCGGCCGTCGGCGAGGCTGTCCTTGTAGGCGGCGTAGGTCGCGGCGCCTTCGGGGCACAACAGCAGGCCCTCCTCGCGCGCGACCTCGTTGAGCGCCGACGAGATCTTGTCGTCGTCGACCGCAACGGCAAAACCCTTGCTCTGCCGCACCGCGCGCAGGATCAGGAAGTCGCCGATCGCCTGCGGCACGCGGATGCCGGAAGCGATGGTGTGAGCGTCCTCCCAGCGCGTGGCATGCTCGGTGCCGGCCTCGTAGGCGCGCACCATCGGCGCGCAGCCCGATGCCTGCACCGCGACCATGCGGGGGCGCTTGCTGCCGATGAAGCCGATCTTCTCCAGCTCGTCGAACGCCTTCCACATGCCGATCAGGCCGGTGCCGCCGCCGGTCGGATAGAAGATCACGTCGGGCACGTCCCAGCCGAGCTGCTCGGCGAGCTCGAGGCCCATCGTCTTCTTGCCCTCGATGCGGTACGGCTCCTTCAAGGTCGAGGTGTCGAACCAGCCGACCTTCGCCTTGCCCTCGCCGACGATCTTGCCGCAATCATCGATATAGCCGTTGACGCGGTAGACGGTCGCGCCCTGAAGCTCGATCTCGCTGACATTCACCTCCGGCGTATCGGCCGGGCAGAAGATCGTGGTCTTGATGCCGCAGGAGGTCGCATAGGCCGCGAGCGCCGCGCCGGCATTGCCGTTGGTCGGCATCGCCATGTGCTTGATGCCGAGCGCCTTGCCCATCGACACCGCCATCACGAGCCCGCGCGCCTTGAACGAGCCGGTCGGCAGCCGCCCCTCGTCTTTCACGATGATCTCGCCACCGCCGAGCTTTTTCCCGAGCTTCGGCAGCCGGATCAGCGGCGTGGTGACCTCGCCAAGCGAGACGATGTCCTTGCATTTGCGCACCGGCAGCAGCTCGCGGTAGCGCCACATGTCGGCGGGACGGTCGCTAAGCGCATCCTTGGTCAGCGCCTTCTTCACACCCGCGAGGTCGTAGCGCACCAGCAGCGGCTTGCCGGCCTTGGAGAGGTTGTGGACCTGGTCCGCTGGATAGTGATCGCCCTCCATCGCGCATTCGAGATGGGTGACGAAGGTCGGGCGTTCGATGGTGAGGTTGTCGTTGTCCTGCATGGGATGAGCCCTCTTCTTGTTCTGGTGTTCTCAATGTCTATCCCGTCACCCCTGCGCAACGGCGAAGCCGTTGTCGCTGGAGGTGCCGGAGCGAAGCGGAGGCCTCGAAGGGCGACGAGCCCGGCTGCAGCACCTCGGCCGTGCATCCTTCGAGGCTCGCTGCGCGAGCACCTCAGGATGACGGATTGGGCGATCAAATATTCAATACCCGCCCATAAGCATCCAGCACGGCTTCCTTCATCATCTCCGACAGCGTCGGATGCGGGAATACCGTGTGCATCAGCTCCTCTTCCGTGGTCTCCAGATTCATGGCGACGACGTAACCCTGGATCAGCTCGGTGACCTCGGCACCGACCATGTGGGCGCCCAGCAGCTGGCCGGTCTTCTTGTCGAAGATCACCTTGACCAGGCCCTGGTCCTCGCCGAGCGCGATCGCCTTGCCGTTGCCGACGAAGGGGAAGCGGCCGACGCGAATCTCGCGGCCGTTCTCCTTGGCCTTGGCTTCGGTGAGGCCGACGGAGGCCACCTGCGGCTGACAATAAGTGCAGCCCGGAATCAGGTTCTTGTCCATCGGGTGCGGGCGCAGGCCCTTGATCGCCTCGACGCAGATCACGCCCTCATGCTCGGCCTTATGGGCCAACATGGGCGGACCGGCGACGTCGCCGATGGCGTAGATGCCGGGGACGTTGGTCTTGCCGTAGCCGTCGATCACGATGCAGCCGCGGTCGGTTTTGACGCCGAGCTTTTCGAGCCCGAGATTCTCGATGTTGCCGACGACGCCGACCGCCGAGATCACCCGCTCGAACTCGGTCGTGACAGGCTTGCCCTTGCCGTCGTCGATGGTGGCGACGACGCTGTCGGCTTTCTTCTCCAGTTTTGTCACTTTGGTCGAGGACATGATCTTGATGCCCTGCTTCTCCAGACGCTTGCGCGCGAAGCCAGCGATCTCGGCATCTTCGACCGGCAGGATCTGCGGGAGCACCTCGACCACGGTCACGTCGGAGCCCATGGTGTGGAAGAACGAGGCGAACTCGATGCCGATCGCGCCGGAGCCGACGACCAGCAGTGACTTCGGCATCTTCTCCGGCACCATCGCTTCAAAGTAGGTCCAGATCAGCTTCTTGTCGAGCTCGAGCCCCGGCAGCACGCGCGGCCGGGCGCCGGTCGCAACGATGATGTGCTTGGCCTGATACGTCCCCTCGCCCAGCGCGCCCTTGGGACCCTCGACGTCGGACTTCTTCACCGTGACCTTGCCGGGCGCGTCGATCGAGGCCGCTCCCCAGATCACGCTGACCTTGTTCTTCTTCATCAGGAAGCCGACGCCGTCATTGAGCCGCTTCGAGACGCCGCGCGAGCGCTGCACCACCGCCTTCGGGTCGAACGAGACCTTCTCGGCCGAGAGGCCGTAGTCCTTGGCGTGCTGCATGTAGTGGTAGATCTCGGCCGAGCGCAGCAGCGCCTTGGTCGGGATACAGCCCCAGTTCAGGCAGATGCCGCCGAGATAGGATTTTTCGACGATCGCGACCTTGAAGCCGAGCTGTGCGGCGCGGATCGCGGTGACATAGCCGCCGGGACCGGAGCCGATGATGATGATGTCGAAGGATGTGTCGGCCATGCTTAGCGCTCGTTCCCGTTCAACCGGTGTCAACGTTCGAGACCGTCATTGCGAGGAGCTCTTGCGACGAAGCAATCCAGTCTGCCGGTCACGTCCTGGATTGCTTCGCTTCGCTCGCAATGACGACACGAATTCTCTCGTCACACCATCATCATGACGGGATTTTCGATCAGCTGCTTGAAGGCGCCGATCAGCTCGGCGCCGAGCGCGCCGTCGATGGCGCGGTGATCGCAGGACAAGGTCACGCTCATCATGTTCGCGATCTCGATCTTGCCGCCACGTACAACAGGCCGCTCCTCGCTGGTGCCGACCGCGAGGATGGTCGCGTGCGGCGGATTGATCACGGCGGTGAAGTGGCTGATGCCGAACATGCCGAGATTCGAGACAGCCGTCGTGCCGCCCTGATATTCCTCGGGCTTCAGCTTGCGCGAGCGGGCGCGTGCCGCAAAATCCTTCATCTCGTTGGAGATGGTCGACAGCGTCTTGGTCTCGGCCTTGCGGATGATCGGCGTGATCAGGCCGCCGGGCATCGCCACCGCAACGCCGACGTCGGAATGGTGGTGCTTGACCATGCCGGATTCGGTCCAGCTCACATTGCAATTCGGGATCTTCTGCAGCGCGACCGCCATCGCCTTGATGACGAAGTCGTTGACCGAGATCTTGTAGAGCGGCTTCTTCTCCTTGTCCTTGGGAGCAGCCGCATTGATCTCCTCACGGGCGGCAAGCAGCTTGCCGATGTCGCAGTCGATGGTGAGGTAGAAGTGCGGGACGTTCTGGATCGACGCGGTCAGGCGTTGCGCAATCGTGCGGCGCATGCCGTCATGCGGGACGACCTCGTAGGATCCGGGCTCGAACAGTGACAGGATCTGCTTGTCCGACATGGTCGGCGCGATCGAGGGCGCGCCCGACGGCGCGGCGGCGGGTGCCTTGAGGCCCTTGCCGGACTTGGCCTGCTCGACGTCGCGCGCAACGACGCGGCCGTGCGGGCCGGTGCCGGTCACCATCGCAACATCGACGCCGGCGTCCTTGGCGAGCCGGCGCGCCAGCGGCGAGGAGAACACGCGGCCGCCATGGCCGTTGCTCTGCGCGGCCGGTGCGGCGGCAGGTTTCGGCGCGGCAGCAGCAGTGGGCGGCGGCGCAGCCTTGGGCGGCGCAGACCTGGGCGCGGCAGGCGCGGGCGCCGGAGCAGCCGCCGGTGCTTCGGCGGCTTTCGGAGGTGCGGCCGAAGCGCTGGGTTTGGCGGCAGCTGCCGCCTTCACGTCCTCGCCCTCGCCGGCCAGCACCGCGATCACGTCGTTGACCGGAACGTCCTGCGTGCCCTCGGGTACGAGGATCCTGGCGATGGTGCCCTCGTCGATGGCCTCGACCTCCATGGTCGCCTTGTCGGTCTCGATCTCGGCGATGACGTCGCCGGATTTGACCTTGTCGCCTTCCTTCTTCAGCCACTTGGCGAGGTTGCCCTTCTCCATCGTCGGCGAAAGAGCGGGCATCAGGATGTTGATGGGCATGCTGACCTCAAGAAGAACTTTGCAAAAATTCGTCTCCGGACCGGAGACGAACAGACCAGATTTAGTTGCCGATGTCGCCCTGCCACAGGCGCTCATTGGCAGGGATGGAACGCCAATTCTTCATCATGGTGATGGAGCGGTCGTCGGCAAGGTCGATCCAGGGGATGCCGAACTTGTCGAGAATGTCCTTGGAGCCCGGGAAGGTGACGGATTCCCCGATCACCACCAGCTTCACCTTGAACAGAGCGAGCGCGCCGGCGCACATCGAGCACGGCGACAGCGTGGTGTACATGACGGTGTCGTGGAACGAGATCGCGCCGGCTTCGCGCAGGCAGCTCATCTCGCCGTGCAGGATGACGTTGTTTTCCTGCACACGGTTGTTGTGGCCGCGGGCGATGATCTTGTTATCGCGCGTCAGCACGGCGCCGATCGGCAGGCCGCCCTGCGCGATCGAGGCCTCCGCCTCGCGGATCGCCTCCAGCATGAAATCGAAATGATAGGATTCGATCGCCACGGTCAGTGTCCCTTCCCGCGCGGCGTCGTGGTGCCGGTGTCGGTGGGACGCTCGATCTCGGCCTGGAACATCTCGATGATCCGGGTCAGCGCGTCCTCCTCGGTATATTCGCTCTCGCGCGCATAGGCGCGCGCGGCGTGACGGGCGAGATCGACGAGCAGCAGGCCCCACATGTCGGGCTCTTCGAAGGCCCGCTGGAACGCCATCGACAGCCCGCCGTCCAGCACGAACACGCGCAGGATCTCGACCGCATCATCGCGGACGAGGACGTCGGGTGGCAATGGCTGCTCCTTCGGACCCGCCATGGTCTACCTGTAGCAGACGGCTTTGGCGGCCTCGACCACTTCGGCCGCCGAGGGCAGCGCGAGCTTCTCCAGGTTCGCGGCATAGGGCATCGGCACGTCCTTGCCGGAGACGCGGGCAACAGGCGCATCCAGATAGTCGAAGGCGTTCTCCATGATGCGCGCGGCGATCTCGGCGCCGACACCGCTCTGGGCCCAGCCCTCTTCCACCGTGACGGCGCGACCGGTCTTCTTGACGGAATTGACGATGGTCTCGGTATCCATCGGACGCAGCGTGCGCAGGTCGATCACCTCGGCCTCGATGCCATCCTTGGCGAGCTCGTCGGCAGCCTTCAGCGCGTAGCTCATGCCGTTCGACCACGAGATGATCGTGACGTGGCTGCCGGAGCGCACGATGCGCGCCTTGCCGATCGGGATCACGAAGTCGTCGAGCTTCGGCACTTCGCCGGTGTGACCGTAGAGCATCTCGTTCTCGAGGAAGATCACCGGGTTGGGATCGCGGATCGCGGCCTTGAGCAGGCCCTTGTAATCAGCGGCCGAGAACGGCGCGACGACCTTGAGGCCCGGGACGTTCGAATACCAGGACGAATAGTCCTGGCTGTGCTGGGCGGCGACGCGCGCGGCGGCGCCGTTGGGCCCGCGGAACACGATCGAGCAGCCCATCTGGCCGCCGGACATGTAGAGCGTCTTGGCCGCGGAGTTGATGATCTGGTCGATCGCCTGCATGGCGAAGTTGAAGGTCATGAACTCGACGATCGGCTTCAATCCGGTCATCGCGGCGCCGACGCCGATGCCGGCAAAGCCGTGCTCGGTGATCGGCGTGTCGATGACGCGCTTGGCGCCGAATTCCTGAAGCAGCCCTTGCGTCACCTTGTAGGCGCCTTGGTATTCGGCGACCTCTTCGCCCATCACGAAGACGTCGGCGTCGCGGCGCATCTCTTCGGCCATGGCATCGCGCAGGGCTTCGCGGATGGTCTGGGTCACCATCTCGGTGCCGGCGGGCACCTCCGGGTCGGGTTCTGCAACGGCCTGCGGTGCAGGCGCAGCTTTGGGCGCGGGCGCTTCGGCTTTTGCAGCGGCGGGGGCTGCGGATTCGGCAGCCTTCTGCTGCGGAGCGGGCGCCTTGGCGAGATCGGCGGCACTCTCGCCATCGGCCAGAATCGTCGCGATCGGCGTGTTCACGGCAACGTCGGCGGTGCCCTCGGGGATGAGGATCTTGCCGAGCGTACCTTCATCGGTCGCCTCGACCTCCATGGTCGCCTTGTCGGTCTCGATCTCGGCGATCACGTCCCCCGACTTGATCGTCTCACCCTCTTTTTTCAGCCATTTGGCGAGGTTACCCTTCTCCATCGTGGGCGACAACGCGGGCATCAGCACTTGAATTGGCATATCGACTCCAAAAGAAAGCTTGCGCGCGTTCAGCGGTAAATATCGGTCCAGAGCTCGGCGGCATCCGGCTCGGGATCATGCTGGGCGAAATCGGCGGAGGCATTGACGATGTCGCGCACCTCGGCGTCGATCGCCTTCAGATCCTGCTCGCTGACCTTGGCGGCCAAGAGGCGGTTGCGCACCTGCTCGATCGGATCCTGGTCGTGGCGGACTTTTTCGACCTCCTCGCGCGTTCTGTACTTTGCGGGATCGGACATCGAGTGGCCGCGATAACGGTAGGTCTGCATTTCCAGGATGAAGGGGCCCTTGCCGGCGCGGCACCAGGCCGCAGCCTCGTCGCCGGCGGCCTTCACGGCGCGGACGTCCATGCCGTCGACCTGCTGACCGGGAATGTTGAAGGAGGCGCCGCGCTTGGAGAAATCCTGCTGCGCCGAGGCGCGCGAGACCGAAGTGCCCATGGCGTAGCGGTTGTTCTCGATGACGTAGATCACCGGCAGCTTCCAGAGCTCCGCCATGTTGAAGCTCTCATAGACCTGGCCCTGGTTGGCCGCGCCGTCGCCGAAATAGGTGACGCTGACATTGTCGTTGCTGCGATAGTGATTGGCGAAGGCAAGCCCGGTGCCGAGCGAGACCTGGGCGCCGACGATGCCGTGACCGCCGTAAAAGTGCTTCTCCTTGCTGAACATGTGCATGGAGCCGCCCTTGCCCTTGGAATAGCCGCCGCGGCGGCCCGTGAGCTCGGCCATGACGCCGTTGGCCTCCATGCCGGTGGCGAGCATGTGGCCGTGGTCGCGATAGCCGGTGATGACCTGATCGCCCTGCTTCAAGGCCATCTGCATCCCGACCACCACGGCCTCCTGGCCGATATAAAGATGGCAGAAGCCGCCGATCGCGCCCATGCCGTAGAGCTGGCCGGCCTTTTCCTCGAACCGCCGGATCAGGAGCATGTCGCGGAGCGCCTTGAGCTCCTGCTCCCTGGTGAATTCCGGGGGCGAACCGCCGTCGGTCTTGTCCTGTGCAGTGCTTGCGGCGGCTTTCTTGGGTGCGGCCATGGGAATTCCGGGTCAGAGAAAACTTCAGCCCTCTCTAACCCAACTCAAACGCCCTTGGAAAGCACCGCGGCGGCATGGCACGACTTTCATTATGCCGCACTGCAACGTGATCGTAATATTGCAAAATCTTTGACGCGGATCGGGCAACAAATCGATGCACGGCGGCCGCCCGGCGATTCGTGGCCGCGTCAAGCAACGTCGACCCAACGCGGTCCCGACATTTGGAACGGGCGGCGCAGAACAGCGCCGCCCTCTCCGCCTGCCCGATCAGAAGAAGCCGAGCTTCTTCGGGCTGTAGCTGACCAGCAGGTTCTTGGTCTGCTGGTAATGGTCGAGCATCATCTTGTGGGTCTCGCGCCCGACGCCCGACTGCTTATAGCCGCCGAAGGCCGCATGTGCGGGATAGGCATGGTAGCAGTTGGTCCAGACCCGGCCGGCCTGGATCGCCCGGCCGAAGCGGTAGCAGCGGTTGGCATCGCGGCTCCAGACGCCGGCTCCCAAGCCATAGAGCGTGTCGTTGGCGATCTCGAGCGCTTCGTCGTCGCTCTTGAAGGTCGTGACCGAAACGACGGGGCCAAAGATCTCCTCCTGGAAGATGCGCATCTTGTTGTGGCCCTCGAACACGGTCGGCTGGACGTAGAAGCCGCCGGCGAGATCGCCGCCGAGCTCGGCGCGTCCGCCGCCGGCCAGCACCTTCGCGCCCTCCTGCTTGCCGATGTCGATGTAGGAGAGAATTTTTGCGAGCTGCTCGCCCGATGCCTGCGCGCCGATCATGGTGTCGGCCGCGCGCGGGTCGCCCTGCTTGATCGCGGCGACGCGCTTCAGCGCCCGCTCCATGAAGCGGTCATAGATGTCGGCGTGGACCAACGCCCGGCTCGGACAGGTGCAGACCTCGCCCTGGTTCAGCGCGAACATGACGAAACCTTCGATCGCCTTGTCGAAGAAGTCGTCGTCTTCGGCGGTCACGTCGCTGAAGAAGATGTTCGGCGACTTGCCGCCGAGCTCGAGCGTGACGGGAATGAGGTTCTGGCTGGCATATTGCATGATCAGCCGGCCCGTCGTGGTCTCGCCGGTGAAGGCGATCTTGGCGATGCGCGGGCTGGACGCGAGCGGCTTGCCGGCTTCCAGGCCAAAGCCGTTGACGATGTTGAGGACACCGGGCGGCAGGAGATCGCCGATGATCTCGGCCCAGACCATGATCGAGGCCGGGGTCTGCTCGGCCGGCTTGAGCACGACGCAATTGCCGGCGGCGAGCGCAGGGGCGAGCTTCCAGCAGGCCATCAGCAGCGGGAAGTTCCAGGGGATGATCTGGCCGACAACGCCGAGCGGCTCGTGGAAATGATAGGCGATGGTGTCGTGGTCGATCTCGCCGATCGAGCCTTCCTGGGCGCGGACGACACCGGCGAAATAGCGGAAGTGGTCGATTGCGAGCGGGATGTCGGCGGCGCGGATCTCGCGGATCGGCTTGCCGTTGTCCCAGGTCTCGGCGATGGCGAGACGCTCGAGATTTTCTTCCATGCGGTCGGCGATCCGGTTCAGGATCGCGGCGCGCTCGGCGACGCTGGTGCGGCCCCAGGCGGCCTTGGCCGCATGCGCCGCGTCGAGGGCAGCCTCGACGTCCTGCGCGTCGGAGCGCGCGATCTTGCAGACGATCTGGCCGTTCACCGGCGAGGCGTTGTCGAAATACTTGCCGGAGATCGGCGCGACGAATTTGCCGCCGATGAAATTGTCATAGCGTTCGGCGAAGGGAACTTTGGTGACGCTGAGGAATTCCACCTTGTTCATTGATCACTCCCGATGTTTGCTGTTTGCGCAATTCGTCGCGTGGTCGCGACTTGGGCCGACGATGTCGCGGGAGGCGTTCTCTGTCAGCCCGTGCGGGAGCGATGACGGAGCCGACCTGTCGCAGTTCTGCGACAGGTGATGAGGCGGCACGTCCTGCTACCGCACATACTGACCTCAGCCTGAGAGCGGGCTCTTGCGCGCGTCTCGAAGGATGGCGGGGGTGACAGTCAGGCCTCTTATGGTTCGAGACGACCGCTTCGCGGTCTCCTCACCATGAGGTCACGAGCAGCTCAATGCGCGTTCAGCTCGAACCGCTTGAGCTTTCTGTGCAGCGTGGCGCGGCTGACGCCGAGGGCCTTGGCGGCCGCCGAGACATTGCCGCCCGCGCGCAAGAGCGCCCGCTGCAACACCGCGCGCTGACCGCCGGCAAGATGGTCGCGCGCGGTATCGCCGCCGAGGAGATCGGCGGCAGGCATCGGCTGCAACGCCCGGCCGGGCGCGATTCCAAGTGCCACTCGGGCGGACCGGGTCGCGCCGATCACGAGATCGTCCGCATCGACCGCAACGAGGCCGCCGCACTGGCCGTCCGCACCTTGCCTCAGCACGATACGGGCATGGGCGAAGGCCCTGCGAAACAGATCGGCCTCGATACGCTTGGCCGCCTCACCCGCCGCGAGCGCGATGAGACTGGAAAACGCGTCGGTGCGGTCGGCGCGGCAGGACGAGACGTCGAGCACGCCCGCGAGCGCGGCCTCATGGTCGTAGATCGGAACGGCCGTGCAACTCAGAAGCGTGTTGCGGGTGAAAAAATGCTGGTCGCGGTCGATTGTGAGCGGACGCTGCTCGACGAGGCAGGTGCCGATGCCGTTGGTGCCCTCGTGCTCCTCGCTCCAGAGCGCTCCGGTCCAGAGCCCCCAGGACTGAAACGTCGCGTCGTCCGCCGGGGTGCCGCGGCGATCGACCGGCACGCCCTCGCCGTCGGCGAGCAGCACGCAGCAGCCGCTCGCGCCGACCGCCTGGTAGAGCCGGTCCATCGCGCCTCGCGCAGCGGACAGCAGCGGCGCGACGCGCTCGCACGCGTGGTGCAGCTCGGCTTCGCTCAGCCGGGTCGGCGAGCTACGGCCGGCGGGATCGAGACAATGCAATCTGGACGAACGGCGCCACGAGGCCACCAGCGCGGAGCGTGCCGCCTGGCCTGACGCGATGGCGGCCTCGACGCGGGCCGCGTGATGCCGGGGGGCTTGCCCATTCATCACTGTTTCCTCCGGGTGGCAAGCTAGACCGTGCCGGCACGGCCCGGTTGATCTGCGTCAACCCTGGCCAATGCGATGGAAGCCATGAACCCGCTGCGGCGCTGCCGTCAAGGCCGCAGTCCGGTTCCAGGCCTCGACTTCCAGGCCTTCGACTTTCGGGAGAGTTGAGACTTGCGGTTTTCGGCAGCGGCTTTCGACGCCGGTCTGAAGCGCTAGTTCGCCGGGATCATCCGGACGAGATCGCGCGGATTGACGTAGTCGAGCTGGAAGCGCGCCCGCTCGTCCAGCATGTCGGGGTCGATCTTCGCGGAGCGCAGCAGCGAAACGCGCTGCTCGCTCCTGGCGCGCTCGCGCTTGAGCTGCGCCAGCTCGCTGGTCAGCGCCACGATCTCCTGGTCGAGCTCCTGGCGGGCGTTGAGGCCGTATTTGCCGGTATAGGCGTTGACGCCGAAATAGCCGACGATGGCGGCCGCCATCGCATAGAGGGCAAGACCGGTCAGGATCGATTTGAGGCGCGCGCGGGAGACCATCAGGAGAAGATGGGACAGGTTGGTTAAGGGCGTGCTAATTGCCCCTCCCCGCTTCGCGTTCCATGCCTGAATCAGCCGTCATGCCCGGCCTTGTGCCGGGCATCCACGTTCTTCGTCAGTTCGGGAAAGACGTGGATGGCCGGGACAAGCCCGGCCATGACGGAGACTTGGGAATAGCCCCTCAGCCGTGATGCTTCGCCACGTGCGCCGCAAACGCGTCGAGATAGGCCTGGAGCACGGGCTTCAGCGAGTCCTTGGCCAAATTGCCGTCGGCATCGAAGGCGTCGCCGACTGCGTTCAAATAGGCTTCCGGCTGCTGCATGATCGGGCCGGAAATACCCGGCAGGATGTTCTGGAGCGTCTTGGCGGCGCTGACGCCGCCGAGCGGGCCCGGCGAGTTCGAGATGATGCCGACCGGCTTACCGTTGAATGAGCTCTTGCCATAGGGCCGCGAGGCGACGTCGATGGCGTTCTTCAGCACGCCCGGGATCGCGCGATTGTATTCAGGCGTGATGAAGATAACGCCGTCCGACTTCTGGATCTTTTCGCGGAAAGACAACCAGTCGGCCGGCGGCGCGCCCTCGAGGTCCTGGTTGAAGAACGAGATGCCGGCCGGCGTGACGACCTCAAGCTTGAGCGAGGCCGGCGCGAGCTTGGCGAGCGCATTGGCGATCTTCAGCGAAAAGCTGTCCTTGCGCAGGCTGCCGGCGATCGTGACGATATTGTAGGCCATGGGGTGTCCTCGAAATCTTCAGCGGGAGTGCCGGGGCGGCACTTAAACGATCCCCAGCGATGGATGCAAGTGCATGGACCGGTGCGATTTGGAAACACTGAGTTTCTGAACGGTTGCCCAAAACAATCAGGCCGCCAAGCGGCGGCCCGATCTCTTGTGCAAACGTCTCACCCCGATCAGATCGTCGGATTCCACGCCGACGGGATCAGGCGATATTTGGCGCCGTCCTTCTCGACATGGCCGATCGAGGGGAACGTGAAGTGGAAGCCGATCACGGTCGCCTTCTCGGCCGCCGCCATGTCGTAGAATTTGTGGCGGGTCGCTTGTGCCATCGGGCCATCCGTGTCGAACGCGACATGCCAGTCCGGATTGCGCAGGAAGAATTCAGGGATGTTGGTGACATCCGACTGGATCAGCACCTTGGCATCGCCGGACGCAATCGCGAACGAGGTGTGACCCGGCGTGTGGCCCGGCGTCGCGATCGAGGTGATGCCAGGCGCGACCTCCTTGCCTCCCTCGTACTTCGTCACCTTGGATTCGAGGCCGGCAAAGGTCTTCTTCACGTTGGCGAAGTAGTTCTTCATCATCGGGTTGGACTCGGCCTTGGCGGCGTTTTCCTCGCTGGTCCAGAACTCCCAGTCCTTGCCCGGCACCATGATCTCCGCATTGGGGAAGGCAAGCGCGCCGTCGGCGAGACGAATGCCGTTGGTGTGGTCGGGATGCAGATGCGAGAGCAGCACGACGTCGATGCTCTTGGGGTCGACGCCGGCGGCCTGGAGGTTCTGCAGCGTGCGACCGACCGCGCCCTTGCTCGGCTCGAGATTGGCAACGCCGTTGCCGGTATCGATCAGCACGAGCTTGGAGCCGGTGTTGATGAGCTGCGGATTGAACGGCACCGTGACCATGCCCTTCGGCATGTAGGCCGCCTCGCCCGCAGCCAGAGCTTCCTCCTTCGGCGCGTTGACGACGAACTTGTCCGGCATCGGGAAAGTGCGCGCGCCGTCGTTGATCGAGGTGCACTCGTAGCTGCCGACCTTATAGCGGTAGAAGCCCGGCGCCTGCGTGCCGGCTTGCGGCACTGCGGCATTGGCGGCGGTCGGTCCAAGCCTGGTCACGGCAGCCGCACTGAGGGCGGCGACGCCCGCGAGCAAATGGCGGCGATTGAGATCGGTCATGGAGAGGTCCCCTTCTGAGCGCGCCTTGCGGTTTTTCCGCTTTCAATGGCGGCGGAATAATCTCCCGCTTCGCTCAGAAGGCAAGACCTTCTTTCGGTGACGTGCCCTCGCACATCACGATTATTTATTTGGGTTGATGGGGAATTTTTCGCCGTTGGCCTGTCCGCCCCAATATCGCTTCGGTGCTTGGCCGTAGATTCGTTTGAAGGCATGTCCGAAGGCGCTCTCCGACGAATATCCCAGCTGCGCGGCGGTTGCCGAAACGGTCGCTCCGCGTCGCAGCTGATCGCGTGCAAGCCGCATACGCCACCGAAGGAGGTAGTCGAGCGGCGCGAGCCCCACCAGCGACTTGAACCGCTTCGAAAACGCAGATCGTGACATGGCGATCGCGTCGGCTAATGCTTCCAGGGTCCAGGGGTGAGCGACGTCTTCGTGCATCAGCCTGATTGCCTTGCCGATCCTGGCATCGACCAGCGCGTTGATCCATCCAAAACCCTCGCCGGCACTCTGATCCAGCGCTGCGCGGAGCACCTGGACGAGCAGGACGTCGGCGAGCCTGTCGGTGAGTACGGCCGCTCCGATTCCTGTCCCCCTGATTTCAAGGTCGAGAATCTGGAGCGTGGAATGAATGACGGGTGCCGACGGACTGCGCGATGGTATGAGCAGAAAGCGAGGCAGCGCATCGAGCAGCAATTCGGCGTCTGACGCTTCGAAACCGAAACTGCCGGCAAGTAGAACGGTATCGCTCCCCGCGCCGGCATCAAGATCGTTCCGACAATGGCCGTCTACGCTGGATCGAAGAATGCCGTCAGAGCGATTTCCGAAGGACTTCGTCAGGAGGCTGGCCCGTCGCTTCGGGTGACGACCATCTCTCCCGGTTATGTCGATACCGAGCTTCCATCCTCCATGACGGATTCCGCGCTACGGGAGCAGGGGCAGGCGAGCATGAAGGCACTGGCCATTCCGGCGAGCGCTATCGCAGAAGCCATCGCTTTCGCGATAGCTCAACCAGATAGCGTGGATGTCGGCGAGATCGTCGTTCGCCCGACTGCTCAGGCATGAACATGTCGATCAAGCGAGGTTGGGCCGGCGCGGCCGGTCCTTCCCCCCAGGTCACGCGCCGTCGCAAATCACGAAGATTTATTCGGATTGATGAGGAATTTTTCGCCGGTGGCGCGTTTGGCGTAGACTGCGATGTTGGCGGGATCGAGCGCCTCGGAAAGCGACACCACCTTGGTGTAATGGCTGGCGAAGGTGGTCTTCAATTCGTCGACGACGCGCTGGCGCAGCCTGGCCCCGTCCGCCTGCCCGATCTTCATCAGGAACGGAAACAGCAGCCAGCCGCCGACGCCCCAGGCCATGCCGAAGCCGCGCGGCAGCTCGATCGGGCGGACATCGAGCCCGCCGTAAACATAGACCTGCTTGTGCACGTTGGAGCCGTACCGGCTGTGGCCGTCTTGTTGATTGCGGCTTCCATGCAATTAAGGATGTCGCCGGCGAGCTTGCCGCCGCCGATGGCGTCGAAGGCGATGGTGGCGCCGGTTTCGACCAGCGCGTTGGTGAGATCGCCGAGGAAGCTCGGCGCGGTGGAATCGACGACGTATTTGGCGCCGATCTTGTGCAGGATGTCGGCCTGCTCCTTGCTGCGCACGATGTTGACCAGCGGGATGCCGTCCTTGATGCAGATCTTGTTCAGCATCTGCCCGAGATTGGAGGCCGCCGCGGTGTGCACCAGCGCCTTGTGACCCTCGCGCCGCATGGTCTCGGTCATACCGAGCGCGGTGAGCGGATTGACGAAGCAGGACGCGCCTTCCGCCGGCGTGGTGCCTTCAGGCAGCGGCAGGCATTCGCGCACTTTCAGCGTGCGATACTGCGTATACATCGCGCCGCCGATCATGGCGACGGTCTTGCCCATCAGTGCCTTCGCGGCATCCGACGAGCCGGTCCTGATCACGACGCCCGCGCCCTCGTTACCGACCGGCATGGACTCGTCGAGCCGGCCTGCCATCGCCCGCATCGCGCCTTCCGGCACCTTCGCGGTGATGACGCGAGCGCCCTTGTCGCCCGAAGCCTTTGCCGTGCTCATATCGGCCGCGCCGATCAGGAGCCCGAGGTCGGACGGATTGATCGGCGCCGCCTCGACGCGGACGACGACCTCGTCCGCGGCGGGTTCGGGGGTCGGCACGTCCAGAAGCGAGATCTCGAGCTCTCCGCTCTTCTTGATCAGCGAACGCAGTTGCAGTCCGGTCTTGCCGTCGGTCATGTCGATCCTCCCCTGTTCTTGTCTAAGCGCCGGCTTATGCCAGCGCCTTCAGTGCCGCCTTGCCGCCGTAGAGCGCCTGCTTGCCGAGCTGCTGCTCGATGCGCAGGAGCTGGTTGTATTTGGCGGTGCGATCGGAACGCGCAAGGGAGCCGGTCTTGATCTGACCGCAATTGGTGGCAACCGCGAGGTCGGCGATGGTGGAATCTTCGGTCTCGCCGGAGCGGTGCGACATCACCGAGGTGTAGCCGGCCTTGTGCGCCATCTCGACGGCGGCGAGAGTCTCGGTCAGCGTTCCGATCTGGTTGACCTTGATCAGGATCGAGTTGGCCCTGCCGGCCTTGATGCCCTCGGCGAGGCGCTTGACGTTGGTGACGAAGAGATCGTCGCCCACGAGCTGGCACTTCTTGCCGACGAGGTCGGTCAGCTCCTTCCAGCCGTCCATGTCATCTTCCGACATGCCGTCCTCGATGGTCACGATCGGATAGCGCGAGACGAGGTCAGCAAGGTACTTGGCCTGCTCGGAGATCGAGCGGGTCTTGCCCTCGCCCTCATAGACGTATTTGCCGTCCTTGAAGAACTCGGTCGAGGCGCAGTCGAGGCCGATGACGATGTCGGAGCCCGCCTTGTAGCCGGCCTTGCCGATCGCGTTCATGACGAATTCGAGCGCGGCGTCCGCCGACGGCAGGTTCGGGGCAAAGCCGCCCTCGTCGCCGACATTGGTGTTGTGGCCGGCCTTCTTCAATTCGGACTTCAAGGTGTGGAAGACCTCGGCGCCGTAGCGCAGGCCCTCGGCGAAGGAGGACGCGCCCACGGGGAGGATCATGAACTCCTGGAAGTCGATCGGGTTGTCGGCGTGCACGCCGCCATTGATGATGTTCATCATCGGCACCGGCAGCAGCCGCGCCGAGGTACCGCCGACGTAACGGTAGAGCGGCATGTCGAGCGAGTTCGCGGCCGCCTTGGCGCAGGCGAGCGAGACGCCGAGGATGGCGTTGGCCCCTAACCGGCTTTTGTTCGGCGTGCCGTCGAGGTCGATCATGATCTGGTCGAGCTGGGCCTGCTGCTCGACATCGAGGCCGCTCAGGGCCTCGAAGATCTCGCCGTTGACGGCGCCGACCGCCTTGGTGACGCCCTTGCCGAGATAGCGGGCCTTGTCCCCGTCGCGCAGTTCCACCGCCTCATGGGCGCCGGTGGAGGCGCCGGACGGCACGGCAGCACGGCCAAGCGCGCCATCTTCCAGCACGACGTCGACCTCGACGGTGGGATTGCCACGGCTATCGAGAATTTCGCGGCCGATGATGTCGATGATGGCGGTCATGATGTGCACTTCCGTTCGTTAGGGCTGATCGGTGCCGCGGGTCTTACACGGAGCGCAAGCAAATGTGAACGCTTGGACGGCGTGCTTCGACTGACGCGTGAAGCCTCCAGGACTAAGCTTAAGGGCATCTGGTCCGCGCGCAAAACCTCAATCTGAAACAGTCGGGGTAACGCCATGAATCGCCGCCAGTTTCTTGCCTCGAGCGCCGCCCTCCTCGCGGCCCGCCCAAGTTTTGCGCAGGAAGGGCCGTTCCGGACAAAATACTTCCCGATCAGCTCCGGCATCGGTCTGCACGACCTTGCCCCCGCCCCTAATGGCACGGTCTGGTTTACGGCCCAGGGCAAGGGCATGCTCGGCAGGCTCGATCCGAAGGATGGCAGCTATAAGACGGTCAGCCTCGGCCAGGGCGCCGCCCCGCACGGCGTGACCATTGGCCCCGACGGCGCGCCATGGATCACCGAGGGCGGCCAGAATGCGATCGCCCGCGTCGATCCTTCCGACCTCAAGGTCACGCTGTTCCGCCTGCCCGAAAAGTTCGCCGACGCCAATCTCAACACCGGCGTGTTCGACAAGGAAGGCACCTACTGGTTCACCGGCCAGTCCGGCTATTACGGCCGGCTCAAGCCGAACTCGGGCGGGATGGACGTGTTCAGGGCGCCCAAGGGCGTCGGCCCCTACGGCATCGCCGTCACGCCCAAGGGCGACGTCTGGTATGCCTCGCTTGCCGGCAGCTATATTGCCAAGATCGATCTGGCGACGGGCAGCGCCAGTGTGGTCGAGCCGCCAACGCCGAGCCAGGGTTCGCGACGGGTCTGGTCGGATTCGAAAGGCCGGATCTGGGTCAGCGAGTGGAACAGCGGCCACGTCTCGGTGCACGATCCCGTGGGAGCCTCCTGGAAGACCTGGAAGCTGCCCGGCGAACGTCCCCGCACCTACGCGGTCTATGTCGACGACAAGGACAAGGTCTGGCTGACCGATTTCTCCGCTAACGCCATCGTCCGCTTCGATCCCGCGACCGAAAAGTTCAACGTATTCGCCAGCGACAAAGCCAATGCCAATGTGCGCCAGCTCGACGGCAGGCCGGGCGAGCTCTGGGGCTGCGAGTCCGGCAACGACCGGATCGTCATGATCCAGACGGTCGCCGCCGGTTGACGACAGCGGCATTTGCGTCCATCCCGGCACGCGAAACAGGATGTGACGACAATGGCGAAGAAATCCCTTCAGCTCGGCCGCGCGGTCGAATGGCCGCACACGCCGGAAGAAGCGCAGCTCGACCGCGTGCCGAATCCGCAAACGGGCACGGACTATCTGGTGCGCTTCACCGTGCCGGAATTCACCTCGCTCTGCCCGGTCACGGGACAACCGGATTTCGCACATCTGATGATCGACTACGCACCGGCTGCGTGGCTGCTGGAGTCGAAGTCGCTCAAGCTCTACATCGCGAGCTTCCGCAATCACGGCGCCTTCCACGAGGACTGCACCGTAATGATCGGCAAGCGCATCGCGAGCGAGATCAAGCCGAAGTTCTTGCGCATCGGCGGCTATTGGTATCCGCGCGGCGGCATCCCGATCGACGTGTTCTGGCAGACCGGCCGCGCGCCGAAGGGCCTCTGGGTGCCCGAGCAAGGCGTCGCGCCGTATCGCGGGCGGGGCTGAACGTTTCTAAAGCGCGATGAGATGAGGATGAATCATCATCGCGCTTTAGGTTGTTGTTTGAGCATGATCTTTTCGGAAAACCGCTTCCCACTTTTCCGGATCATGCTCTAAATGTCCAGCAAGCGGTGCGGTTCCGGCTAACTAATAAGCGCTGAGCAGGTCGACCTTGGCGTTGGCTGCCACCAGCCGCCGCGCCAATATTGCGGCAAGGTTGCGCATGATCTTCAGCGAGGTCTCGGGATGCAGCCGGCGGTAGTCGGCAAAACTGTCGAGCGGCAGTTCGAGGCAGGTCACGAGCGTATCGGCGAAGACGTCGGCGCTGCGGCTTCTTTCGAGGATTGCCATCTCGCCGAACTCCATGCCGGGACCGAGCGAGGCCAGCCGCACGCCGCTTCGCAATTTGACGCTGACCATGCCGCTCTGGAGGAAGAACAGCGAATTGGCGGGCGCGCCGGCCGCGACGATGCGCTGGCCGGCAGTGTAGTGGCGCGTGGTCGAGAGCTTGACGATAGCGCCGATCTCGTCGGCGTCGAGCTCGGCCAGCAGCGCCTGTTCGCCGAGATGCGCGCTCTCCTTCACGTCGGTGAAGCCGCCGAAGCGATAGATCACCTGGTCCTCGGCCCATTCGATCGCATCGTCGAGCAGCGCGAAGCGCCGCAGCCTTCGCGGATCCGCCGTGCGCGCGGAAATCGCGACACACACCGCGGACGTCTCCTCGAAGCCTGATAGAACCGTGCTGATGCCGGCATTGCCGAGCGCCGTCAGCGCCTCACCCAGAAGCTCTGCGCCGGCTGCGGTGATGTCGGGGACGCGGCGGAAATCGATGATCAGGAGCGGCGCGTTCGGCGGCTCACTGGTGAGTCTTCGTGTGACGTAGTCGATGGTGCCGAAATTGAGCGCGCCGACGAGCTCAAGGATGCGGATATCGCTGTGGCGATCATCGAGAATCTGCTGCTCGTGCGGCTGGCGGCTGCGGCGCGACGAGATGCCGTAGATATCATAGTCGGCCATGACGCTGCTGCGAACGTCAGCGTTGCGGTTGAGCATGTGCAGGTCGAACCGCGCCGACAGCGCCTCGCAGACCTTGAGGCCGCGCACGCTGTTGAAATGATTGTCCAGGAGCGGCGAAAAGGTGCCGAGTCCCAATTGCGAAGGCAGCGCCGCGACGATGCCGCCGCCAACGCCGCTCTTGGCGGGGATGCCGACGCGATAGGTCCACTCGCCGGCATAGTCGTACATGCCCGAGCTCGTCATCACCGACAGCGTGCGCGCGACGATGTGCGGCGTGATCACCTGCACGCCGGTTACTGGATTGATGCCGCGATTGGCGAGCGTTGCCGCCATCACCGCCAGATCGCGCGCAGTGACCAGGATCGCGCATTGGCGGAAATACACGTCCAGCACGGCGTCGACGTCGTCCGGCAGCACCGCGTAATTCCGCAGCAGCCAGGCAATGGCCCGGTTGCGGTTGCCGGTTGCGGTTTCCGAGGCATGCACGGCCTCGTCGACGCCGAGCTCGCGGCCGGCGAATTGGCTGAGCTTTGAGCGGACGCGCTCGAAGGCGCCGTTCCCGTCCACCTCGTAGATCAGGCCCGAACAGGCAATCGCGCCGGCATTGACCATCGGGTTGAAAGGGCGGTTGTCGTTGGTGAGCCGGATCGAATTGAAGGCCTCACCGCTCGGCTCGACCCCGATCGTGGCCGCGACGCGCTCCTCGCCCACCGTCTCCAGCGCCAGCGCGAACACGAAGGCCTTCGAGACCGACTGGATCGTGAACGGCACCGCGCTGTCGCCGACCTCGTAGACGTGGCCGTCGATGGTGACGAGCGCGATGCCAAAATCATCGGGATTGGCACGCTTCAGCTCGGGAATGTAGTCGGCGAGTTCGCCCGAACTGTCGGCCCTGAACTCCTCGTAGCAATCGGTCAGGAAACGCCGCAGTGGTGGCCTGGTGGGGTATCCGGTCGATCGGGTCGCGCTTGCTGCGCTGGGCCAACGGATGGGCTGAGCGTCCACGGTCTCACACCTTGATTTGCTCAAAAGGGAAGCAATCCGCGTGCCATGCATACGACGGGCGGCTGTGGCACGGTGACGCCAGACCCAAGACACGCGCGGCGTTGATCCTGCTAAAACACGAAGAGCGGTAGCTTGATACGTCCGTCAGACCCGCGCGTCTCCCGGCGCCCGCTGCTTCAGCAGCCGGGCGCAGACGAATCCCAGCACCACCACGATCGCTGCGCTCGCGAACAGGGTCGGCATCTTGCCGCCATGCTGGAGGCCAAGGCCATAGGCGAGCGGCCCGACCGTCTGCCCCATGAAAAAGAAGAACGAATGCAGCGACAGCGCGGTGGCACGCGCCTCGACCGAGAGCTCGCTGGCAAACATCTGGAGGCAGCCATGGGCGATGTAGAAGCCCCATCCCATCACGATGAGATTGAGCGCCTGCACTTCCCAGCGTGGGCCGAAGGCGACGACAACGAGCTGCGAGGCCACCAGCGTCATGCCCGCGATCATCATTCCCTTCATGCCCAGCCATGGCAGCAGGCGCGACACCGTCAGCGTGTAGAACAAGCCGCCGACCGCAAAGCCCGCGATGACGAGACCGGCGATCGAGAGCGAGGTCTGCCCGAGCTCGAACAGGAACGAGGCGATGTAGGGAAACAGACCGAGCACGCAGCAGCCTTCAATGAACACCGCCGAATAGCAGACATAGGCGTTCGGGTTGGTGAAGATGGTGCGATAGCCGGCCTTCAGCGCCGACAGACTCGTCTTCGGCGGATGCTTGACCTTGGCGCCACGAAAACCGGCGGCGACTGCGATCGATGCAACGATCACAAGCACACCGAGCACCGCCAGCACGCCGCGCCAGCCGAGGAAATCGCCGATCAGGCCGGAGGCCGAGGCGCCGAGGAGATTGCCGGTCATCGCGCCGGCGAGCGTGCGGCTGATCGCGACCTGGCGTTTCTCCGGACCGACGAGATCGCTGGTCAGGCTGAGCGCCACCGGAAACACGCCGCCGGAGCCGATGCCGGCGAGGATGCGGGTCGCGAACAGAACCGAGAACGAGGTCGAAAGCGCGCCCAGAATGTTGGCAAGGCCGAGCAGCGCGAGGCAGCCGATCATCAGCCGCGTCTTGCCGAACAGATCGGCGGCGGCGCCGACAATCGGCTGGATGATCGAAAAGGTGAAGGCGAACACCGCGGCAAAGCCGGCAGCGGTCGCAATGCTGACGCCAAAAATCCTCGGCGACGTGCGGCAGCACCGGATCGAGCGCGCGCGCCGAGAGCGCTGCGGCGAAGCTTGCACCGGAGATGACGTAAAGCGCGGCCGGCAGGCCGTGATCGTGCGGCCGCGCCTCGCCTTGCTGCATCAGCGCGGGCCGGTTTTGACAGATTCTTTGGCGAGCGCGTCGAATGCCATCAGCTTTCGGATCAGCCCTTCGAACTCGCGCAGCGGCACCATGTTGGGTCCGTCGGACGGCGCGCTATCGGGGTCGGGATGGGTCTCGATGAAGACGCCGGCAACACCGACAGCGACGGCCGCGCGTGCGAGCACCGGCACGAATTCGCGCTCGCCTCCGGAAGACGTTCCCTTCCCGCCCGGCTGTTGCACCGAATGAGTCGCGTCGAAGATCACGGGCACGCCGGTGGTCCGCGCCAGGATCGGCAGCGCGCGCATATCAGAGACCAGTGTGTTGTAGCCGAAGGAGGCGCCGCGCTCGGTGACGAGCACGTTCGGATTGTTCGCGCTCGTGATCTTGGACACGACGTTCGCCATATCCCAGGGCGCGAGGAATTGCCCTTTCTTGACGTTGACGACCTTGCCGGTCGCGGCGGCGGCCAGCAGCAGATCGGTCTGCCGGCACAGGAAGGCGGGGATCTGCAGCACGTCCACCGCCTGCGCCACCTCGGCGCACTGCGCTGCGTCATGCACGTCGGTCAGGACCGGCAGGCCGAGCGACGATCGGATTTCGGCGAAAATCGGCAGCGACTGCGCAAGCCCAAGGCCCCGCGCAGCCGACGCGCTGGTGCGATTGGCCTTGTCGAACGACGTCTTGTAGACGAGGCCGATCTGCAGCCGCGCGGCGATCTCCTTCAGTGCGGAAGCCACCTCCAGCGCATGCTGGCGGCTTTCGAGCTGACACGGCCCGGCAATGATCGAGATCGGCAGATCATTGCCGAATTTGACCTTGCCAATGGTGATGACCGGCGCCGCTGACGTCGAAGAGCTCAAGGCAAATCCCTCGTTTCGGCGCGACCATAGCCGCGATGAAGGGCGGATCAACCCCATTCGGCCTGGGCTCCCAGAATATCAGGGTTGCGCCCAGGCTCCCGGCGACGTCCTCGCGCCGGCAGCCTCTACTTCACCGCCGAGAAGGCGGTCGGCGCCAGGATCTGGCTGACGATGTTGCCGACGATCTGGCCGTCGGCCTCGCTCTCGGCGCGCGCTTTCATCCAGTCCGGATCGGTCATGAAGCCGCCCCACTTCTTCTCGCGCTCGGCGAGCGACTCCCAGGCCAGGAAATAGGTCAGTTCCTGGTTGGATTCACCGATCAGCGTCGTGAAGAACCCGGCCTGCTTGATGCCGTGCTTTTCCCACAGCTTCAGCGTGGCGGTCTCGAACCGCTTGAGCAGTGCCGGCAGGCGGCCGGGCACGCAGCGATAAATGCGCATTTCGTAGATCATTCATGTTCCTCCCTGATCAAGTCCGGCGGTTATAACGGCTGGCACTGACAGTGTCTTGAGGCCCGCTCGGCCGCCCCCTGTGGCGTTCCGCGCATGGCTGAGCCCGCTCAAGGCCACCTCCTCGAGAGCCGGTTCCCGTAATGCTGCCGCAATGATACGGCCGCTAGATTGGCGCGATTGAGGTTGAGGTGCGGATCATGCGGATTTTGCTCGTCGAGGACGAGGCCGAAATGGCCGACGCGCTGGCGTCGGCGCTGAAGCGCTACGACATGGTGGTGGACCACGCCCCCACGCTCGCCGAGGCGGAAGAGGCCATTTCTGCCGACGTCCACGCCGCCGTCCTGCTCGATCGCCAGCTTCCCGATGGCGACGGTCTCAGCCTGATCCCGAAACTGAGGGCGCGCGCCGACGGCGTGCCGATCATCGTGTTGACGGCGCGCGGCGAACTCGCCGACCGGGTCGCCGGACTGGACTGCGGGGCGGATGATTATCTGGCAAAACCGTTCGCGGTGGAGGAATTGCTGGCGCGGCTGCGCGCCGTGCTGCGCCGGCCCGCCGGGATGCAGCCCGACATCATGCACGCCGGCCGCCTCGCCTTCGATTTCGGCCATCGCGAGGCAAGCATCGACGGGGCACCGCTCGAGCTGCCGCGGCGCGAGCTCCTCGTGCTGGAAGCCCTGGTCCGCCGCATGGGCCGGACCGTGCTGCGCTCTGCGCTGGAAGAAGCCGTCTACAGTTTCGACGACGAGATCCAGTCGAATGCGCTCGATACGCATGTGTCGCGGCTGCGCCGCAAACTCTCGGAAGCCGATGCGCGCGTGGAGATCCACGGCATTCGCGGCGTCGGCTATCTCTTGAAGAAGCTGCCATGAGCAAGCACGACGATCCCTATTGCCTGCGCTCGCGGCTGAGCTGGCGCCTGCTGTCGCTCCAGGCGGCGCTGCTCACGGCGCTCGTTGCCGTCGTCGTCGGGGCATTGTGCGCGTCGGGCTTCGTGATCGCCGAGCGTGACGAAGATCGCGTGATCGAAATCGTCCAGCACGCGCTCGCGCGCGATGCGCAAGGCGACCTGGCCCTGCGATCGACGACCGAGCTGAAGCAATTGCGCGGCGAGACCCCCGACCTCTGGTTCCTGGTCCGCGACAGGCAGGGACATTCGCTCAGCGAAGGCGCCGTGCCGGTCGAATTCGCCGCGATCGGCAGCGGCCTCGACCAGATCAGCCAGGCGCGGCTCGGCTGGCAACTGTTCGAGGACGATCCGCGCAAGTCCCCGGCGCGGTTGAAACGGGTCGACACCGACGCCGGCAATGTGCAGATCATCACGGCGACGCAAGGCAGACTCACCGGCGCCAAGGCGTTGTTCATGACATCGCTTGCACTCCTCGGCATCGCCCTGCCCGGCCTGCTCCTCATGGGAACGGCGACCTTCATCGCAACGCCGATGATCGTGCAGCGCGCCTTCAAGGGGCTAGACACCACGGCGGATCAGGCGCGGCGCATCGACATCCACCAACGCGGCGCGCGACTGTCGCTGGCCCGGATTCCGCTGGAGGTCGTGCCGCTGGTGACCGCGGTCAACGACGCGCTGGCGCGGCTCGACCAGGGCTATGCCCGCCACAAACGCTTCGTCGCCGATGCCGCACACGAGTTGCGCACGCCAATCGCGATCCTGAACACGCGGTTGGAGTCGCTTCCGCCAGGGCCGGACAAGACCCGGTTGCTGGAGGATTCCGCGCGGCTGGCAACGCTTGCCGAGCAACTGCTGGACATTCAGCGGCTCGACCGCTGCGGTCATCCCTTCTCGCGCGTCGACCTCGTCGCAATCGCGCAAAGCGCGGCCGCAGATCTCGCGCCGCTGGCAATTGCCGCCGGCTACGAGCTGGCGCTGGATGCCCCCGCCACGCCGATCGAAACGATCGGCGACGCGGCGGCGCTGGAGCGCGCGCTGACCAACCTCGTGCAGAATGCGATCCAGCACGGCCCTCGCCGCGGCACCATCGGCATTCGTGTCAGCAGGCCCGCGAGCATCGAAGTCTCGGACGAAGGCGCCGGCATTCCGGCCGACCAGCGCGAACAGATCTTCGAGCCGTTCTACCGGCTGACGCCGCTCGATCGCGGTGCCGGCCTCGGCCTCAACATGGTGCGCGAGATCGTGCTCCTGCATGGCGGCCACATCTCGGTCGCGGACGGAGCGATCGGCGGCACGTGCTTCAGGATGTCGCTGCCGCCGGTCCGGGAGAATTGACGCTATCGGCATGCCGCACGCAATGCTGTCGCAATGCGCGAGAGCGATTATTCGGCCGCCTCACTTCTGACCTGCGAGGCGCAACCAAGACGCCGGAGTGCGCATGCCCAACGATTTCCTCTCGTTCTTCCTGTCATGGATGTCAGCCCCGCGTCGCGTCGGCGCGATCGCGCCGTCGGGCGCGGCGCTCGCCGATCTCATCACCCGCGAGATCACCGCATCGACCGGCCCGGTTCTCGAACTCGGCCCCGGCACTGGCGCGTTCACCTACAAGCTGCTCAACCGCGGCGTGCGTCAGCAGGACCTCACGCTGATCGAGTACGGCTCCGACTTCATGAAGCTGCTGCAGCTGCGTTTTCCCAACGCGCGCGTTTTGTGGATGGATGCGGGGCGGCTGGCGACGGAGCGCCTCTATGACGGCGCGCCCGTCGGCGCGGTCGTGAGCGGTCTGCCGCTGCTCAACATGTCGACGCGCAAGGTCGTCTCGATCGTCGGCGGCGCGTTCAGCCATGTCCGCCCCGGCGGCGCCTTCTACCAGTTCACCTACGGCATGAGTTGCCCGATCCCGCGCCGGTGCTCGACCGGCTCGGCTTGCGCGCAAAGCTGGTGGATCGTGCCCTGCTGAACGTGCCGCCGGCCGCCGTCTACAAGCTGACGCGACGGCCGCAGATGAAGCTCGTCACGGCAACGCTTGCGCCTGATACGTCAATGCCGGTCGCGCCGGAGCCGATGCAACACGCGCGCGACTACACCGCCGCAAGCTGAGCCGATTACACCAACCGGCTCTGCACCATCGCCGCCCGAATGAACGACGCGAACAGCGGATGCGGTTCGAAGGGGCGCGACTTCAGCTCGGGGTGGAACTGGACGCCGATGAACCAGGGGTGATCCTCATACTCGACGATCTCCGGCAGCACGCCGTCGGGCGACAGGCCCGAGAATTTCAGCCCGTGCTGCTCGAGGCGGTCCTTGTAGGCGGTGTTGACCTCGTAGCGATGGCGGTGGCGCTCGGAAATCTCGGTCGCGCCACCATAGACCTGCGAGACGCGGCTGCCGCGACTGAGCGCCGCGGGATAGGCCCCTAACCGCATCGTGCCGCCGAGATCGCCGACCTTGGATCGCTTCTCGAGCTCGTTGCCGCGCAGCCACTCCGTCATCAGGCCGACCAGCGGCTCCTTGGTGGGGCCGAACTCGGTGGAGTTGGCGTCCTCGATGCCGACGAGGTTCCGCGCCGCCTCGATCACCGCCATCTGCATGCCGAAGCAGATGCCGAAATAGGGCACGTCGCGCTCACGCGCGAATTGCGCCGCGCGGATCTTGCCTTCGGCGCCGCGCTGGCCGAAGCCGCCGGGCACCAGAATGCCGTTGACGTGCTCGAGGAACGGCGCGGGATCTTCCTTCTCGAAGATCTCGCTCTCGATCCAGTCGAGATTGACCTTCACCTTGTTGGCGATACCGCCATGCGAGAGCGCCTCGATCAGCGACTTATACGCATCCTTCATGCCGGTATATTTGCCGACGATGGCGATGGTGACGTTGCCTTCGGGATTGCGGATGCGCTCGTTGATCTGCTGCCAGCTCCGAAGCTCCGGCGGAATCCGCGAGCCGATGCCGAAGGCAGCGAGCACTTCGTCGTCGAGGCCTGCGGCATGATAAGCCTGAGGGACAGCGTAGATGCTGTCGGCGTCGCGCGCCTCGATGACGGCGCTCTCGCGCACGTTACAGAACAGCCCGAGCTTGCGCCGCTCCTCCTTCGGGATCTCTCGGTCGGTACGGCAGAGCAGGATGTCCGGCTGGATGCCGATCGAGCGCAGCTCCTTGACGGAGTGCTGCGTCGGCTTCGTCTTCAACTCGCCGGCGCTCGGAATGTAAGGCAGCAGCGTCAGATGAATGTAGATGGCATGATCGCGCGGCAACTCGTTCTTGAGCTGGCGGATCGCCTCGAAGAACGGCAAGCCCTCGATGTCGCCGACGGTGCCGCCGATCTCGACCAGCACGAAGTCGTAATCGTCGTTGCCGTCGAGGACGAAGTCCTTGATAGCGTTGGTGACATGCGGAACCACCTGGATGGTCGCGCCGAGATAATCGCCGCGACGCTCCTTGGAGATGATGTCCTGGTAGATGCGCCCGGTCGTGATGTTGTCGGCCTTGGTCGCAGGCCGCCCGGTGAAGCGCTCATAGTGACCGAGATCGAGATCGGTCTCCGCGCCGTCATCGGTCACGAACACTTCGCCGTGCTGATACGGCGACATAGTTCCGGGATCGAGGTTGAGATAGGGGTCGAGCTTGCGGAGGCGGACCTTGTAGCCCCGGGCTTGCAACAGGGCACCGAGTGCCGCTGAAGCCAGACCTTTGCCGAGCGAAGAAACCACGCCGCCGGTGATGAATATGTACCGCGCCATGGGGCTTAACCTCTAATCCCTCGAATTCGATTCGCCAAAGCGATTCGTATTCCGCCCCAAAGATTTTGCGGGCCTGTGGGTGAGCCAAAACTAAGAGTGGTGACAGAGCCTTGATGGGGCTTGTTGGTGCGGGACGGTAGAAGCCGCCCTGCATGGCCCCCCTGCTTTATTGCGAACGCGGCACCTGCGGGCCGCTCGGTGCCGGAGCCTGCTGCTGCTCGTCGGCCTTCTTCAGCGAATCCAGGATGCCGCCCGAGGTCGGCGGCGCGATCGGCCCGCCGCCGGCCGGCTGGGTCTGCGACGCCGGCGCACCGATGATCGACGAGGGCGCACGGTTGTAGCCGGCGTGCCAGGACAGGAACAGGCTGGTCAGGAAGAAGCCCGCAGCCAGGATCGCGGTCGTACGCGACAAGAGGTTCGCGGTGCCTCGGCTCGACATAAAGCCCGCGCCGCCGCCCATGCCGAGGCCGCCGCCTTCCGATTTCTGGAGCAGGACGGCACCGATCATGACGGCCACGATCATGAGGTGGATGACGATGATAACGGTCTGCATAGTATCCTTCCGTCACAAGCCGATAGCGCCGGTACCGGCAGCCGATCGCGCTTCGCGGGTTTTCCTGAAGTTGCGCGGTGTTACACGATCGGAAACGGCATTGCCACCCCCGATCCGTCCGGATCGCGCTCCAAGCTTAGCTAGGCGCAGCCCCTGGCAATCGCAAGGAAATCGGCCGCCTTCAGGCTGGCGCCGCCGACCAGCGCGCCGTTGACATTCTTAACCGCCATCAGCTCGGCCGCATTTGAGGGCTTGACTGAGCCGCCGTAGAGAATCCGCATCTTTCCGCCGTCGGCCTTGAACCGGGAGGTCAGGAGTTCCCGGATAAACTCATGAATCTGCTCGACATCCTGGGCCGTGGGGGTCAGGCCGGTGCCGATCGCCCAGACCGGCTCGTAGGCGACGACCAGCTTGGCCGCAGTTGAGCCATCCGGCAGCGAGCCGTTGAGCTGGCCGCGCAGGATATCCAGGGTCTGACCGGCATCGCGCTGGGCCTGCGTCTCGCCGATGCAGACGATCGCCGTCACCCCGGCGCGCCATGCGGCCTCGGCCTTCTGCCGGATCAGGGCATCGCCCTCACCGTGGTCGGCGCGGCGCTCGGAATGGCCGACGATGATGGCGGTCGCGCCTGCATCCACCAGTATTTCGGCGGCAATATCGCCGGTATGGGCGCCGGAGGCCTTGGGATGGCAATCCTGGGCCCCCACCGCGACCTTCTTGCCGCGCGCCTTCTCCGCAAAAGCTGCGATCAGGGTCGCCGGCGGACAGACCAGCAAATCGGCCTTGCCGGCCACCTCTGCCGCACCATTGAGCATGGCGTCGAATTCGGCAGTCGAGGCCTTCAGGCCGTTCATTTTCCAGTTGCCGGCGATCAGGGGGCGGATGGCATCGGTCATGTCAAATTCCAGCAAATTCGGTTTGTGCATGCGCTAGCAGAGGTCCCGTGGCAGTTCCAGAGACCAGGGGCTTTTAACCGCAGGGATCGAAAGCCTGCCGGACCTGAGGTTGCGGGGGGAAAGCCGCCACTTTATGATGATCGATCAATTTGGTGACGCGCTTTTGCGGAATCTGCATTAAGACGCGCTCCCGTTCCCCTCCTGCCAAACAAGTTGGACCAAATGCTTCGAGGAATGCGCAAGGCCTCATCAAACTGGCTCGGCAAGACCATTATGGCCGTGGTGATGGGCGTGCTGATCATCAGTTTCGGCGTTTGGGGCATCGCCGACATCTTCAAGGGCTTCGGGCAGTCCACGTTGGCCAAGATCGGCCGAACCGAGATTTCGCTGAACGAGTTCCGCCAGATCTATACGGACCGCCTGCAACAGATCAGCCGCCAGTTCGGCCGTCCGCTGTCGCCTGACCAGGCGCGCGCCTTCGGCCTTGACCGTCAGGTGCTCCAGCAGACGATCGCGGAAGCCGCCCTCGACGAAGAGGCGCGCCGGCTCGGGCTCGGCCAGTCCGACGACCAGATCCGCCAGGTCATCATGAACGACCCGAACTTCAAGGGCGTCGGCGGCAGCTTCGATCCGAACCGCTTCCAGTCCGTGATCCGCAATTTCGGCTATACCGAGCAGCGCTACGTCTCCGAGCAGCGCAAGGTCTCGCTGCGCCGGCAGATCACCGGCACGATCGGTGCCGGCCTCGAGCCGCCGAAGGCGATGCTCGAGGTGCAGACGCGCTTCCAGAACGAGCAGCGCGCCATTGAATTCGTCAGGCTCGACGCAGCCCAGGCAGGCGCCATCGACGTACCCTCGCCCGAGGCGCTCGCCGCCTATTTCGAGGATCACAAGGTCCAGTTCCGCGCGCCCGAATATCGCAAGATCGCGTTCGTCGTGGTCTCGCCGGAGGAGATCGGCAAGTGGAGCGAGGTGTCGGACGACGACGCCAAGAAACTGTTCGATCAGCGCAAGGACCGGCTCGGCACGCCGGAGAAGCGCCAGATCCACCAGATCGTATTCCCCAATGCCGCCGAGGCGCAGGCCGCGCGCGAGCGGCTCGCCGGCGGGACGTCGTTCGAGGACCTCGGCAAGGAGCGCGGCCTGAGCGCGTCCGATGTCGATCTCGGGCTCGTGACCAAATCCTCGCTCGATCCTGCGGTTGGAGACGCCGCCTTCGCGCTTGCCGCGGGCGAGATCAGCCAGCCGATCCAGGGCCGTCTCGGCACGTCGATCGTCAAGGTCGACAAGATCGAGCCGGGCAATGAGGCGAACTATGCGAGCCTTGCCGGCGACATCAAGCGCGAGATCGCCACCGAGCGCGCGCGCGTCAAGGTCGCCGATCTCCGCGACAAGATGGAAGACGAGCGCGGAGGAGGTTCCAGCGTGATCGATGCGGCGCAGAAGCTCGGCCTCACCGCCGTGACCGTCGACGCCGTCGACCGTTCCGGCCGCGCTCCGAACGGCCAGCCGGTCGCCAACATCCCGCAGGGCCTCGACGTGGTGTCGCAGGCCTTCAACACCGATGTCGGCGTCGACAACGACTCGATCTCGTTCAAGGGCGGCTTTGTCTGGTACGACGTGCTTGCCATCACGCCCTCGCGCGACCGCAATCTCGACGAGGTTCGCGACCAGGTCGAGGCACGCTGGCGGCAGGACCAGATCGCGACCAAGCTGAAGGCCAAGGCGACCGAGGTGGTGCAGAAGCTCGAATCCGGCGGCAAGCTCGCCGACGAAGCAGCCGCGATCGGCGCCAAGGTCGAGACCGCGAGCGGCTTCAAGCGCGACGCCTCGCCCGCCAGTGTGCCCGCAGCCGTCGTGTCGGCCGCCTTCCGCGCCGCCAAGGACGGCGTCGGGCAGACGCCGGTGACCGGCGGCACCGAGGTGATCGTATTCCGCGTCACCGAGATCGTCGTTCCCGTGGTCGACGCCGCTTCGGAAGCGGTCAAGAAGCTGAAGGACAGTCTCGACCGCGCGCAGACCGAGGAGCAGGTCGCTTCCTACGTCAACAAGCTTGAAACCGACATCGGGACCACCATTAATCAGGCCGCCTTCGCGCAGGTGACCGGCGCGAACCAGTGAGTTGAAAGCACGCGATGGACGACCTGAAATCGATCATTGGAAAAGTGGCGACCGGCGCCAGCCTGTCGCGTGACGAAGCGGCTTCCGCCTTCGACGCCATGATGTCTGGCGAGGCTACGCCCTCGCAGATGGGCGGCCTCCTGATGGCGCTGCGGGTGCGCGGCGAGACCGTGGACGAGATCACCGGCGCGGTCTCGGCGATGCGCTCCAAGATGCTCACAGTCGACGCGCCCGCGGACGCCGTCGACATCGTCGGTACCGGCGGCGACGGTTCCGGCTCGGTCAATGTCTCGACCTGCGCCTCCTTCATCGTTTCGGGCGCGGGTTTGCCGGTGGCCAAGCACGGCAATCGCGCGCTGTCGTCGCGCTCGGGCGCCGCCGACGTGCTGGCTTCGCTCGGGGTGAAGATCGATCTGAGGCCGGAGCAGGTCGGCCGCTGCGTGCGCGAATGCGGCATCGGCTTCATGTTCGCCCCCGCCCATCATCCCGCCATGAAGAACGTCGGCCCGACCCGGGTCGAGCTGGCGACACGCACGATCTTCAATCTGCTCGGCCCCTTGTCCAATCCGGCCGGCGTGAAGCGGCAGATGGTCGGCGTATTCTCCCGGCAATGGGTGCAGCCGCTGGCGCAGGTGCTCAAGAACCTCGGCTCCGAATCCGCCTGGGTCGTGCACGGTTCCGATGGCCTCGACGAAATCACCCTCACCGGCCCGACCTTCGTCTCCGCGCTCCACAATGGCGAGATCCGGAATTTCGAGGTGACGCCGGAGGACGCCGGCCTGCCGCGCTGCGAGGCCGGTGCACTCAAAGGCGCCGACGCCGACGCGAATGCGATCGCCTTGCAGAGCGTGCTCGACGGCAAGCCGAGCCCCTATCGCGACGTGGCACTGATGAACGCGGCCGCCGCGCTGGTCCTGGCCGGACGCGCCAAGGACCTCAAGGAGGGCGTTGCGATTGGAGTGAAGGCGCTCGACAGCGGCGCGGCGAACGCGCGGCTGAAGCATCTGATCGCGGTCTCCAACAGCTGAGCTGACATGTCGGACATCCTGACCAAGATCGAAGCCTACAAGCGCGAGGAGATCGCCGCCGCCAGGCGCGCACAGCCGCTGTCCGCGGTGGAGGCGAAGGCCAAGGCGCAAGCAGCACCGCGCGGCTTCGCGCGCGCGATCAAGGCCAAGCACGCCAACGGCGACTACGCGCTGATCGCGGAGGTCAAGAAGGCCTCGCCGTCAAAGGGCCTGATCCGCGCCGATTTCGATCCGCCGCTGCTCGCCAAGGCCTATGAGGCCGGCGGCGCGGCCTGCCTCTCGGTGCTGACCGACACGCCCTCGTTCCAGGGCCATCTCGACTTCATGGTAGCCGCACGCGAGGCCACGTCACTGCCGGTGCTGCGCAAGGATTTCATGTTCGACACCTATCAGGTGGCGGAGGCCCGCGCGCACGGCGCCGACTGCATCCTGATCATCATGGCGGCGCTCGATGATGCCACGGCAAAAGACCTCGAGAACGCCGCCCTCGCCTACGGCATGGACGTGCTGATCGAGATCCACGACCGCGCCGAGCTCGACCGCGCGCTGAAGCTGCGTTCCCCGATGATCGGCGTCAACAATCGCAATTTGCGCACCTTCGAGACCACGCTTGCGACCAGCGAAACATTGGCCCCGTTGATCCCCGGGGACCGGCTGATGGTCGGCGAGAGCGGCATCTTCACGCCCGCCGATCTCGCCCGGCTCGAGCGCGTCGGCATGTCGACCTTCCTGGTCGGCGAGAGCCTGATGCGCCAAGCCGACGTCACCGCTGCGACGCGCACGCTGCTCGCACGCGAAACTACGCGCGCGACGGGCACGCGCTGACATGACTCGCAAGCCGAGCACTACGAAAGCAGCCAAGACCGAGACCGGCCCTGCCCTCACCCATATCGGCGCTTCCGGCGAGGCGCGGATGGTCGACGTGTCGGACAAGCCCGCGAGCGAGCGGCTCGCGGTCGCGGAAGGACGCGTCGTCATGAGCAAGGCGACGCTTGATCTGATCGTGTCCGGCAATGCCAAGAAAGGCGACGTGCTCGGCACCGCGCGCATCGCCGGCATCATGGCAGCCAAGCGCACGTCGGAGCTGATTCCGCTCTGCCATCCGCTGGCGCTGTCGAAGGTCACAGTCGACATCGAGCCCGACGCAAAGCTGCCGGGCTGCTTCGTCCGCGCCAGCGTGAAGGTCACGGGCCCGACCGGTGTCGAGATGGAGGCGCTCACCGCCGTCTCGGTCGCCTGCCTCACCATCTACGACATGATCAAGGCGGTGGAACGCGGCGTGCGCATCGAGGGCATCCGCCTGGTCGAGAAGCTCGGCGGCAAGTCCGGCCATTACCGCGGCTGATTGCCGCTGATCTATTTCGCCTCGCGCTGCCGCTCGCGATAGGCGCGCGTCTTCATCCGATTGCCGCACAGCGTCGACATGCACCACCGCCGCGTCGATGGTTTCGACCGATCGAAGAACACCCGGCGGCATTCCTCCGAGGCGCACATCTTCAGCCGGTCCAGCGTTCCCACAAGCGTCGCGTTGTGCAGCTCGATGGCGATAGCCGACAGGCCGGCGAGCGCATCCTCGCGCATCGCCGATAATACTGCGCCGCGGCCAACCCGCGCCTCCACCCGCAACGGAAACGCTGCGAGCGCGTCACCGAGCGCGCCGAGAACCTCCTTGTTCCGGCGCCGCTCGGCTGGGTCGCATTGCAGATAGGCGCGTAGCGCTCCGCGCAGCCGCAGCGCGGTAGCTAACATTGCGGGCGTGATGCGTCCGCCGGCGCCGAGGCCGCGCTCCTGCATCCAGTCCGCGATCTGCTTCATCCCGGCAATTTCGTCGCTCTGCGGGTGCTCCACCCCGAAATGCGAGAAGTGGCGAACATCGAGCGTGTTGGCGAAATCGTAGACGTTCGCCAACGCGTCAGGAACCTGGAACTTGCGTGACTCTTTCGACATCGGAACACCGGAGGAATTTGAGACACCAGTAAAACATATTTACCGGTTGACAGCAACAGACACCGGTATATTGATTATACTGGTGTTGACCTCCTCGTTGAAATCGAGCGGGGTTGCGATGACAAAATGGAGAACGCCGTGGCCGAGCTCCTGCATTATCTCGAACTCACCGAGCTTGCTGCACGCCTCAAGGCGCGCGAAATCTCCGCGCTGGACGTGACGCGCGCGCAACTCGACCGTATCGACGCCCTGGACCGTGAACTCGGCAGCTACGTTCACGTGATGGCGGAAACGGCTATCGCCGAGGCGAAAGCCGCGGATGCCGAAATCGCAAATGGCCAGTATCGGGGCCCGCTGCATGGCGTGCCGATTGCGCTGAAGGATCTATTTTGGACCAAGGGCATTCCGACGGCGGCCGGCACCACGCTTCATCGCGATTTTCGTCCCGGTGAAGATGCGACCGTCGCGCGCAGGGTCAAGGATGCAGGCGCCGTGGTGCTCGGCAAGTTGCAGCTCACCGAGGGCGCCTATTCCGATCACCACCCGTTGGTGACGCCACCGAGAAATCCATGGAATCCGGATTACTGGCCGGGCATTTCGTCCAGCGGCTCGGCGGTTGCGACGGCCGCCGGACTTTGCTTCGGCTCGCTCGGCTCCGACACCGGCGGCTCGATCCGCTGGCCGTCCGCCGCCAACGGCCTGACCGGGCTGAAGCCGAGCTGGGGCCGCGTCAGCCGCCACGGCACGTTCGAGCTGGCCGCGACACTCGACCATATCGGACCGATCGGCCGCAGCGCTGTCGATGCCGGCGTGCTGCTTGGGGCCATCGCCGGACACGACCCGAACGACCCGACGTCACTGCTCAATCCGGTGCCCGACTATCTTGCCGCGGCCGCACAGGACGTGCGGGGCTTGCGGATCGGCCTCGACGCTGCCTGGAACAGCGACGATGTGGACGTTGCGACAGAGCACGTGTTGGCGGACGCCATTGATGCTTTCCGCGCGCTTGGCGCCCACACCGTCAACGTCAGATTTCCCGACGTAAGACAGGCGATTGCCGACTGGACCCCTCATTGTGCGGTGGAAGCTGCAGTCGCGCACGAGGCGACTTATCCTGCCCGCGAGAATGAGTACGGTCCGATCCTCGCCTCGCTGCTCGAGGCTGGTCGCGCACTCTCCGGTCTCGATTATCAGAAGATCCTGCTGCGGCGGCTGGCACTGCGCGGCCAAGTGACTGCGCTGTTCGAGACCATCGACCTGCTGCTGATCCCGGTACACCCTTTCGCGCCGTTGACGCTGAGCATGATCCGGACGCTCGGCGAGCAGCCGGATCTGATCGCGAAGCTGCAGCGCTACACCTCCCCGTTCGACATGACCGGTCATCCCACGATCACGCTACCAGGTGGTGCATCGGCGGACGGACTGCCGATCGCGTTCCAGCTTGTCGCCGCCCATCTCGACGAGGCCACGCTGGTTCGGGCCGGCGCAGCGTTCCAGCGTGTCACGTCCTGGCATCGTCGCCATCCTTCCCTCACCTCGCGGAGGCAGCATTGACCATTCCATTCAAACCCGCTGGGCGAAGCATTTTCCATGGCTGGTTCGTCGTCGCGGCGGCATTTGCCGTCATGTTCGTCGGCTTTGGTTCCGCCTACACATTCAGCGCATTTCTGGAGCCGCTCCAGCGCGATTTCGGCGCCTCCCGCGGCTCAATCTCGCTAGTGTTCTCGATCGCGGGATTTCTGTACTTCGCTCTCGGACTCGTCAGCGGCCCCCTCGCCGACCGGTTCGGCTCGCGTCCACTGGCCGTCGCGGGCATGATCCTGATGGCGGCTGGACTTGCGGCCGCGAGCGCTGCACGTTCCCTCGTGGAGGTCTATCTCGCCTACGGGCTCGGCGTCGGCCTCGGCGTCGGCTGCGCCTATGTTCCAGCAATCGGCGCGGTGCAACGCTGGTTCGTCAAGCGCCGCGGCTTCGCCTCTGGGCTCGCGGTGAGCGGCATCGGGCTCGGTACGCTGGCAATGCCGCCGCTCGCCTCATTGCTGATCGCATCGATGGGCTGGCGCGGCGCCTATCTGGTGCTGGGCACGATCGCACTGGTGCTAGGCGGCGGGATGTCGCTGCTAATCGAGAATGATCCGAAGGACCGCGGCCTCCGACCCGACGGCGATCCGCCTCGCGACGCGGCGGACGCAAACAGCGCCGGCGGCGCCTCGGTGCGCGAGGCCGTCCGGTCGACGCGGTTTGCCGCCCTCTATGTATCGTGTCTGGTCTGCTCGTTCGGCGCCTTCGTCCCATTCGTTCATCTCGTGCCTTACGCGCGCGACCACGGGGTCGCGGCGTCCTCTGCGGTGCTGCTGCTCGGCGTGATCGGTGCCGGCAGCACGGCGGGCCGGTTCTTTCTCGGCGCGGTCGCCGACCGGATGGGCCGCGATCGCTCCCTGATCATGGTCCTGATCGGAATGGCGTTCGCGATGGCGATCTGGGCCGTTGCCGCTGATGTCCGGACCCTCGCCGCTTTTGCCTTCTTCTACGGCGTGTTCTACGGCGGCTGGGTCGCGGTGCTGCCCTCTGTGGTCATGGACTATTTTGGCGGACGCAACGTCAGTGGAATCATCGGCATCCTCTACACCAGCGTGGCGTTCGGCACGCTGGTTGGTCCGAGTGCGGCCGGCTTCGCCTACGACGTCAATCACAGCTATACTTTGCCGATCCTGATCAGCGCCGCCGCGAACATCGTCGCAGCGCTGATCGTGGTGGCGATACTGGCGCGCAGCGAAACCCGCCCGATCAGCGCAGCGACGCACTGATCGACCCGAATTTTGAACTGAGCCTGCTGCCCATGCCGTTCACCACGGTGATGATCGCAAGCGCGATGCCGGCGGCGATCAGGCCGCACTCGATCGCGGTTGCGCCGGTTTCGTCGGCGAGAAATTTCTTCAAAGTATTCTTCATGATCGTATCCTCCTCCGCGTCGTTGCGAAGACGCTCGCGAGTCGTGTGCCAATGCGAACTTAAGGATCGCCAGCACCTTAGATGGTTAAGCTTCGATTGATCATCGCGATGGCCGGCAGAAATTGTCCGGCCGCGCGGAAGCTTCCTGCAGGTCTCGCGTCCCGCGCATTGATTGCTTTTGTGAGTGTCCATTCACGGCGCATTAACCCAGCTTCCTAACTTCGCCTCCACTCCGTTCCCTTAAACCAACGGATGTTTCCGGGGCCAAGAATTGACCCTGACGTGTGCACGACAACGATCGATCATGATGACGAGATTCTGCAGTCGCCTTTTTGACCGGGCCTTCGTGCGCAGCGGACCGATCCGCTGGCTGGTGGTGGGCGGCACGCTGCTGATCGCGGCGATCGCCGTCGGCGCGACGCTGATGGCGCAGAATTTCCGCGAACGTGCGCTGCGCAACTCCGGCCGCGAGCTGGAAAACACCGTGCTGATGCTCGCCCATCATTTCGACCAGCAATTGCAGGATTTCGCCGTCATCCAGAAGGATTTTGTCGACCACGTTCGCGCGACCGGCATCACCAGTGCAGCGGACTATCGCAAACGCCTCTCCGGCCAGGACGTCCACCGGATGCTGCGCTCGAAGATCGAGGCACTGCCCTACATGGGCGGCGTCAACATCATCGATGCCGAAGGCAATTTGATCAATTCGTCGACGGCATGGCCAGCCCCGAACGTGAACGTTGCCGATCGCGCCTATTTCCGGACCTTCCGATACGATCCCAATGCTCCCGACGTCCTGATCGAGCCACTGCACAGCCGCGTCTCCGGCGCCTGGACCATCCTGATCGTGCGCAAGATCGTCGGACCAAACGGCGAATTCATGGGTGTGGTCGGACGCGGCATCGAACCGGCAAACTTCGAAAAGTTCTTCGAGTCCGCCGTGCTCGGCGAAGGCGCGACGATCTCGATGCTGCACCGGGACGGCACGCTGCTCGCCCGTTATCCCCATTCCAGCGAATTGATGGGGCGGAATTTCAAGAACGGACCGTTCGCGCATCAAAGGGTCTTCGGGCTCGACCATTTTGCCGGCCGCTTGATGAGCCCCGTCGACGGCGAGGACCGGCTGATTTCCTCACACGCCCTGCCCCACTTCCCGATCCTGATGATGGCCACCACAACGCGCGCGGCGGCCCTGACGGACTGGCGCGAGCAGATCGGCATGCTGATCTCGGTCGCCGCCTCTTCCGCACTCGCCATCGCGGGCGTGCTGATCGCGATCGTACGCAAGCTCCTGGAGCAGCACCGCCTTTCGCGGGAACGGCTGACGCTGGAAAAGCAGCGTCTCGACCGCGCCGTCAACAACATGACCCAGGGCCTGCTGCTGTTCGACGCCTCGCAGCAGCTCGTGATCTGTAATCAGCGCTACATCGAGATGTACGGGCTGTCGGCCGAAATCGTGAGGCCCGGCTGCAGGTTCCACGACATCATTGCGCACCGCAGGGCCACCGGCTCGTTCACAGGCGATCTGGACCAGTATGTCGCGCGGGTCCTGCGCGACATCCATGTGCGCAATTCCATGGTGATCGATACCTCCGACGGTCGCTCGATCCAGATCGTCAACGAACCGCTCGCTGACGGCGGCTGGGTGGCGACGCATGAGGACATCACGGAGCGCCGGCGTATCGAGGAGCGCATCACCCATCTCGCTCATTACGACGCGCTGACCGACCTGCCTAACCGCACCATGTTCCACGAGCATCTGCGCGAGGAACTGGCTCTCGTCGCCGGGGACGAACAACTCGCGGTGCACTACATCGACATCGACGAGTTCAAGGGCGTCAACGACGCGCTCGGGCATCTTGTCGGCGACGAACTCCTGAAGGCGGTCGCGCAGAGCCTCCGCCGGTGCGCGGGTCCGGCGGACTTCGTGGCGCGGCTCGGCGGCGACGAATTCGCCATCGTACAGAGCGCGGTGACGTCGCTGAACCAGGTCAACGAGCTCGTCGCGCGGCTGTTCGAGGCCATCCGCGCGCCGTTCGACTGCATGGGCCATCATCTTGCCACCGACGCCAGCATCGGCATCGCGCTGGCGCCGGAACACGGAACGGCGCTGGACCAGATCCTGAAGAACGCGGATATGGCGATGTACGCCGCCAAAGCCGCCGGACGCCGCACCTATCGCTTTTTCGAGCCGGAGATGGACGCCAAGATCCACGAGCGGCGGCAGCTCGAGATCGACCTGCGCCACGCCATCGCCCATGGCGGCCTCGAGGTCTATTACCAGCCCTGCCTCGCCCTGAAGGACGACCGCATCACCGGCTGCGAGGCGCTGGTGCGCTGGCGCCACCCCGAACGCGGCATGGTCTCGCCGGCCGAGTTCATCCCGATCGCCGAGGACACCGGCCTGATCAACGAGATCGGCGAATGGGTGCTGGCGACCGCCTGCCGGGACGCGGCGAACTGGCCCGACGACATCCGCCTCGCCGTCAACGTCTCGCCGGTGCAGTTCAAGAGCGGCACGCTGGCGCTGAAGATCATGGCGGCGCTCGCCGCCTCCAATTTTCCGGCCAGCCGGCTCGAGCTCGAGATCACCGAGGCGGTGCTGATCCGTGACGACGACACCGCGCTTGCGATCCTGCATCAACTCCGCACCATCGGCGTCCGCATCGCGCTCGACGATTTCGGCACCGGCTACTCCTCGCTGAGCTATCTGCACCGCTTCCCGTTCGACAAGATCAAGATCGACCGCTGCTTCGTCAACGACATCGCCGGCCCCGACGGCTCCGCCAGCATCGTCCAGGCCGTCGTCAACTTAGCAGCCGCCCGCCGCATGACCACCACGGCCGAGGGCGTCGAGACCGAGGAGCAGCGGCGGCTGCTCCGCGCGCTCGGCTGCTCCGAGATGCAGGGCTATCTGTTCAGCGCTGCGAGGCCCGCCGACAAGGTGCTGGAGCTGTTCGCAGCTCATCGCAGCCGTCTCGTCCAGCACGGCGACCAAGAGAGCCGACGCCGCGAAGCAGGCTAGCGCCCGTCCTCATACAGCTGAGCGGAAATCCTGCAATTGCTCGGAGCATTCCTGCTCATGAGCCAAGGATGACATTGGCGGACAGCCAAACGGCGCCAGGCTTGGAATTGAAGACCATTTGGTCTATATATAAGCGATGCGCCGCCAGAACCCAGTTCCCTCGCCCCGTGGCCGTCCCCGAAGTTTCGACATGGAAGCAGCTGTCGAACGCGCGATGGGCGTGTTCTGGTCCCGCGGCTATCACGCCACGGCGCTACCGGACCTTCTTCGTGCGACGAAGCTCTCGCGGGGCAGCCTCTACGCCGCTTTCGGCGACAAGCACTCGCTGTTCTTGCGTGCGCTTGATCGCTACATTGCGATTGCCTCGACACGGATGGATATCGAACTCGACCCCCGCAGGGAGCCGGTCGACGGCCTACGGGCCTACCTTGCCGGCTACGTTGACCGCAACAGCGGTGCCAATGGTCGGCGCGGATGCCTGTTGGTGGCCACAGCCATGGAACTGGCTGGCCGTGATGCCGAAATTGATCGTCGCATCGGGAGCTTTTTCAAAGCCATGGAGGCTCGGGTGGCTGGTGCACTTTCCCGTGCGAAGGCAGCGGGCAAGCTGGCCGATGGTGTCGAGCCTTCGAGTGCCGCCCGAATTCTCGTCTGTTTCGTCGAGGGCCTGCGGGTGGTCGGTAAAACGGCACCGACACGGATCATTTCGCAAGCCACCGTTGACGCTTTTCTCGACCGCTTCATCAGGTAGACAAACCATGGACGTTTCCGCTGTTCGCACGCCTATATCTAGACCGAATGGTCTTGAAAAGAACGATGCCATGTCTGCCATTCAGATCGTCTGCGCGGTGGTCGTCCCCTTGCTCTGGGGTTATCAATTCGTGGCCATCAAAGTTGGCGTTATGGAGTTTCCACCCCTCTTCTTCCTCGCGCTGCGCTTCCTGGCCATCGCGCTGCTGCTTGTTCCCTTTGTCAAAAGGCCCGCACGTCAACAGTTTGGCCCGATCGCAGCGATTTCGTTTTTCCTTGGCGGACTGAACTTCGGGCTCTTCTATGTTGGCCTCGGCCTCGGCTCGGGAAGCATGTCGGCCGTCGCAATTCAACTCGCCACGCCCTTCACCGTCCTGCTGGCCTGGCCGCTGCTTGCGGAGCGGCCGTCTCTCACCACGTCCGCTGGAGTGGTGCTTGCATTCGTCGGCGTGGTCGTGCTGGCAGCAGGGCCTGGTCTGTCGGCAAATGCGCTTCCGCTGCTGCTCGTGGTCGGCGCAGCCTTCGCATTCGCGGTGTCCAACGTCTTGACCAAACGCTACGGTCCTTTTGATCCCCTGATGTTGATGGGGTGGTCGTCGCTGCTCACGGTGCCGCAGGTCATGGTGATGTCGTTGCTCCTTGAACATGGACAAGCGGCGAGCCTTGTCACGGCGGACGGGCATGGTTGGCTGGCACTGGCCTACACGATTTTCATCGGAGGAATTGTCGGGTTTGGCCTTTGGTTCTGGCTGATCGGGCGTTGCTCCATGGGCCGCGTCGCACCCTTCGGTCTGCTGCTTCCGGTGTTCGCCTTGATGTCGAGCGTGTTGTTCCTTGGTGAACGCATGACTCCAAAATTGATGATCGGCGGGCTGCTCGCGATCTCCGGCGTCGCCGTCACTCAGCTAAGACCGAGCGCTCGACCAATTTGAACTTGGAAGTCGCGTCGTTGGCAGATTCTCAGCGGGTCCATCCCCGCGACGAAGTGCTGGTCGAGCGCGACCGCGCCCGGCGCTGGGCCGAGCGCGACGGCTGCTACGAGGTCACCTTTGCGGCCATGAACCCCAGCTGAGACGGCGTCCAAAACGAAATCGCCCGGGAGCGGTCAACCACTCCCGGGCGATCGATGTCTGGAACTGGCGAGGCTTAGTTCGGCACCGCGGCCTTCGGCGCAGGCTTGGCCGCGACAGCGTTCGCGGTTTGGCCGTGCAGGAAGTCATACGCCGTATGCAGGGCCTTATCGTCCTTCTCTTCCGGCGGGACATAGGACTGCGATCCGGTCTGCTCCGTGCCATCGGCCGCCTGCAGATGGCCGCGCATCTGGGACTCCGCCATGGTGTCCATCCGGCCCTTCAGCTCGGGCGGCACGTCCTGGAGGATCTCGATGTCGGGCGCGATGCCCTGGGCCTGGATCGAGCGGCCCGACGGCGTGTAGTAGCGCGCCGTGGTCAGCGCCAGTGCGCCGTTGCCGGTGCCGAGCGGAATGATGGTCTGTACCGAGCCCTTGCCGAACGAACGCGTGCCGATGATGGTCGCGCGCTTGTGATCGTGCAATGCGCCGGCCACGATCTCGGAGGCCGAAGCCGAGCCGCCGTTGACGAGAACCACGAGCGGTTTGCCCTTGGTGAGGTCGCCGCCATGCGCGGTGAAGCGCTGGGTCTCCTCGGCATTGCGGCCGCGGGTCGAGACGACCTCGCCGCGCTGCAGGAATGCGCTCGACACCGACACGGCCTGGTCGAGCAGGCCGCCCGGATTATTGCGCAGGTCCATCACGTACCCGACCAGCTTCTCGGGCGGGACATCCCTGGAGATCGATGCGATCGCCTTCTTCAGGCCATCGGTGGTCTGCTCGTTGAACGAGGTGACGCGGATATAGCCGATATCGCCGTTCTCGACGTGGAAGCGCACGGGGCGCACATGGATGATCTCGCGCTTGATCGCGACGTCGAGCGGGGCGTCGGCCCCCTTGCGCACGATCGTGAGCTTGGTCTGGGTGTCGACCGGCCCCTTCATCTTGTTGACGGCCTGCTCGAGCGTCATGCCCTGGACGGCATCGCCATCGATCTTGCTGATGAGGTCGCCCGACATGATTCCGGCCTTGGACGCCGGCGTGTCGTCGATCGGCGAGACGACCTTGACGAGGCCCTCCTCCATCGTGACCTCGATGCCGAGCCCGCCGAACTCGCCGGAGGTGGTCTCCTGCATCTCGGTCCAGGCTTTGTCGTTCATATAGCGCGAGTGCGGATCGAGCGAGGTCACCATGCCGGTGATCGCGCCTTCCATCAGCTTGGCATTGTCAGGCTTCTCGACATAGCTCGCCTTCACCCGCTCGAACACTTCGCCGAACAAGTTGAGCTGGGAATAGGCGTCATCCGCGCTCGCTGCCGCCCGTGCTGCCCATACGCCGCCGTGCGGACTGGCTACCAGAAGGGTCAGACACGCTCCGGTGAGCGCGCCCAGGGGGAACAGCAGGGTTTTCCGCATGGAGAGGCTGGCCTTTTTGCTCTGGGGCTTCGGAGGCGCCAAGCAAATGGCGATCCAGCCCGCTGTTCACAATACCATTCTGGTTTCTTCAAGGCCGGGACGCCACGCCGGCGGGTAGACCGTAAAAATCCCTTCGCCCGGGCCTAAACTTTTGGCAACGTTCCGAAATCGTTTCGTGCAAGCCGGGAATCGGTCCGCCAGCCCACGCCTCGCAGCTATGCGATTTTAGGATGGTTTTGGAGGGCCGGACACGATAGGCGATGACAATAAGACTTCAAATTCTCGGGAGGACAACAATGAATGACGCGCCCCGCATCCAGCCGGAGAGGAACGTCGAACTCGGCGCCAGCGCCGAGCCGTTCCAGAACCTGCACGAATTCATCCGCAAGGCGCGCGCCAATCTCAACCAGAACGCCTGGGACTACATCGTCGGCGCCGCCGAGACCGAGACCACGATGCGTCGCAACCGCATGGCGCTGGACGAGATCGCCTTCCGCCCGCGCGTGCTGCGCGATGTCAGCAAGGTCGCCGGCTCGGTCGAGCAATTCGGCCGCAAGATGCGCCTGCCGGTGGTGCTCGCCCCCGTCGGCGCGCTCGAGATCTTCGATCCGGATGGTGCGGCGAGCGTGGCACGCGCCTGCGGGACTTTCGGTGCGGCGCACATGCTGAGTTCGGTGTCCGAGCCCGGCCTCGAGAAGACCGCCGAGGTGGCACCCGACGCGCTGCGCCTCTACCAGCTCTATGTGCGCGGCGACGATGCCTTCGTCGCTGACGTTGTCAGCCGGGCCGAGAAGAACGCCTATGCCGCCTTTTGCCTGACCGTCGATACCGCTCATTACAGCCGTCGCGAACGCGACATCGCCAAGCGTTACGTTCGCGAGAGCCGCCTGCGAGCCACCGGCGGCGATTTCCAGAAAGGCCTGGAGTGGCGGACGGTGAAGATGATCAAGGACAAGTTCAAGATCCCGCTGATCCTCAAGGGCATCGCGACGCCAGAGGACGCGCTGATCGCGATCGATCACGGCGTCGAGTGGATCTACGTCTCCAACCATGGCGGTCGTCAGCTCGATCACGGCCGCGGCGCCATGCATGTGCTGCCCGAGATCGTCGATGCCGTGAACGGCCGCGCCAAGATCATGGTCGATGGCGGCTTCGGCCGCGGCACCGACATCGTCAAGGCGATCGCGGCGGGCGCCGACCTCGTCGGCATCGGCCGGCTGCAATGCTGGGCGCTGGCGGCGGCCGGCGAAGCCGGCGTGGCGCGCATGCTGGAGCTGCTCGAGGACGAAGTGCTGCGCTGCCTCGGCCTCTTGGGTGCGACCTCGTTCGCCGAGGTCGACAAATCCTGCCTGCATGCAGCGACCGCAACCAACGCGCCGAGCGTGTTCAGCGCGTTTCCGCTGTTCGACCACGAGCCATATCGATACTGAGTGAAAGGATGCAGGTGACATCGCTCTCTCCCGGCAGCGCGGATGCGCTTCTGTTCGATCTCGGCCGCGTGGTGCTCGACATCGATTTCTCCAAGGCGATCGCCTGCTGGGCGGGACATGCCGGCTGCAAGCCCGAATCCATCGTCGCGCGCTATGTGGGGGACAGCGAAGCCTATCGGCTGCATGAGGTGGGCAAGATCAGCGACGAGGACTATTTCGCCTCATTGCGAGCCTCGCTCGGAATCGGCATTTCGGACGCGCAGTTCCTGGAAGGCTGGAACGCGATCTTCGCCGGCGAAATGCCTGACATCGCCGAGCTGTTGCCGCGGGCGGCGAAGCAGATGCCGCTCTACGCCTTCTCCAACACCAACCGGCCGCACGTGGACTATTTCTCGCAGGAATATGCCGATCTCCTCGGCCATTTCCGCGAGCTGTATTTGTCGTCCAGCATCGGCCTGCGCAAGCCGGATGCCGAGGCCTTCGACCACGTCATCGCTGCGATCGGCGTACCCGCCGGGCGTATCGTGTTCTTCGACGATCTTGCTGAAAACATCGAGGGAGCGCGGGCGCGCGGCTTGACGGCGGTCCATGTGACCTCGCCGCGTGACGTCGGGAACGCATTGAAGGCATTGGGTATCTGACGACAATCCGCCGTCGCGAAACCCAGGAGGCACGGCCCCGTCGGAACTAATTTTGACGAAGCTGAGGAACCCGATCACTTTGTGCATTTTTATACCGAGTTCCGGGAACGGAATACCGGGTTCCGGACTCTAGAGTCCGTCGGGATCTCTACGGACGGACGCATCATCGTGTTGGGCAAAACCTACCTCACCAAGCAGGCATCTCTTCTTCTTGAATTCGCCAGGACAACTTCAGACTCGGACCTTTCGGCCAAGCTTGTGCGCAAGGCCGCCGACCTGAAATCCCAGGCCGATCCGCTCCCCGACAAGGATCAGGGGCCGAAAGCGCCCGACGTAAGTCCCGGGCAGATAGAGAGCTGATCGATGCTGGCCGTGGCGCTCGTCATTCTCGTTTTTGCCATGGCCACTCTTCTGCCGATCTGCCTCGTTCTCTGGACCATGCCTCGCCGGGCTTGATCATGCCTTCCAGAACAATGTGAAGCAGCGGGATGAATTGCGCCCGCTCAGCTGTTTTTGCCTCTGCGCCCGCGCTCGGCTAGAAGACTTGCGGAACATTCGCCCGAACGTGCCGAGCAGGAGTTTTCGCCGTGGCCTTGATGCCGGTTTCTGACGCGCTTGCCGCGGTGCTGGCGAGTGCAGAGCCGCTGCCCGAAGAGATGGTTTCCCTCGACGAAGCCTACCATCGCGTGCTCGCGCGCGACGTCGCAGCGCGGCGTACGCAGCCGCCGCAGGCGATGTCGGCGATGGACGGCTACGCCGTGCGCGCAGCTGACGCCGCGACGATCGATTCGAAGCTCACCGTCATCGGCGAGGTCGCAGCGGGTCGGCCGTTCGCGGGAACGGTCGGCGCCGGCGAGGCCGTGCGGATCTTCACCGGCGGCGTCGTTCCCGACGGCGCCAACGCCGTCGTGATCCAGGAGGACACGGTCGCTGATGGCAAGCGCATCACGATCAAGGAAGCCGCGATCGCAGGACGGCACATCCGGCCCGCCGGCGTCGATTTCCGCGAGGGCGACGTGCTCCTGCGCACGGGAATCCGCCTCACCGAGCGTGACCTCGCGCTCGCCGCCGGGATGAATCATCCGCATCTTCCCGTTTGCCGGCGTCCGAAGGTCGCGATTCTCGCCACCGGCGACGAGCTGGTGATGCCGGGCGCCACGCCTGGTCACGGCCAGATCGTCTATTCCAACGGCTACGCCCTGCATGCGCTCGCCCGCAGCGAGGGCGCCCAGACCATCGACCTCGGTATTGCCGCCGACACACTGGAGGCCACCACCGCCGGCATCCGCCGCGCCCGCGAGAGCGACGCCGACATCCTGATCACGACCGGCGGCGCATCGGTCGGCGACCACGATCTGGTCCAGCAGGCGCTGAGGGACGAAGGTATCGCGATGGCGTTCTGGAAGATCGCGATGCGGCCGGGCAAGCCGATGATGCATGGACGGCTCGGCGCAATGGGCGTGATCGGCCTGCCGGGCAATCCCGTGTCGTCCTATGTGTGCGCCTTCCTGTTCATGGTGCCGCTGATTCGCGCCCTGTCGGGCCGTTCGGTGATTCACCATCGCCGTGAGCGCGCCGCGCTCGGCCGCGACGTCGGCGCCAACGACCAGCGCGAGGACTATCTGCGCGCGCGCCTGGAGGAGCGCGACGACGGCACGCGCATCGCCCTTCCCGTCAGTCATCAGGACTCTTCGCTGCTTGCGAATCTCGCTGCGGCACAGGTACTTCTCGTGCGCGCACCGTTCGCGCCGAAGGCTGAAGCCGGCACGCCCTGCGAGGTGTTGCGGCTCCCCGTCTGAGTGCCTCGAGAATGCGGGTTCCGCGAACTTCGCTCTGTTCACGGTAAATTAAGCAGTTGCGGAACACATATCGAACATATAGTGTCCGTTCATGATTTGTTTCGAGCGTGTAGCGGCTTATTGCTGAATTCAGCGTCTCGGAATCGAACGGCATCAATCGGGGGACTTTGGTCGAGATGTTAACGCGCAAACAATACGAGCTTCTGCGGTTCATCAATGAACGTCTGAAGGAAAGCGGCGTGCCCCCTTCCTTCGACGAGATGAAGGATGCGCTCGACCTGCGCTCGAAGTCGGGTATCCATCGCCTGATCACGGCGCTCGAGGAGCGCGGCTTCATCCGGCGCCTGCCCAACCGCGCCCGTGCGATTGAAGTCATCAAGCTGCCCGAGCTCCAGGCAGCCGCCGGCAGCCGCCGCGGCTTCACGCCGAGCGTCATCGAGGGCAATCTCGGCAAGGTGCGCGCGAGCTCCAGCCTGTCTGCGGACGAGGGCGAGCGTCCCGTTGCGGTGCCGGTGATGGGCCGCATCGCGGCCGGCACGCCGATCGAGGCGTTGCAGACCCGCAGCCACACTATCAGCGTACCGCCCGACATGCTCGGCTCGGGCGAGCACTACGCGCTCGAAGTGCGCGGCGATTCCATGGTCGAGGCCGGCATCCTCGACGGCGACATGGCGCTGATCCAGCGCAACGAGAGCGCCGATACCGGCGACATCGTGGTGGCGCTGATCGACGACGAGGAAGCGACCCTCAAGCGCTTCCGCCGCCGCGGCGCCTCGATCGCGCTCGAGCCCGCCAACGCGGCCTATGAGGTACGTATCCTGCCGCCGAACCGGGTGAAGATTCAGGGCAAGCTGATCGGGCTGTACCGGAAGTACTGATACCGGGAGTCCTTGATACCGGGAGTCCTTGGCGCCGCGCGCGCTTCCGATCGGCAGCCCGATCAGAGATTGGAGCGGATCATTGTCCGCTCGGGCTGGATAGTCTTTCTGGTTCCGCACAGATTATCCGGGCCCACCTCCGGCGCTAGATCCTCGATACGCCGCACGAAGCACCCAGGGGCTTCGCGGCCTTCAGGTTCGAGGAGAAGTCATGCGCAAAATCATTCTGAGCACAGTTGCGGCGGCGCTGATCGCAGCATCAGCGTCGCCAGCATTTGCCGCACAATCGCGTCACCATGTCCGCAAGGAAACAGCGGTCAGCGATCAAGTCCGCAACGCGCGGAATGCGATCGCGCAACCGTCGCAGCCAGGCTGGCAATATTCGGGCTGGTCGGCGTCCGCAGGGCGTTGACACGCGCCTCCCGAATGCATCGCAGCAGCCTTTGTTCCTAAAAGATAATGTGATCGCGGCTTGCGGAAACCAGCCGCAGATTTGCCCACAACCAAGTAGAGTTTTGCGTGTTTCCACTCTGATAGAGGCCTGCGCCTCGATAAGAGACGCGGGCGCTATCCCAGCCTGAGGAGCACCCGATGTGTGACTACAGCCTGCATGCCGTCGCGTCGCGTCCCGCCGAAGTCGGCGAGACGATCGTCACGACAAGCTTCCGCGGCACCTCGACGCGTGGTTTTGCGTCCGCAGCCGATCCGACCGTGGCCGTCTGCCTGCTGCCGGGAACGGAGCTCGCCTTCACCGACAACGTCCGCTACGACAATCGCTGGATCTGGACGCGTACCATCAATTCCCGCGTCGGCAAGTTCGGCAAGATCGATCCGCACATTCCCGACCGCCATCATGATGCGATTGAATTCCCCGACGGCAAATACGTGCTGGTGACTCAGCTCGTCGAGGGCCAGCAGGCAACCGTGCTGCAACTGCCGGTGACCCAGCCGGTCACTGATCGCGAGCACAAGCCGGAGATCATCGCCGACAGGCAGCCGACGGTCACCCGCCTGCCGATCGGCTGACACAGCCGCCCTCCGGCCGAGAGGTTGGAGGCCAGGATTGAATTGCCATCGCCGGCCGTGGCCGGCGAGATGGTGCGGTCGCGTCCAGCGAAATCCGATCGGATTGATCAAGCCGCTGCGCCTCTGCGCAGCACGAAGTTTGAGCCGCCCTGCCTGAATTATGAACGTCCGCTTCGCAGCCAAATGACCGATGCTGTCAAGGGCTTGAGACGGCGGACACGCTCGATGAAAACCTTCCTTCGCGTCGTTGAACTCTGGGTACCCGACCGGACGCGCATGCGGCTGGAATTTGGTGGCGGCCTCTACGGCGAAGGGCTGTCCGCGTTCAAGGCCGTCAGCGAAGAGTTGCACTTCGGATATGACGAGGGACTTCCGGGCAAGGCCTGGGCCTCGGGCCACCCCGAAATCCTCACCAGATTCGCCAATTCCTATTTCAAACGGACCGATCAGGCGCTCGTAGCCGGCCTCACCTGCGGCGTCGCGGTACCGGTGTTTGCAGGCGAATTCCTCCAGGCCGTCATCGTGCTGTTCTGCGGCGACGGCAAAGCGCATGTCGGCGCGATCGAGCTCTGGCACAACGACCCTGATGTCTCCCACGAGATGGGGCTCGTCGACGGCTATTACGGCACCGCCGATATGTTCGAGTTCAACTCTCGCCACACCAAATTTCCTCGCGGCTTTGGCCTGCCTGGACGCACCTGGAAGGCGGGCCTGCCGCTGATCATCAAGGACCTGCACGACGCCAGGAGCTTCCTGCGCTGGGAGGACGCGGCCAAGGTCGGGATCAATCTCGGCGTGGGCGTGCCCTATCGGACCGGCACGGACCAGACCTGGGTCCTGACATTCCTCTCGGCGCAGGCCACGCCGATTGCGCGACGCTTCGAGATCTGGGTCCCGAACCAGATCCGCTCGGCGCTGGTGTTTCGCGCCGGCGATTGCAGTGCGCAGACCGACCTTGCCGCGCTCTATGCGACGAAATCCATCGCCAGGGGCGAAGGCAGCATCGGCGGGGCCTGGGCCACCGGCATGCCCGCGCTCAACGATGAGCTCGCGCATGACGGCTCGGTCGCCGGCCTTGAGGCCCGCGCATCCGGACTGAGCCGGATGGTGGCCCTGCCGGTCATCGGCAATTCCGGGCTCGACGCCGTGCTGGCCTGGTATCTCTAGAGAGCGAAGTGGATACCGGTTCGCGTGAAGAAAACGCGTCAGAATCCAGAGCTTCGGTTCTGATTCAATCGGAGCCGAAGATGCTCTGGCCGATCCGCTCAATCCTCGGCCTGCAAGTCGGTCTCCGCCGGCGTTGCGTCCCGGGTGCGGGGCGCGGCCGTCTTCGGCGCAAGACTGCCATCGAAATCACCTGCGCCGGCGCCGGCCGGCAACCAGGGGCGGCTCGTGCCTCTCGCCCTCACCGCCTGAACCGCAAAACCGTCACCACGCTGCGTCAGCGCCAGCGCGCTCTGGCTGGCGAGCCGCTGCCGATCGACCACCATCGCGGCGCAATCGGGCGGCGCGGGACGTGCCGTCACCACCAGCGCGGCCCGGCTGCAATCGTCCGCCAGTGCGTCGATGCGCAGTGCCAGCGCGACCAGCCTGCCGTCGGCGAGCGGCGTCACGCAGCCGGCTTCGTCGCAAGACACGCCGTCGGCCAGCGAGGCGCTGCCGGCATCGCGCGGATCGGCGTCGGCAGCTAACCACTCTTTGAGCAAAAAGCCGTCCTTGCTCGCCCTGATCAGATGCAGATGTCCGTCCCTGCCCCGGACCGCGACACTCTGACCATCCCCGGCAATCAGAATGTCGGGCTGCCGCACCGACAGCCCCCAGAGGATCGCAGCCAGCAGCACCAGGGCGCCGGACCAGCGTAACGGCGTGCGCAACAGGCCCAGCACGATGATCCCCAGGCTCGCCGCGATCAGAGGTGCAATGCCGAAAGCCGGGATATGGCCGACCGCGCCCGGCAATGCGGCGACCCAGCGCGACACCGCAACCATCCAGTCGACGCCGATCCCCATCAGCCACCAGAACACGCTGTCGAGCCCGAAGGGAGCCGCAAGCAGCCCTAACAGCCCCGCCGGCATTACCAGCGCCGAGACCACCGGCATCGCGCCGAGATTGGCGAGCACGCCGAACGGCGTGACGCGGTGGAAGTGGAAGGCGGCATAGGGCGTGGTCGCAAGTCCCGCGATCAGCGAAGCCATGAACAGCATCGCGATCTCGCGGCCGCCCCACATTGCAATGCGCGCGGTCGCCGAATGATCCGGCGACGCGAACAGGTTCGGCATGCCGATCTGCACCAGTGCGACGAGCCCGAGCGTCGCAGCGAACGACATCTGAAAGCTTGTTTTTTGGTTCAGATATCTTTCGCATTTTCAAAACCTTAGCTTACCTTTCGTGCTTTATTCCGGGACTTTTTCCGGGACTCTGCGAGTTGCTGAACAGCCGCTGCGACGTCTTCGTCCAGCACGTGCGCGTATCGCAGTGTGCTCTTGATGTCGCGGTGGTTCAGCGCTTTCTGAACCAACTTCAGATTGCCGCTGTCGCGCAGCAGCTTGGTGCCGAAGTCATGTCGGAAGTCATGGAACCGGAAGTCAGCCAAACCAGCGCTAGCGCGGATTCGCTGCCAGGCCGTCTTGGCCCCGGTGTACGTCAGCGGGTAGCGCTGGCCACGCAGGCGGCCCAGACGCTTGTTGGCGCAGACGGCAACGTAGGTGAACACGAACTCGGCGTGCTGGCCCCGCAGCGGAAACAGGATCTCGCGGACATGCGGGGTGATCGGAAACAACACGCGCCGGCCGCCCTTGCCGAGCCGCACAATCTGGCGTGCGCCGAAATCCACTTCAGTCCAGCGCAAGGTAACGCACTCATTCAGTCGCATGCCGCTGCCTCTCGCAAAGTCGAAGAAGGGGCCATAGTCGTCGCGCATCGCGGCATCGATGGCGTCGGCCTCCTCGCTTTTCAGCTCGCGCACCCGCTCCTCGGGCTCGGGCAGGATCAGTTCATCCCATTTCGGCTCGCCCTCGAACACCGCGCCCTCAGCCTTGGCGAAGGCGAACAGCCGCTGCAGGACCTTCGTGGTTGAGCGGTTCACGGTGGCATTGGAGATGAGCGGCAATGCCGCCTCTTGTTCTTTTGTCCGCTTGCCGCGCCTGGAAACCCGATGCCCGCGGCGCCAAGCCACAAGCTTCTTGGCCTCATTGTGGTTGATGTCAGTGAGCGACTTCGCCTTACCGAAATAGTCGATCAGCCGCGCAAGGTTGGTCTCGGCAGCCTTCGGCTCGGCGTCATACTGTGCGCTATCGTTCCAGAGCCGATCAGCGACGTCATCAATAGCGAGCGATGCGCGAGAGCGCTTCATCGCCTTCACCAGAGACTTGGCCTTCTCTAGCTCAGCGGCTTCTAGCTTCTCCGCGTCTCTTCGAGACGTGCACTTCGTCGAGCCGTGAAACCGACGACCGTCGTACTGGAAGTCGAATTGGTAGTACGGCGAGCGTTTGTCCCGATAGACGGACATGATGCCTCTCTCCTTCGTCGCCGCTCCAGAAACTCCTGGATGTCTTCTTCCGTGTACCGGCGGCGCGGGCGCTTCTTGCCGCGCCCGACGTTGATATATGCAATTTCCCCATCGTGAGTGAACGCACCGAGTTGATCCTCGGTGATGCCCAACCTCAAGGCCGTTTCTTTGGGAGTGAGCGGCGCAACCCGTGACATCAGTCAGCAACCTGTTCCGCTTCCATCTGCCGACGCAGAGCGAGGATGATTTCACTGTTTTGGCTGCGCAGATTTTCGGATGCCCTGCGTTCGAGCCAGGATTTGGTCTCGCGCGGGAGTCGGATTACCATTTCAGCCCGGTCAGCGGCCTTCATCATTGGCGTACAAACTCCCAGTTTGGGTGGTAATCGTCTGTCGAGAGGTCGCGAACACTCGCGCTGAAATCAATTTACCACCAGATGATACTAGTTCCAGATTTGTTCACCCTTTCGCGCGCGGGTATCCCCGCTTATCTAGATGCAGATTTTTAAGCCATTGTATTTGCTAGGAAAATATTGGCACTCGCAAAGACAACCTCCGTTGACAAATCGGCAAGAGAGAGCAGGCAACCGATGGCCACTAGTGAAATGACCGAAGCCGAAGAGGCGGAGGTGATGCAGCTGACCAAGGATCTCATGAACTACTTGAGCGTCCGGAACGTGCCGCTGGGTATCGCCAGCGCGGCGCTCATCCAACTGCTTTTGGAAATTCAGAGGAGGCGTGGAGAGCACGGCACTCTGGATGAGGCCGCGCGCGAGCTCATCCAGCTTTTCCAGCGCGCTGTCTCGAAGCAAAACAACTGAGCCCGCCGGCATGAACCGGCGGGCCTTCGAGGTAATTCCCATCTTTTCCCCGAGGGGACACAGGGTCCTCGTGATGACTTTGGGGACCATCAAGCAGCCGGTGGCCATGCGCTGAATATCCGCGAGAAGGGACCGGATGATCAGATCGGTCCGTCAAGGGCGGCTCCCTCCGTCGAGGTGCCGACGGAGCTTCCTGATGATCTCCCGCAGATCGTTCGCGTACTCCTCGATGAGGCGTCGAGCCTCCTCTACGCGCGACGGCTTCGAAGGCCGCCCGTTCTCCTTCGGGGCAGGTTGTTCGGGCCTCTTCATGCCGCGAAGGTCGGCGCGGAATCGAGGGGGTTCTATTTTGAGCTAGATCAAGGAGTGTTCTTCTGGCGGAACATTCGCGTTCGCGACATGTTCGGTAGCAGAACGAAACCAGAGCGGGCTGCCAGCGAGGGCCGCCCGTAAATTTCCCGGAGCCAAAGAAAAAACCCGCCGACCTAGTGAGCCGGCGGGAGTTGACTGAGATTGTAGACCGGCGGGCACCGGTCGCTTCAGGCCCCCGTAGCATGAAAGCCCGCCAGCGTGAACATGCGGCACAGGAAGAGGCCGCCGCAGGTGTTGGATCTTGGAAAAGCCAAGCGTCCCCAGTGTTGGAAAAATCGGCAGTCAGCGCTGTTCGCTTCCGCACATGGCGATGGTTTCCGGACAGGAACTTGCCGAGTTTTCCCGATTGGATTCACATGGGCAAATGCGTAGCTTGATCGTTCCTAATTACTTAGCCCAAAGGCTGGGCAATTCCGGGAGTGCCATCCGTTGAATGAGAGTGCGCCTTCACAGTCCAGATTTTTAGTACGGGAGGGAAGCGTGGGTTGGATGATCTATGATCGAGAACGCAAGGGGCCAGCTCTGATTGGGACCGGCGGTTGGGCGGCCAACCTTACGAGGGAGGAAGCCGAACGCCTGAAGCTGGTGCTAACTGCTGAGGCCTAGCAGGCGAGGCCCGCCAGCGTGAACAGGCGCCTTGTCCACACCCACGACGCACAGTAGCTCGCGCGCACTCCTAGCTACTAGGAATCGATAATTTGCGAGCTACTTACGAAGTCGCTTTGATCACGGCATGCGCGCTCGCCGTCGATATACAAAATGGGCCGGTCATTATCCGCCCCGCAGCCCTGCTGAATGGCTGGCTGACGGCCATGTGACCTGCAGCATCCAGTGCCTAGCCGGCCGTTGCGATCGCAAGGTCGACGTGCGGCTCGACGCGCTCCCGAAGGATCAGCCGTGGTCGCGCGTCGGCTTGCGCCTGGTCTGTTCAGCATGCGGCGCCGCAGGATCTGTGCATATCGTCCCGAACTGGCATGACAGCCGCGGGCAAGTCAGGCCAAGCATGAGGTCGAGGTTTTGATTCCAGCAATGAAACCCGTCACCGAACGCCCTTTTGCCGATCCGGAAGTCGCCGCCCGCAAGCTCGTTCAGCTGGCTTCGAACATCGAGGCAGTCCAGGACGGCCGAATCCATATCGAGAAGATCAATTACCCCTTCCTCTACACGCTCAAGGGAAGCGGCACCGAGTTCGGCGCCGGCATCAAGTATGCAGTCGAGCGCGGCTGGCTCGACCTGCACGAGAGCGGTACCTACGTGCGGCTACTGACACCCGGCCGATCTGCTGGCGCTCCGTTAGGAACCGAGGCCAGATTATCCAGTTTGCTGTCTCGCTAGCTCGTCCGAGCCGGCGGAGCGGCTCCGGCCTACCCCAAAGGTCCCCCTGAAGCCGGGGCCGTCTCTCTGCTGGCGCCTACACAGTTGGGACCACCCATGAAAATACCGAGAGGCAAGTTCATCGGCGAGCGCACCGACAAGCCTCCGGGAGATGAAGCAGAGCATTTCATCAAGTGCCCCACCTGCGGCGGATGGATCGATATGCGCGACCTCGGATCGGTTTTCGACCATGAGGGGCCGTTGCCCCATCCCGGCCAGGATCAGGCACAATAGACACTGGCAGGGCCCCGCCAGCGTGAACCGGCGGACCTTGTTGACAATCAAACGGCTAGGCACGAAACTTGCGTTCATAGAGGCGTTGAACGCCAATCATTGCTTTTCTATTCTCTATAGATTTCTTTTATCCATTTGGAGGCACCGTGACCGACGAGGAAATCGCCCGTCTGCGCGCCCATGACAGCAACATCAGTCGATATCGGCGGCTGCTTAAAACCAATCTCTCAGACCTTGAGCGCCGATTTTTGGAACAGCGCCTAAACGAGGAAAGATCGGCCGTCGAGAGCTTGGCTCCTCCTCCCGCCCCACGGACTCAGTTTGACGCCGGGGCGTTTTGACTATGCTCGAGCTCGGACTTACAAATGGCAGTGTTGGAATTACCGCACTGGCTGATGATCACAGGGGCCCTGCTGGTGGTCGCCGGCTTTATTGGTGCCCTAGTCAGCGGAAGGAAGGCCGACAGAGTTGATCCATCTCCCGACGAGCCGATCGATCCGCCGACTTTACCAAGTCTCCGCGATCCCACGCCGAAGACCAATGCCTAGGTGAAGAAGCCCGCCAGCGTGAACTGGCGGCCTGTCACATCCCCGTGGCATAATCATTGCAGAGTTGAACACGGACTGGGATTTCAGTGCCCAGTCTGAGACAAGAGTGCTGCCGGGGGGACTGGCATTTCGAGTCTCGGCAGCGCTCTTCCTTAAACCTTGAGCCGGATGGTCCAAGCCACAAGCTGTATCAGGCGCATTCTACATGTGACTGAAAACCTCAGGTGATCGGAGCATCGAACGATCCCCGCCGCCGTTTCTTAATGGGTTTTATCCCGCCTGTGCTTTCGACCAGCGCGGTCTCTTGATGACCACATCTTGCGCAGCGAAACTCAATTTGGGGCGACAGGCTTGGCCAGGTCGGGCGGATGAAGTTGGCGGGCATCGGCCAAGCATGACAGTTCGGGCAATCACGTAGGACATGATCTGGAGAGAGCACACTCATCTCCAACAGCTGGAACACCGCCGGTGATTGCCTAACGATGCATTTTTCGGATCGTTCCGATAAAAAACGGCTCCTGCGTCGGGGAGGCGCAGGAGCCGGGGGTCGATTACTCCGGTTTGCAGGGGGGCTTGAAGCCGGAGCACAGTGAAAACGGGATGCATTACCGTTTGTTCCCGACTCCCAAAATGCTCTGACGCGCCTATCTTTCGCCCATGCGTATGGCGTACGAGCTCTGCCTGGCGACTGCCGGCAAGCAGGTCCCATCCGGACCAGACTGGATCCACGAGGTAAAGCACGACGGTTACCGGATGCTCGTCATCCGGGAGAACGAGCGCGTGCGGCTGCTTTCCCGCAATGGCACCGATTGGACCAAGCGCTATCCCTGGATTGCCGAGGCGGCGCTAAAGAACCGGCAGAAGCACTTCGCCATCGACGGAGAGGCCGTGATCCTCGGCATTGACGGCGTTTCCGATTTCAACGCGCTGCACTCCCGCAAGCACGACCAGGAGGTGCAGCTTTATGCGTTCGACGTGCTGGCGCTGGGCGGGGACGATCTTCGCGACATGCCACTGCACCTGCGAAAGACAAACCTACAGAGACTGCTGGCGCGCCGGCCTGATGGAATCACGGTGGCGCCGTTCGAGCGGGGCGAGATCGGCCCTGATCTGTACCGTGCTGCCTGCCGCATGGGCCTGGAGGGGCTGGTCTCGAAACACCGCGATCGGCCCTACCGGGGCGGCCGGCAGAAATTTTGGGTGAAGGTGAAGAACCGTACCCATGCTGCGATGGAGCGCGAGCTATGAAAGAGGGAAAGCCGAAGGGCTGGGAGCTGCAATTATTTCACTCGCTGCCCGATCTGCGGCGAGATGATTGTGTTTCTACACCCCACCCGAATCATGCACTTTAGTGCGTCGAGTTTAAGGACTGCTTGAGCGAGGCTTCACATGGGAAGGCCTGCTGTAGTTCGGACGATCACAGTCACAATCGACGGTGTTGCGCATCACGGGACATTTTTCGTCCAGAACGCCATCGTGTACGTGCAATCTGCGTTCGGAAGCAAGGCAACCCACGTTGGCGGGTCGCCGCCCGAATTGACGGCCAAGCTGCTGCTCTCAGAAATCATTCGCGCCCGCGCTGAGGCAATACACTAAGCGCAGAATTGCGCTGTGGAACGCCGCGCCTGAGTCGCAGCGGGAGAGTGGCGAGGAAGCTATTGCCTTTGGGCGCCCGTTCCGGTTGAGTGGCGCGTCAATAGGCAGGAGGGCAGATCAAATGGCCGACAGAATCGATGTCGATGTTACCGGCAAGTCAAAGTACGAAGTAGCTCATGAAATGGCGCGATTCATTCTCATCAACATGGAAAATCGCGAAGTCAAAAGTATAAAGCGACAAGAGTTTTTGCATTTGATCGCTGATTGCGTTGATGCCCTGCACACCGTCAAGGTCTGACCTAAAACAAGCGAGGCTGGCACCCCTGCAGGGTCCAGCCTCCTCTTGTCCGCAAGGGATATACACCAATTGATGTGCAGTGATCTTTTCTCGCGGCACGTGCCTTTGTGGTTAGGACTGAATCGTTAAGAATGCAATACCCCTTCTCGCCGCTGCCGCATATTTTGAGCGCGATCGAGGCTGCCATGTCTGCGGCCAGACTGGCGCGCTTTCACTCACTGCCGTCAACCGACAGGAATCTCGCGCTGCGAATGTACGTATGGAACGCGCGACTGTGCGAAGAGTTCTACATCCCGTTGCAATTTACCGAAGTGGCTCTCCGGAACGGAATTCATCAACGGTTAACGCAAGCATTTGGGCCGAATTGGTACATAAATCCAAAATTTACCTCGATCATCCCCAATCGGCACAAAGAAGACCTAACTAACGTCGTCGCGTCTGAAAGAGCTAAGCGCGGCGTGGGCTTCACGGTTGATCACGTTGTCGCGGGCCTCCCCTTCGGCTTTTGGCAGAACCTTATGGGGAAGGGTGTTGCCCACGTCCTCTGGAAGTACAATGTCAGCGCTGTATTCCCAAAAGCTCCGATCGGAACGAGGCGAGAGACAGCGTTCGATAAGCTGGAGCAATTGCGGAAATTCCGCAACAGCGTGATGCATCACTATGCGATCTTCGACAAGAACCCGATGACCGAATACAACAACATCCGCACTATACTTGATTGGATGTGTCCGCACACCCTTTGGCTTATGGGCGAATTATCCAATCCTGCGGCGGTTGTGGCACGACGGCCCCAAGTTTAAGTAGCAATCACGCCACCCCAACCTTCGGATACACGATCGGCCGGTTGAAGCCGCCCAGGTCGTCGCCCCGGATCATTCCCACGCGCGTCAGCCCTTTTCCCTGTCCTGCTCAATCTGCCAGTTCAGCGCCTTCACCCTCAACTGCACTTCCGCGCGGGCTGACCGCTCCAGCTGCTTGATGATGTCACGCTTCTCGGGCGGGAGATCAGGACGCATCTCCATCACAGTCAGATTGCGGACTTCCTGCTGTGCGTCCTTCAACTTCCCGCGTAGAGCTCGTCCACGCTCGGCATCGGCTGGCCCCTCCGGCCAGCATCCTACTCGTTTCCGCGATCATCTCCACCCGCCGCTCTCGGCTCAGCGCCGGGCACCGCTCGGCATTCCAGAGCTGTCCTTGGCATCGTCGAGCGGCTGAGAATTGACCGCAAAGCCAAGCGAGGCGACTGTTTCGTCAGACATCTACTACTCCGCCGCCTGTGAATACGGGATTATCTCGCCCGATACCGGGTCCATTGGTTGCTCTGACACGAGCCCTAGCTGCTCCTCGGCGAGCCGCTGTTCTTCGTCCTCTTCCCTGAAATCCGGACCGAGGATGCCGCGCCGCTTCAATTCAAAGCGCTCGGTCTTCGCTGAGATGACGTTACGCTTCTGCGCATCGCCGATGATCTTGGCCTCGTCGGTGCTACCAGTAAGTGCGGCAAAGTCCGTGCTGACGTTCGCCGTTGCCGTGTCTGCGATGCCGAGCCATTTTGCGGTGAAGGCTAATCCCTCATCCAGGCCGTTCTTGAGATTACCGGCCCACGCCTCGATTGCGCTGTGAGCGCGTGAGTTATCGACGCCTGAAGCTGTCGCAGTGACGCCAGCCTTCGGAATGGTCGGCTGCATTGCGAGCTTGGAGAAAACATCGTAGACGCGTTCCGGACCCTTGGCGATCTGCTCGACAAGCGCGGCATCAGGGCCGAGAATTTCCCACTTTGCGGTACCGGTCGCGTCTGTTGGCGGCGCAAACAACACGGTATCAGGACCGAGTTCAAGCTCGTCTGTGCTTTTGGCAACGCCTTGGCCCGCCAACATCGGCCAACCCGACATATTCTCGATTTCATTCTGGCGAGCCAGCGCGCGATAGTACTCAAGTGCGACGTGGCAGAGTTCATAGGACCAGGGTTTGCACGCAATCGCGCCCTTCTTTTTCCCGGTGAAGACACGGACCAGCGGCACCTCGGTCATTTCTGAAATCTGGCCACCGTCAACTTGTGCGAAATTCTTCTCGCCCTGCTTCTGCCAGATCGTCCACCACACGCCGCCGCCGTCTTTGATCTCCACCACCTTGACCTGGGGAATGCATGATTCGGCGAAGCCATCCGCGACGTGCGGGAATTCCCACCAGCGCGCGTGCGTTACGACTTCGCGGCCCCTAATGAATTGGGTTCGGACATCGATCAAATTGCGAACGGGGATCTGCACCCAGTACGGCCGGGCACCTTCCGCTTTTTCGTCTGCGAGGGTTTTGACCTTGCCATCCTTCCGAGCAACGCCGCGTGTGTGGTCCACAAAGAACAACGCGACGCCATGACTGACCGCGGCGTCAAACACGTTGCGCGCAAACACGTTGAGACTGTTGCCCTGCCCGTCAACGTCCTCCGCAAACGTTTTCATTTGCGCGGGGGCGGTATCGCTCAGCGTCACTGGCGACGTAAACGGCCGCGACGTGATGCCTTCGAGCGCATCCGGAACGATCGGGCGCCAAGGCGCGTCATGAAGCCGGCGCTTATATTTCTTGTCCGATTCCTTCTCGAACCTCGGCAGAAAGCGTTCACGCCCGCGCTTGATGGCGTCATGGCCCTCAAGCACGTCATCGATCAGGCACCATTTGTGCTCCATGCAAGTGACGTCCTCGGACTTGGTGTCCGGGCCGGCGGTGTCGCCGGTCGCACGAGCGCCAGTCGTTGCAATCGTGACGTAACGCGGCCCTTGGCCAAATAGATCCTGAAGCCACCCCATTACGCGGCAACCTTCACGATCTCATCAGCTGAGGCGTCACGCCACTGCCTCGCTGCAAAATCGTAGATCCGGCAAATCTCTTTGGTCTCGCCGCCGATTTGGCGCTCCTCAACTCGGAATGGCAGTTCGCCGTCCCCAGCTTCGCCGACCTTGGCCACACTCTCGAACACGTCCTTGGAAACGCCAATGATTTCCCGCATCTCTTCCCGCGCCAGATTCGTGAGGCGATCAACGACCCCGACCACCTCCTCCAGATCGGCCAGCTCGGCCAGCGCTTCGCCGTGTTCTACCTGCAACTGGTCGTCAAGGATCGTCTTCTGATGGTGCGCGCTCAGGCCGATCAGCTCCGGTATGCTCGCATGCGCGATGGCGCCGACAACGACGGGATTATGCCTGTTGCCGTCAATAAACTTCGCGCGCTGGTCTGCCGTCATGCTGCGCATCGCCGCGCGGATTTCCTCATGATCGCGGCGCTGCTCGTCAGTCGGCTTTGCCAGCGTCAGCCCTGACCGCTTGTCCGCGATTTCAGCCTTAATCTTCTCCGCGGTAGCCCGTGCGCGCCGCAAGGCCGGAATGTTGTCCGTCATCGCGTGTTCGGCGACATGCTCGGAGGTGCCGAGAGCCGTGAACCGATTTGACTTCTCGGTCTCTTGGCGCTTGGTCCTCAGCGAATTGACGGCATCGAGAGCCCCAACGTATGCGGTGCGCAGCTTCGCTACCGACGATCCAGTAGGGCCGTCGAAGACGAATTTCGATACCCGCTTCGCCGACGAATATGGCCCGTTTCCAAGGTGCGTCGGGCCGGTCCATCGCGACGGGTCGGGAGAAAGAAACCGGTTTGCCATTGGTTTTATCCTAACTATCGGGGTGTGCGTCGGGGGTCGGTGGTCGGGCCGAAAGCCGCGCCCGATGATGTTGGCGGTGATTTGCGGCAACCAGTCTTCAACATCCATTTTCAGCCCCAGCTGTAACGACCGACCAGTCCGGTCGGGACGCGGTTATATTCGGCGGCATAGTGCAGCGTCATCGCCGCCACGTTAGCGACGTCATCGTGGGACATCGGCGCATGATCGATTGAATCTCTGCCACCCCTCGCCGTGCGGCGCTCGAGGTTGGCGAGCTGGTTCGTCAGCACGGGGTTGTCGAGAAGGTCGACTTTCTGACTGTTCACGCGCGGCAGGAATGCGCGGTACACGTCATTCTTGGTCATGTCCGCGACACGATAGTTGATCCCGCGCTTTTCGAACTGCTCGCGTGGCCAGAGCCCCGCGTATCGATCGCCACGGCAGGACGTGACACCGTAGCTCTTCATCGTTTCCGCGAACTCCTCGACCACGGACTCAGGGGAGAACGGCGGCTTTCGTTCCCGGAGACAATCAAGCACTGCGATGCCGGTTAGTTTCTCGAAATGCGCAATGCCGAGTGTCATGGAGTCACTGGAGCCGCCCGAAGGGTCGACCGCTGCGACATATTGGAAGCCATCCACCCTCGGCCGCTCGATGCATTCAGGTGTCACCACGGCTTCGATAGCCTCGCGGGACAGGAAGGCTTGAACGTCGGTTCTGAACTCAGCACCATATTCCGCCGAAGCGCTCGCCGGGTCGCGCTCGATGGCGCGATCAATCACGCTTTGCGAAATCGTCGGGTTCATGGACCGCGTTGGAGCTCGCCAGACGAGCACCGAGGGATCATCCTTGCCGAAGTAGGTCTTGAACGCTTCCCACATCGCCCCGCGCTTTGCGTACGGAGAAGACGCGCAGAGCAGGATGCTGCCGGGAATCGAGGACATGCCAGGCCTGATGGCATCAAGGATCTCGTGGTCAGGCTCCGCCGCGGTATCGTTCGGCCAAAAGGCGATCTCGTCTGCCAGCACCGCGACGAAGGCATAGCCGCGAGACGTTTTGAAAGATGCCGTTCCGACCTCAATCGTGATGCTGTTATCAAGGTCGATGCCGTCAGCCCTTGGCTGACCTTCGATCATGTCCGCGAGCAACGGCGTACCTTGGATAATGCCGCGGACGTACCGCATGATGACGCGGGCCTGCCGGCGATCGGCTGCAATCACCATCACCGTGCCGCGCTCGCCGGGACCAAGGAATTCGTTGTAGGACTTGAAGGTGGCCAGGAAGACCGCGATCAGCGCCAGCACGAACGATTTGCCGGCGCGCCGACCGCAGACCAGCCAGGCCTCAGTGAACGGCTCAGAGGGCTGATATTGCCGACCAGTATGGGCGCGATAGACGGCCTCCTGCTCCGGTGTCATCGGAAGCCCGAACAGGGCAGCAATGAATGCGAACCATGCCGACCAGGTATCGGGATTGCGGAACCATCGGCCAAATAGGTTGGGATCTTCGCAGGCTTGCAGCAGATTCAACGCGCCACCGCCTGGATGTAGTTGCGCAGGTCGGACGTACTTCCGGCCTCGACCTTGCGCGCCGATGCCTTGGACGTCATGTTGTCCAGAAGACGTCGGATTTCGCTGGAAAGTCTGATCGCCTCGTCACCATCGACGAGCTGTCCGAGAACCTGAGCGCTCTGCAGGGCCTCCGCGCGAAGCGTGAGCATTGCGGCCTGCCGGACCTGAGCTTTCTCAGCCTCACTCAAATGATCGATGCCGCCAGCCTCTTCGGCGAACTGCTTGCAGAGGTCGCGAAACCGCCTTGCCTGAGGCAGTCGATTGTCAACGCCAGGCAGGCACCACGGCCGATTTGAGATCACAGATCGATTGGTGATCGAACCCGGCGCCCGCTTGTGGGGCACTGGCTGTGACGTGCTTGTGAAGGCGGTGCGAACATCGTGCATTCACTAGAAATGACACGTGTTCGCGCGCGCGCAAAGAGCCGGTCCCGATTGTCTGAACAAAAATTCCGCGTCGATAAGTGGAGACTCTGCCGGTGTTAGGCCGCCGCGCGGAGCGGAGGAAGATCGAAGTAGGCTTGATCCGGGGTGCGGTCGTCAAGGCT
>NZ_JARWCR020000022.1:0-115608 GCF_029846695.2 Bradyrhizobium nivariense | reverse complement strand
TGGACCACTTCTGTGGCAGGCTGTCCGTAATCTCTTCAGCCGAACCCGCCGCCACCTCTGCGAACCACCGCGACGGCGCCAAAAACAACACGACAATCTCCGCGCACGACTAACCTAGCGCAGATGACCCCAACCCTCTCCCCGTAAGAACGGGGCGAGGGAGCACACCGTCTCCGCGGCGGTGTCAATGGGCTGACGTCGCGCGCCGTTTTGTGGCACAAGAGCCGCCTCCGCCGACCGACCAACGAGGCCACGCATGCCCGCGCCAAAACCGCCCGCCTTCGAGACCCTGAGCCTGCATGCGGGCCAGCATCCGGACCCCGCGACCGGCGCCCGCGCGGTGCCGATCTACCAGACCACGTCCTATGTGTTCCAGGATTCCGACCACGCCGCCGCGCTGTTCAATCTGGAGCGCGCCGGCCACATCTATACGCGCATCTCCAATCCGACCACCGGCGTGCTGGAGGAACGGCTCGCGGCGCTGGAGGGCGGCGTCGGCGCGATCTGCACCGCGAGCGGCATGGCGGCGCTGCATCTGGCCATCGCGACGCTGCTCAACGCCGGCGATCATATCGTGGCGTCGAGCTCGCTCTATGGCGGCACCATCAACCTGCTGGCGCACACGCTGCCGCGTTTCGGCATCACCACGACATTTGTGAAGCCGCGCGACCTCGAGGCGTTCCGCGCGGCGATCAAGCCGAACACGAAGCTGGTGATCGGCGAGACCATCGGCAATCCCGGGCTCGAGGTGCTGGACATTCCGAAGGTCGCTGCGATCGCGCATGACGCGAAGATCCCGCTGCTGATCGACAACACCTTTGCCACGCCCTATCTCAGCCGTCCGATCGAGCTCGGCGCCGACCTCGTCATGCATTCGGCGACCAAATGGATCGGCGGCCACGGCATCGCGATCGGCGGCGCCATCGTCGACGGCGGCCGGTTTGATTGGCGTTCATCCGGAAAATTCGGCGTGCTGACCGAGCCCTATGGCGGCTATCACGGCATTGTCTTCGACGAGCAGTTCGGCACCGCAGCCTTCATCATGCGCGCGCGCACCGAAGGCCTGCGCGATTTCGGCGCCTGCCTGTCGCCGACCAACGCGTTCCAGCTGTTGCAGGGCGTCGAGACGCTCGGCGTGCGCATGGACCGCCACATCCAGAACACGCACCTCGTGCTGGAAGCGCTGAAAGCCAACAAGGCCGTGGATTGGGTGCTGCATCCCTCGCTGGAGGACCACGCGGACTACCAGCTTGCAAAGACACTGCTGCCGCGCGGCGCCGGCTCGATCGTCTCCTTCGGCATCAAGGGTGGGCGGCCCGCGGGCCGCAAGTTCATCGAGCAGCTGCGCATGATCAGCCATCTCGCCAATGTCGGCGACGCCAAGACGCTGGTGATCCACCCCGCCTCGACCACGCACCAGCAGATGGACGGCGCGCAGCTCAAGGCCTCCGGCATCGGCGAAGAGCTGGTGCGGCTGTCGGTCGGCATCGAGACCGCAAGCGATATCATCGACGATCTCACCCAAGCGCTGCGCATCTCGCAAAAGGTCTGACACCATGAAGCTCTCCGTCAACGGCACCGAAATGTTTGTCGCGACCGGCGGCCGCAACTTCGACAAATCCCTGCCCGCGGTCGTCTTTCTCCATGGCGCCGGCTTCGATCATTCGACCTGGGCGCTGCACACGCGCTGGTTCGCCCATCACGGATTTGGCGTGCTGGCGCCTGATATGCCCGGTCACGGCCGCTCGGCCGGACCTTCGCTTGGCAGCATCGCCGAGATGGCCGACTGGACGGCGGCCCTGCTCGATGCAGCCGGAGCTGCGAAGGCGCATCTGATCGGCCATTCCATGGGATCGCTGATCTCGCTGGAAACGGCGGCACGGCATCCCGAAAAAGTCTCCGCACTGAGTCTGATCGGCACGGCCGCGACCATGACGGTCGGCCCGGATCTGCTGAAGGCGGCCGAGGCCAACGACCAGGACGCCGTCGACATGGTCTCGATCTGGGGCCTCGGCTTCAACGCCGAGCTCGGCGGCAGCCTCGCACCGGGCCTGTGGATGCATGGCGGCGCGCAGGCCGTTCTCAAGACTTGCGAGCCGGGAGTGCTGTTCAGGGATTTGTCCGCGTGCAATGCTTACGCCAATGCGCTTCAAGCAGCCGCGAGCGTGACGGTGCCCACGACGCTCATCCTCGGCGAGCGGGACATGATGACGCCGGTGAAGGCCGGCAAGGCGCTCGCAGCGGCGATCCCGCATGCGAAGACCGTCGTGGTGCCGGGCGCCGGCCACATGATCATGGCCGAGCGCCCCGATGAACTGCTGGCTGCGCTAGGGAACTGACAGGATCAATCGTCCATCTTGCGCGTTGCGGTCAGACATCCCTGTGAAATCCAGAGGGAACCGGACCTATGCCAAGACAAGAAGTCATTCGCAAAGCCAGACAAGACAAGCGTGCCGGCAAATCGGCAAGCACGCAGGCCGGCGAATTCGTCAAGGACGAGATCGACAAGATTCGCAAGGGCAAGCATGGTGCACGCTCACCGCGGCAGGCTATCGCCATCGGTCTGTCCGAGGCGCGCCGTGCCGGCGTCGATCTGCCGCCGCCGCGAAAAGGGCGCGTCAAGAAGGCGACGCGCCGCAGCGCCAAATATGCCCATGAGGTCGGTCAGGGCAAGCGCACCCCGAAGCGCCGGCCGCGCGTGTCGCGGGCCGTCGAAGAGGTCTTGAAGAAGGAGCCGCGCTCGACCGCGTCGCGCAGTGCACTGTCGAAACAGGCCAAGCGTGCCGCGAGCCAGCGAACCGCCGCGTCGCGTTCGGCCACCGCGCGCAAGGCGAGCCGCACCAAGGGCGCCAAGGTCCGCTCCGCCGCCGCAAAGAAGGCGGCACGCACCAGGGCGCGCCGCCGGAGTTGAGTCTCGTTGCGCTCAGGAACCCGGCGTCCACGTCCAGACGATGTCGGAGACGTTGACCGGTTTCGGGATCAGGCCAAGCTTTGCAAAACGGTCGGCGACTGCCTGCTGGCGCTTGACCACCTCGGCGTCGAGCGGCACCACGCGATAGCTGGAGCGGTTGACGAAGCGGCGGACCGCTTCGATGTCGACGCCGGTCGCCTCGGCCTGCGCCTTCGCCACCTCCTCGTGATGCGCCTCCGCCCACACGCCTTCGGCGGCGAAGGACGTGTTGAGCTTTGCCACCAGCGCCGGATACTTTTCGACGAAATCGGTGTTGGCAATGTAGTAGGCGTTCGGCTTGTGCACGTCCTTGTCGAAGACGAGAACCCGCGCATTCTCCTTCAATTCGGCGAGCGCCAGATAGGGATCCCAGATCGACCAGGCGTCGACCGAGCCTTTGGCGAAGGCCGCCGTGGCATCGGCCGGCGCGAGCGGCGCCGGCGTGATATCAGCCCACGACAGACCGGCCTTCTCCAGCGCAGCGACCAGGAGATTGTGCGCGCTCGATCCCTTGCCGAAGGCGACGCGCTTGCCCTTGAGGTCCGCGAGCGATTTGATCGGCGAATCCTTCGGCACGATGATCGCCTGATTGTCGCCGTCCGACTTCACCGCCGCGACGTAACGTATCCTTGCGCCGCCGGCCTGGGCGAAGATCGGTGGGGTGTCGCCGACGAAGCCGAAATCGACGCTGCCGACATTGATGGCTTCCAGCAACGGCGGACCGAACTGGAAGTCGATCCACCTGACCTCGATGCCAAGCGGCTTGAAGGCGCTTTCCAACGTCTGACGCTGGCGCACCGCCGGGAAGAAGCCGCCCTTCTGCGTACCGATGCGGATTTCCGCCGGCTTGTCCTCGGCGCGCGCCGGTGCGGCCAAGGCGGCCGCGAGCAGAAGCGTCGTCGCGAGAATGTGTCGTCGATTGATCATCACGTGGCCCTTTCGATGGGATCAGTTGGCGAAGAGTGGAGAATTTGCGCGCCGGCTCCGTTCGGAGAACACGGCGCGGGCGGCGCGCTCGGCTTCGCGGGCCGAGCGGAACTGGCGACCTTCGAGGCTGTCAAACAGCCGCTCGGAGGAGAAGAAGCGAAAGCCGCCCGCATCGCGGGTGACGATTCCGGCGGCGCGGTCGTGGATTTCGATGATGTAGGCGTTCGATTGAGTTTGGGACATGACTGCTCGTTCGCCGGGGTCTCGGCGTTCCTGTCTTGGGATTTGCTGGGTGAGGTTGCTGTGAGGTGGCGGTCAGCAACAACAACAGGCGCCGGTTGCCGCCGAGAAACAGCGCCGCGTCATGCACGCAGGCATGTCGTCAAGATTACGCTGGTGATCGGTTTTCATATCGCGGCTTCGGCTCGGAGAGCAGTTTCGATCCTGGAAATATCGAGCGTTTGGGCCGATCGGTCAATGAAATGGCTATCCATAATTGCCACGAGCGCGCATCAGCACTCCTTCCGGCACGAGCGCAGGCAAACGAATTCATCTCGCGATGAGTTCAACGCAGGCGCGCGACCGGCGTGGTACCGTCCGGTCAAACATGGAACAAGTAAAGGAGACGGGCATGGTCGATGATCTCAAGGGACGCACGGCGCTCGTCACCGGCGGCTCGCGCGGGATTGGGGCCGCGATCTGCCGCGCGCTGGCCGAGGCCGGCGCGGCCGTGGCGATTAACTGCCGCGAGCGGATCGGGCAGGCCGAGCAATTGGCGGAGGACATCGGCGAGCGCGGCGGCCGCGCCATCGCCGTTGCTGCGGACGTATCGCAGCGCGAGGCCGTGACCGCGATGGTCGAGCGCGTCGCGGCCGGGCTCGGGCCCATCGACATCCTCGTCAACAATGCCGGCATCGCCATCACACGCGGCATCGACGATCTCACCGAAGACGATTTCGACCGCACCATCCTGGTCAACCTGAAATCCGTCTTCCTGTGCACGCAGGCGGTGCTGCCGGCCATGCGCACGCGGAAATGGGGGCGCATCGTCAACATCTCCTCCGGTGCCGCGCGCGGCGCCGGCTCGATCGGGCCGCACTACAACGCGTCCAAGGCCGGCCTGGAGGGCCTCACGCGAGGTTATGCGGCGCGGCTGGTCAAGGAGGGCATCACCGTCAACGCGGTGGCGCCGTCGCTGATCGAGACCGACATGATGAGTGGGCAGCCACAGCTCGTCAGCCGCATCCCGCTCGGCCGCTTCGGTACGGCGGAGGAAGTGGCGAAGGCCGTGATGCTTTTGGTCGACAACGCCTACATGACCGGGCAGACGGTCGCGCTGAGCGGCGGGATGGCATTTAATTAGCCGCAGCACTCGCAGCGAGCTCCCGCTTCGCTCTCTCCTCCAGAGCGGGGCTATCGCATATGAAGAAAACGTGGCGGGAAGCTCGCCTGCGGCCATCCTTCGAGACACCCGCCTCACGGCGGGCCCTCAGGATGAGGTCGCGTTTCGCTGCGAGATACCAGATCCTCATGGTGAGGAGCCCGCCAAAGCGGGCGTCTCGAACCATGCAGGCCGAACACGTCCCGCGACCTCAGAGCCCCTCACCCCGCCCGCTCCCCGCAAGAGCGGGGCGAGGGAGACGAGAGAGCATCACCACATCGTCGCGGCCGCGCGGGCCGGCCAGGCGCGATCATACTCCGCGCCGCCGACCTTGTTCTCGCTCATCTCGGCGAGGATCTGGCCGGGCGTCGGCAGCGTCTTGGGGTCGATGCGCTTGTCGGGATTCCAGAGGTCGGAGCGGACGATGGCGCGGGCGCACTGGAAGTAGATTTCGTCGACCGTCATCACCATGACGCTGCGCGGCGCCTTGCCGTCGACCTTGAACGAGGCGAGCAGCTCGGGATCGATGGAGAGATGGGCCCGGCCATTGGCCCGGACCGCATTGCCGGAGCCGGGGATCAGGAACATCAGCGACACCCGCGGGTCGCGCACGATGTTGCGCAAGGAATCGACCCGGTTGTTGCCGCGGCGATCCGGCAGCATCAGCGTCTTCGGGTCATGAATGCGGACGAAGCCGGAGAGATCGCCGCGCGGCGAGCAGTCGATGCCCTCGGGTCCGATGGTGGCGAGCGCGGCGAACGGGGCCTTTTCAATGAAGACCCGATAGAGCGGAGTGACATGGTCGGCGACTTTCACGGTCGAGGCGTCGTTGGTGACGCCGTAGATGGCCTCTAACTGCTCGACCGTTTCGATCACCGACATTCTTCCACTCTCCTTGTTGCGCTGGCCGCTACTCGTGCCAGCCCTCATTCCTGATCAAGCGTACCAGGTGGCGGCCATGGTATTCGGCGCTACCGGCATTGACGATCGTGATGTCGGCCTGCGCGGCCTGGTCATCCACGCTGCGCGCGAGTCGGTCCGAGATATTGCCGTCACTGTGACGGGCGCGAGCGGCAAGCCGCTGCGCCAGCACATCCGGCGGCGCGGTGATCGCGACCACCACGACATTGGCGTAAGCTTCGCGCAGCGCGCCGATCACAGTGCGCGAAACATTGGCCACGACGGCGCGCCCGGCACGAATATCGTCGTTGAGGTCGAGCGGCAGCGCGTAGGAATGCCCATGCGCCTCCCAATGCACGGCGAAATCCCCATGCTCGCGCGCGCGCCGGAATTCGTCGGCGCTAAGCGCGACATTGTCTTCGTCGGCGGAGGATTCGCGCGTCACGACACGGCGCGGAAAGACGATGTCGTGATCCTCGATGCACGCTGCCCTCGCGAGCCGCAGCAGCGTGTCCTTGCCGGCGCCGCTGGGGCCGACCACGAGCACGAGCCGTCCGGGGCCGATCGCGCCCGTCGTCTTGTCCGCCACGGTGACGGTCTCGCTCATGCGACACGGCTCCCTTCGCGCCAGACGCTGCGGACCGCGGGGACGCTGCCCGCGACGTGCACGCGGATCAGATCGGCGCGCTTGCCGACGGCGATCTCGCCGCGATCGGACAGGCCGACCGCCTCGGCGGGCGCCTTCGTCACCGTGCGGATCGCCGCCGCAAGGCTGATGGCGGGCACGTGCTCCGGCAAATGCAATGCAGCCATCAGAAGGCTTGAGGGAATGTAGTCCGACGACAGGATGTCGAGCAGGCCTTCGCGGGCGAGATCGACCGCGGCGATGTTGCCGGAGTGCGAGCCGCCGCGCACGACGTTCGGCGCGCCCATCAGGATGTCGATGCCGGCCTGATGCAGGCCGCGCGCGGCCTCCAGCGTGGTCGGGAATTCCGCGACAGAAACGCCATCGCGCACGGCGTCCACGACGTTCTCCTCGGTGGTATCGTCATGGCTCGCCAGCGGGATCTTGTACTTATGTGCCAGCGCCACGATCTCGCGCATGTTGGTCGCAGCGTGGGCCTTCTGATATTCGAAGCGCTTCGCGAACAGCTGGTCGAGCTCGGCGTCGGTCTTGCCGCCGCCCTTGCCGCGGTAATAGTCGCGCAGCTTGCCTTCGTCGCGGAACTGGCGCTGGCCGGGGGTGTGGTCCATCAGCGACATCAGCCGCACGTCGGGACGGTCGATCAGCTCCCTGGCCTCCTCGACCACGCTTGGCATCGGGATTTCGCAACGCAGATGCAGGAAGTGATCGGCGCGCAGCAGGTCGGCGTCGCGCGCGGTCGTGATCGCGGCGGCGAGCGTGCCGGCGCGGCCGTCGACTTCCTCGGCGCCGTCCTCGCGCCAGACCCGGAGCGAGTCGAACACCGTGGTGATGCCTGAGGTGGCGAGCTGGCCGTCATAGGAGACGACGGCGGCGACTGGATTCCAGAACACTTTCGGCCGCGGCACGTAATGTGCTTCGAGATGGTCGGTGTGGAGCTCGATCAATCCCGGCATGATCAAATCGCCACCGGCATCCTCTGCCCCCGCAGGCGCCCTGCCCTCACCGATCTCGGCAATGCGTCCATCGGCGAGAGCAAGCCAGCCCTGCTCGATCACCCGGTCGGCCAGCACGATCCTGGCGTTGGCGATCACGATGTCCTTCGACTTGGCGTTCATGTCCATTTCCTTCAGGCCGCGGCGGCGAAGCTGGTGACGTCGACGATGCGGTCGGCAATCAGATGACGGATTTCGTCGTCATGGACAATGGCGACCATGGCGACGCCCTGGCGCTTCTTTTCGGCGACCAGCTCGACCACGACGGCGCGGTTGGCGGCGTCGAGCGAGGCTGTGGGCTCGTCGAGCAGCAGGATCGGGAGATCCGAGATGAAGCCGCGCGCGATGTTGACGCGCTGCTGCTCGCCGCCGGAGAAGGTCGCGGGCGGAAGCTGCCAGAGCCGCTCGGGGATATTGAGCCGATGCAGCAGCGCGCCCGCGCGCTGTTGCGCTTCCGCGCGCGTCAGGCCGTTGACGATCAGGGGCTCGGCGACCACGTCGACGGTCGCGACGCGCGGCACCGCGCGCAGGAACTGGCTGACATAGCCGATGGTCGCCCGGCGGATGTTGAGGACCTGCCGCGGCTCGGCGGTGGCAAGATCGACCAACGCGCCGCGATGGCGGATGCCGATACGGCCGGAGTCGCAGCGGTAATTGCCGAAAATCATCTTCAGGATCGACGATTTTCCGGCGCCTGATGGCCCCGATAGCACGACGCATTCGCCCGGGTCGACGTGGAAGGTCACGCCGCTGACGACAGGCAATTCGACGCCGCCTTGCAGGTGCATCGTAAAGGTCTTGTTGGCGTCGGCGATGTCGATCATTGCGGTCATTGGAAAACTCTTCTTGGAAGGCTCATGGCGGCAGAATCGAGGAGACGAGGAGCTGCGTGTAAGGTTCGCGGGGATCGTCGAGCACCTGGTCGGTGAGGCCGGTCTCGATGACGCGGCCGCCCTTCATCACCATCACGCGGTGCGACAGCAGGCGCGCGACCGCGAGATCATGGGTGACGATGATGACGGCGAGGTGCAGCTGGGCAACGAGGCTGCGCACGAGGTCGAGCAGACGGGCCTGCACGGAGACGTCGAGGCCGCCGGTCGGCTCGTCCATGAACACCAGCCGCGGCTCGGTGACGAGGTTGCGGGCGATCTGGAGGCGCTGGCGCATGCCGCCGGAATAGGTGCGCGGCGCATCGTCGATGCGTGCGATGTCGATCTCGACGCGGGTCAGCCAGTCCGACGCGGTATCGCGGATGCGGCCGTAATGATTCCACCCCACCGCCATCAGCCGTTCGCCGACATTGGCGCCGGCCGAGACCGCCATGCGCAGCCCCTGCGCGGGATCCTGGTGCACGAAACCCCAATCGGTGCGGAACAGGAAGCGCCGCTCGGCCTCGCCCAGTGTGGCAAGATCGCGGGTGACGCCGTCGCGCATCCGATAGGACACCTGGCCGCCGCTGGCCGCGAGCTGACCCGACAGCAGCTGCAGCAGCGTCGACTTGCCCGAGCCGGATTCGCCGACGATCGCCAGCACCTCGCCGGGATAGAGCGCAAAGGACACGTCGCGGCACGCGGCGATGCGGCCATAGGATTTGCTGAGAGACCCGGCAACCAGCAGCGGCTGGTCGTTTTCGAGCATGTCGAGATCAACCATGTGAGCCCGCCTTCTCCTTGTACGGCGCGGCGCTGAGGCTGCCGTGATGGCCGGCGGCCTGGCGTCCCTCGCAATAATCGGTGTCGGAGCAGACGAACATGCGACCGCCCTTGTCGTCGGTGACGATCTCGTCGAGATAGGAATTTTCCGCGGCGCACAGCGCGCACGGCGCGTTGAAGCGATACGGCTCGAAGGGGTGATCCTCGAAGTCGAGCGACACAACTTGCGTATAGGGCGGGATCGCGTAGATGCGCTTCTCGCGGCCGGCGCCGAACAATTGCAGCGCGGGGCAATTGTCCATCTTGGGATTGTCGAATTTCGGCGTCGGCGACGGGTCCATCACGTAGCGCGCGTTGACCTTTACCGGATAGGCGTAAGCCGTCGCGATGTGGCCGAAGCGGGCGATGTCCTCGTAGAGCTTGACATGCATCAGCCCGTATTCGGCGAGCGCGTGCATGCGCCGCGTTTCGGTCTCGCGCGGCTCGAGGAAACGCAGCGGCTCCGGGATCGGCACCTGATAGACCAGCACCTGGTTCTCGTGCAGCGACGTCTCCGGGATGCGGTGGCGGGTCTGGATCACGGTCGCATCTTCCGTCGCCGTCGTCGTGGCGACGCCGGCGGTCTTGGCAAAGAACTTTCGGATCGAGATCGCGTTGGTGGTGTCGTCGGAGCCCTGGTCGATCACCTTCAGCACGTCCTCGGGCCCGAGGATCGCGGCGGTGACCTGGACGCCGCCGGTGCCCCAGCCATAGGGCATCGGCATTTCACGGCTGGCGAACGGCACCTGATAGCCTGGGATCGCGATCGCCTTGAGGATCGCGCGGCGGATCATCCGCTTGGTCTGCTCGTCGAGATAGGCGAAATTGTAGGCGGGCGCGTTCATTCCGCGGCCTCCTTCATGGCGTCGGGCGCATTGGCATCAGTGAATTCCTTGCGCAGCTTGCGCAACAGGCCGAGCTCGGACTGGAAGTCGACATAATGCGGCAGCTTCAGATGCTCGACGAAGCCGGTCGCCTGGACGTTGTCCGAATGCGACATCACGAATTCTTCATCTTGCGCGGGAGCGAGTGCCTCTTCGCCGAGCTCTCGCGCGCGTAACGCGCGGTCGACCAGCGCCATCGACATGGTCTTGCGTTCGCTCTGGCCAAAGGCGAGGCCATAGCCGCGGGTGAAGCACGGCGCTTCCGTCGCGGAGCCCGTGAACTGGTTGACCATCTGACACTCGGTGAGCTCGATCGAGCCGAGCGGCACGGCGAAGCCGACGTCTTCCGCCAAGAATTCGACCTCGACCTCACCGAAGCGAATCTCGCCGGCGAAGGGATGGTTGCGGCCGTAGCCGCGCTGGGTGGAATAGCCCATCGCCAGCAGGAAGCCTTCGTCGCCACGCGCGAGGTTCTGCAAGCGCAGATCGCGGTCCGCCGGGAAATTCAGCGGCTCGCGGGTGAGATCGCCGACGCTGGCGCCCTCCTCGGCCTGCGGCGAGGACTCGATCAGCCCGTCGCGGCCGAGGATGTCGGTCACCCGCGGGGTTGGCGCAGTCGATGCTTCGGCCGTCGCCGGTGTTTCCGGCACAAAGCCTTCGGCGAGCGAGGGATCCAGCAGGCGGTGGGTATAGTCGAAGGTCGGGCCGAGGATCTGGCCGCCGGGAATGTCCTTGAAGGTCGAGGACACCCGCCGCTGCACCCGCATCGCGCCGGTCTCGACCGGCGCGCTGGCGCCGAAGCGCGGCAGCGTGGCGCGGAAGGCGCGGACCAGGAAGATCGCCTCGATCAGGTCGCCGCGCGCCTGCTTGATTGCGAGCGCCGCGAGCTCGCGGTCATAGAGCGAGCCCTCGCTCATGACGCGGTCCACGGCGAGGCCAAGCTGCTCGGAGATCTGGTCGAGAGAGATTTCCGGAACGCTTGGGTCGCCGCGCCGCGCATGTGCGAGCAGGCGATGGGCGTTCTCGATGGCGCGTTCGCCGCCTTTGACTGCGACATACATGCAACTAGCTTCCCTTGTTCACGACGCGCGTGGTGCGCGGGATCGCAACCACGGCATCATCGGCGACCAGCACCACATCGATGCCGCGCGGAAACAGCGTTTCGTTGACGCGCAGGCGATCGAACAGGTCGAACGGCTTGATCGAGGCCCGGAGCGTCGCGACACCGTCGATGCCGGGGCCGCGCAGCTCGAAGCTGCGTCCTCCGTCCAGGCTCTCGACCTGAAGGATCAACGTGGTCGACCGATCCGGATATTCGCTGGTGCCGAGCGCGAAGCACTCGAGCGAAGGCAGCGCCCCGCCGTCGCTGATCAGCGCGAAGCTCGCAATCGAGGAATCCTGCACCACCGGCGCGCCGGTGTGGAATTTCAGCCATTTCACGACATCGGAACTTTCCGACATGCGCGCATCGAGCCAGAGCGGCGTGTCGTGGTCGAACAGCGTCAGCGCGATCGCGGCCGTGCCGCGCATCATCGCATGAGGCGTTCCGGCCACCGGCACGATGCGCTGCACCGAACCCGGCCGCGCCATCGCGTCCATGACCGAACGAAAGGTCGATTGCGCCGACAGCACCTTGTCGGCGAACCCCGGCGGCAGTTCCGCAATCGTGGTCATGATCTCACCCCTCACCGCGCACCATGGTGTAGAAATCAACCTTCGTCGCCGCGGTCTCGGCCGCCGCCTGCCTGCGTTTGACCATAAGCTGCTCACGCAACGGCGCGATAACGTCCCGCTCCACCGCGCCGCCGAAATCGCTGGACTGCACCAGCGCGTCGCACAGCGCGATCAGCCGCGCCTTCTCACCGTCGCGACCGAGCGTGTAACCGAAACCGACCTCGCCGCTCGCAAGCCTGACCGCGGCGCGCGATACCGTCGCTTCGCCGAGGTTGAACGGCGCACCGTCGCCGCCGACCCGGCCGCGCAGCATGACGAGGCCGTTTTCCGGCGCGCGCAGATCCTGATGCGCCGGCAGGGCGAGAGCGCGGAGGCGAGCGGCGATCTCGCCCGCCTCCGCGTGCGCCAGCACGGCCATCGCGGCCTTGCGCTGGGCTTGCTGATTGTTGTGCTGGGTCACCAAAGTCACCGAACTTTTCTGCAGAACTTGCCGAATCCAAGTTGTCTATGATACTAGACAACTTGATACGGGAGCGCCATGACTGTTTCGTGACAAAGGCGTGATTTCTGGAGTAGCTTCCCGGCCACATGAGCATGCAGGACACAGCCTCCTCCGGCGTCGCGTTGTGGCGCCTCGTTGCCGACGGCATCGAGCGCGGCATCGCCGACGGCCGCTTTGCCGCCGGCGACAAGCTGCCGGGCGAGGTGGAGATCGCCGAAACCTATCGCGTCAACCGCCACACCGTGCGGCGTGCGCTGGCCGCACTTGCCGAGCGCGGCATCGTGCGGGCCGAACGCGGCAGCGGAACCTATGTCGAGGCGCAGAAGCTCGCCTACCCGCTGCGCTCGCGGACCCGTTTCTCCGAGATCGTCGGCGCGGAGGGTCGCGAACCGCATGGCCGGTTGATCGAGGCGTCCGATGATGTCGCGACCCGCGAACTCGCGCGGGAACTCGGTCTCAAGGCCGGCGCGCCACTGGTCCGGATCGAGACCATCCGCCTCGCCGACCGCACGCCGATCTGCGTCTCCACGACGTGGCTGTCAGCGGGATTGTTTCCCGATGCGGGCGCTGTATTCGCGGCGACACGCTCGATGACGAAACTGCTCGAGCATTACGGCGTCCGCGACTATCGCCGCGGCGCGACCCGGATCACCGCCGGCATCGTCGACGCAACCGACGCCGCACGGCTCGATCTGGCGCTGGGACGGCCGATCCTGGTGGTCGACGCGACCGATCACGATCCCGACGGCAAGCCGCTGGTGACCAAGCATTCGCGCTTTGCCGCGGAGCGGGTGGAGTTTTTGGTGGAGTCGTAGCAACCATGAAATGGAGCCTACGGTATCTGCGATTATGCCACCGCCCTTCGCCCGATGATGGCGAAGCGGAGTTTGCCCGAGACGAAATCGATCGCGGCAACCGCGACCAGGATCATCAGGATCAGGAACGACACCTTCTGCCATTCCAGCACGCGGATCTGCTCGGCGAGCTGGAGCCCGATGCCGCCGGCGCCGACGATGCCGATGATGGTGGCCGAGCGCGTGTTCGATTCGATGAAATAGAGCACCTGGCCGGCGATCACCGGCAGGACCTGCGGCAGCAGACCGAAGCGAATCTCGTGCAGCGCGCTGCCGCCGGAGGCGCGGATGCCCTCGACCTGTTTCTGGTCGGCGCCCTCGATCGCCTCCGAGAACAGTTTTCCGAAGGCGCCGAAATCGGACACGGCAATGGCGAGCACGCCGGCAAACGGGCCGAGCCCGACCACGTTGATCCACACCAGCGCCCAGATCAGCGTATCGACGCCGCGGATCGAATCGAGGAAGCGGCGGACCGGGAAGCGCAGGATGTTCGACGGCACGATGTTGCGCGCGGCCAGCAGGCTGACCGGCAGCGCGAACACCGCGGCCAACGTGGTGCCGAGCAGCGCGATCGACAGCGTCTCGCCCAGCGCCTTCAGATAGATCGGCAGCGACGAGCCGGGATCCGGCGGGATCATCATCAGGCTGATCCAGCCGAGCTGGCTGAGGCCGGCGAAGAGGCGCGATGGCGAGAAGTCGAGATCGACGAGGCCGTAGACCAGGATCGCGAACGCCACGACGATCATCGCCGGCATCGCGAGCCGCGCCGAGGCCGGCCGGTCGAACACGTCAGGATAGCGCGCGCGAAGCGCTGCGGTGTCGATCTCCTGCGGCCCCGTCACGTCCGCGTCTCCCTGCCGAACAGCCGGCCACGCAGCCAGCCGGTGCTGATGTCGATGATGAAGACCGTGACAATGATGGTGAGCAGGATCGCGCTGACGTCCGAATAGTAGAACTTGCGGATGGCGACGACGAGCTCCTGGCCGATGCCGCCGGCGCCGACAAAGCCCATCACCGAGGCCTCGCGAACGTTGATCTCGAAACGCAGCAGTGCGTAGCTGGCGTAGCCTGCCGTGACCTGCGGCAGGATGGCGAAGCGCATGCAGGAGAGCCAGCTCGCGCCGGTCGAGCGGACGCCTTCGACCGGCTTCATGTCGGCGTTCTCGACGATCTCGGAGAACAGCTTTCCGAGCGCGCCGGTGGAGTGAATCGCAATCGCCAGCACGCCTGCCATCGGTCCGAGCCCGAAGGCGATCACGAAGATCAGCGCGAACACGATGCCGGGCACCGTGCGGGCGAATTCGAGCAGGCGCCGCACCACGAAGCGCAGCCAGGGCGCGGGCGAGGTGTTTTCAGCCGCGAAGAAGTTCAGGCAGAACGCAAAAGTCGCGCCGATTAGCGTGCCGACATAGGAGATCAGCAGGGTCTCGCCCAGCATCTTCAGCCATTTGCGCCAGCCCCACAGCCACTCACCGGCATCGGTCCAGACCCGCTGGCCGTTGTCGAGCGCGAGGATGCGGTCGAAATAGCTGACGAAGTTGCCGAAATGGGTGAACAGCGTGCGCAAGTTCACTTCCGCGCCGACCGCGGCGAGAAGCAGTGCAGCGGCGAACACCACGGCCCCGAACAGGAGCCGCCATCGCCTGCGCGCGACCGCCTGGCGATAGGCGGCATTGAGTACAGCCAGCTGCTGCTCGGGGAGGATCGAAACCGCGACGGTCATCTGATCAGGGCGAATGTTCGCTCAAAAGAGAAAGAGCCGGGTCCATCGACCCGGCTCCAGTGCGTCGTCCCAAAAATCAGGACGCCTTCTTCTTACGCAGTGCATCGACGAACTTGATCAGCTCGATCGTGCCATCCCAATCCTTGGTGGTGGCGGGGTGAAAGCCCTTCTTCTGGCCGTCGGAGAGACGGTCGAAGGCCGCCTTGTCCTTGGCCGGCGCGTCGAAGAACGCCTTCGCGATCGCCGCCTTGGCGTCTTCCGGCAGGTCGGAATTATAGGCATAGGGGCCGTTGATGATCGGCGCGGACTTGTGGATGATGCGGAAGTCATCCTTCTTCATCGCCGAGCCGTCGGCGTTCTTCAGCATGTTCTTGGTCAGCATCTGCGCCAGCGTCGAATCGTCGTCGCTGGTCCACTGGTTGGCCGCAACGTCGACCGTGCCCTGCGCCAGCGCCAGTATCGCGTTCTCATGGCTGCCGGTGAAGACGACCTTGCCGAAATAGGTGTCGGCATCCGCGATGCCCATCTTGTCGAGCTCGAAGCGCGGCACGTTGTTGCCGGAGGTCGAGTTCGGGTCGACCAGGCCGAGGTTCTTGCCCTTGAGCTGATCGACGCTCTTGTAGGAGCTGCTCGCCTTGACGAAGAACACCGAGTAATAACCGGTCGAGCCGTCGGCGTTGATGTCGTTGGCGAAGGCATCGGTCTTGACGCCGGTCAGGCGGGCGCGAGCGAACGAGGCCGAGCCATAGCTGGCGATATGGATGTTGCCGGCGCGCTGGCCTTCGATCACGGCCGCGTAGTCGTTGGCGATGCGCAGCGTGACCTTCACGCCCAATTCCTTGGAGAGATAGCTCACGAACGGCGCCCAGCGCTCGGTCACGCCGGAGGCATTCTCGGCCGGGACGACCGCGAAGGTCAGCTCGGGATATTTGGCTTTCCAGTCTTCGGCGGAAGCGGCGGCGGTGAAGGCCAGCACAGCGGCGCCGGCAAGAACTAATCTGCGAGTGATCATGATACCCTCTTCATCGGTTGGGGTCGGTTGACGCAAAAACTGGTGACTAACGATGCGGTGCGGCTCAGGCGGCTGCCGCCGTTCCAAGCGCTGGAATGCCTTCAGGCGACGACACCGGCATGCCGCCCATGATTTCGGCGGCTTCGAGATCGTAGAGCTCACGCGCAACGTGGTCGGTCAACTCAGCCGGCGCGCCGTCGAACACCACGCGACCCTGCGCCATGCCGATCAGGCGGTCGCAATAGCTGCGCGCCAGATCGAGCGAATGCAAATTGCAGAGCACGGTGATACCGAAGTGCTTGTTGATGCGCAGCAGCGCATCCATCACGATCTTGGTGTTGCGCGGGTCGAGCGAGGCAATCGGCTCGTCGGCGAGGATGATGTCGGGTTGCTGCACCAGCGCGCGGGCGATCGCCACGCGTTGCTGCTGGCCGCCGGAGAGCTGGTCGGCGCGCTGGGCCGCGAGCGGGGCGATGTCGAACTGCTCGAGCGCGGACATCGCCAGCGCCTTGTCCCGCTCGGGCCAGGTCTGCGATAGCGAGCGCCAGGCCGGCATGGTCGCGAGCCGGCCCATCAGGACGTTGGTGAGAACATCGAGCCGGCCGACCAGGTTGAACTGTTGAAAAATCATCGCGGAGCGCGCCCGCCACTGCCGCAGCTCCTTGCCGCGCAGCGCGGTGACGTCGAGGCCGTCGAACAGGATGCGGCCCTGCGAAGGGGTCGCGAGGCGGTTGATGGTCCGCAGCAGGGTCGACTTGCCGGCGCCCGAGCGTCCGATCACGCCGACGAAGCCGCCGGGCGAAATTTGAAATGAAGCGTCGTCCACCGCGGCTTTCGCGCCAAAGCGACACGTCAGACCTTCAACCACCAGCATGCAGCGCTCCAGAGTAGCTGGGACCCACCGCTAGCGCCGGCGCTTGACACTTGTGTGACATGCGCGCTGCGGTGCGGCGATCCTACACACCTCATCCCCTGTCATCGCATCGTCATGACATTGTCATCAGGCCGCTCGAAGAGAAACGCCCGCCCTCTCGTTCGGATGCAACATGGCCGCCAAAGCGCTTTCGGTCCAGCCGACCGTCGATCCCTCGGCCAAGCTGCACGACACCAGGCTTGGGGCCTACACCGAGGTCGGCGCGCGCACGATCCTGCACGAAGTGGCGATGGGCGATTACTCCTATGTCGTGAACGACGCCCAGATCACCTACACCACCATCGGAAAGTTCTGCTCGATCGCGGCGATGATTCGGATCAATCCGGGCAACCACCCGATGCACCGCGCCACCCAGGCGCACTTCACCTATCGCTCGAGCGCCTACTTCGAAGGCGAGAGCGACGATACGGAATTCTTCGACTGGCGGCGTCAGCATCACGTCCATATCGGCCATGACGTCTGGATCGGCCATGGCGCGATCGTGCTGCCGGGCCGCAACATCGGCACCGGCGCGGTGATCGCGGCCGGCGCCGTCGTCACCAAGGACGTGCCGGCCTACACCATCGTCGCCGGCAATCCCGCGCGCATCGTCCGCCGCCGGTTTTCGGAAGACGTCGCCGGACGGCTCGCCAGCCTCGCCTGGTGGGATTGGGATCACGACAAATTGCGTGAAGCACTGCCCGATTTCCGCAAGCTCGGGATTGAAGAATTCCTCTCGGCATATGAAGCACGGGCAAGTTCTCTCAACAGTCCTCTTGGCAGCAAACGAAGCGCGGTCGCGTGACAGACATTTTCCTTGAGGGCGGCCGGACGCTGATCGGCTCCGAGCTCGTCGAGACTTCGCTGGCCCTGTCCGGACAGGACATCGCCGCGGTCGATGCTTCGCGCGGCCGGGCGCGGCTTGCGATCGACGCGCGCAACCTGCTGGTGCTGCCTGGCATCGTCGATCTGCATGGCGATGCCTTCGAGCGGCAGATGATGCCGCGCGCCGGGGTCGACTTTCCGATCGACATCGCGCTCGCCGACAGCGACCGCCAGGCGATCAGCAACGGCATCACCACGGTGTTTCACGCCACGACCTGTTCGTGGGAGCCGGGCCTGCGCAGTGCCGACAACGCGCGCGGCCTGATGGAGGCGATCGAACGGCAGCGCCCGCAATTCGCGGCCGACACCCGCTTCCATCTGCGCCACGAGACCTACAATCTCGACGCCGAAGCCGAGATCGGCGTGTGGCTCACTGAGGGCCGCGTCGACCTGTTCGCCTTCAACGACCACATGGACGGCACGGTTGGGGACATGGCCAAGCCCCGCAAGCGCAACCGCATGGTGGGGCGTACCGGCCTGTCGAGCGAGGCGTTCGACCGGCTGGTCGACGGCGTGCTTTCGCGCGCCAGCGAGGTGCCGGCTTCCGTGTCGCGGCTTGCCGCGACGGCCCGCGCCGCCGAGGTGCGGATGCTCTCGCATGACGATGCGACACCGGCGATGCGCCAGGGCTTTCGCGCCATGGGCGTGGCGATCGCGGAGTTTCCGATCAACGAAGAAACCGCGCGTGCCGCCGCAACGGCCGGCGATGCCATCGTCTACGGCGCGCCGAACGTCGTGCGCGGCGGCAGCCACACCGGCTGGACCAAGGCATCCGACATGATCGCCAAGGGCCTCTGCTCGGTGCTGGCATCGGACTATTACTATCCCGCGCAGCTGCTCGCCGCGTTCCGCCTCGCCGCCGATGGCGTGCTGCCGCTGACGGAAGCCTGGAATCTGGTCTCCGCTGGACCAGCGCACGCAACCGGTCTTGCCGATCGCGGCGTGCTGGCGGAAGGGCGCCGCGCCGACATTCTGCTGGTGGACGACCGCGTGCCGCTGCGGCCGCGTCTCGTCGCGGTGATCGCAGCCGGAAAGCTCGTGCACCTGACCGAAGCGACACGGCTGCTCAGCGCGGCGACGACGCCGCGCGAGGCTGTCGTCGCGGCATAAACCGGTTATGTTCGGTCGATGACAGATTTTCCCCGCTACGCGATCTACCATGCCGCCGGTGCCGACAGCGCCGTCTCGCGCTTCGGTGCCGAACTGCTCGGCTATGATGCGCATACCGGCCGTGAGCTGCCGTTCCCGGACGAGGCGCTGCGCACGGCTCCGGACTGGCGTGATGTCACCGCCGATCCCCGCAAATACGGCTTTCACGGCACGCTGAAGGCGCCGATGCCGCTGGCATCCGACAGGAGCGAGGTCGAGCTTGTTGCGGCCTGCGCGACATTCGCCGGCAGGGCGCGCGCAATTCCAGTGATCCGCCCGGTCGTCGATTCCATCAGCGGCTTCATCGCCGTCATTCCCGCGGAGCCGGTCGGCGAACTCCAGCAGCTCGCCGCCGATTGCGCCCGCGACTTCGATTGCTTCCGCGCGCCGCTGAGCGCGGAAGGCCGTGCGCGGCGCAAGCCGGAGAAGCTGAACGAACGGCAACGCCACTATCTCGACCGCTGGGGCTATCCTTACGTGATGGAGGAATTCCGCTTCCACATGACCCTGACGGGCCGGCTCGACGCGGACCGGCGCGGGCCGATTTTGGAAATGCTGCGGGGACGGTTTGCCGCGCTCGGTCTCGAGACGCTTGCGATCGATCGCGTCGCGCTGTTCAAGCAGGATGACGCCAAGGCTCGCTTCCGCATCATCGGCGAGTGGGCTTTGACGCAGTAAGCGTCAGTGCCAGCTCGCGAAATTGAAGACGAGCGCCACAACGCCAACCAGAATGAGGCTGGTCGCCCAGATCACATCCAGATTGAACCAGCTTCGCGAGACCAACCTCAATCCCAGATGGCGGTAGACCAGCCACGCCAGACATCCGCCGGCGCCGACCATGGCGGCAACGTGCACCAAAGACACCAGCACCGCCATCCCGAGACTCGCCTTGATCAGCGCGCCGGCGGCCTCATGGCCGGCATCGAGTTCGAAGGCCTGGCAGAGCCCGAGATAGATCGGCACGAGCATCAAGGCGGCGCCATGAGCAATGGCAACGGCAAATGACCAGAGCGCCAATTGCGTTGGCGGAATTCGTGCCAGCGTGCGCGGATGGCGCCGCTCGACCAGCCGATAGACGCCGAAGCCGATGACGAGAAGGCTCGCGCCGAGCTGGATCGAGCGCTGCCACTCGGCCAGCACGAGCAGGAACGCGAATGGCAGCAGCACGAGAAGCGTTGCCAGGAGATGTCCGGCCGCCAGAGCCCACAACGCACGAAAGAGCGCGCGCGGGCTCTTGTCCATGAGCCCGGCCGAAACGGCGAGCGGCCAACCCATTCCCGGATTGACCCCGTGATAGAGACCGCTCGCAACAAGAGCGAGCCACAGCCAGCCCTGGCTCGCGTGTGCCCAATCTAGGCCGATGGGTAGCAAAAGGAGTCCGTCGAACAATCGCCGCCCTCCAGCCTGATCTGGTGCGCACGATATCCGTCGGGGAAGCTCACGAAGTAGTTCTTGTCGAGCTCGAGGCCGCCATTGCGACCGACATTGGCGATGACTTCCACACCCGGAACGCCATCGGGATAGAACTGGTCATCCCAGGTGGAATAGAGCGAATTGGTCCAGTACACGCGCCTGCCGTCGCGGCTGATCTCGACCATCTGTGGGCCGGCCGCAAATGCCTTGCCGTTCGGATGGGGGGTGCGGCGCGCGATGCCGCCGATGTGAACCGAGCCCGCAAGCTTCGGCTTTCGCGGATCACTCACGTCGTACTGGCGCATTTCACCCGTGCCCCAGCACGAGACATAGAGAAAACGATCATCCATCGACAGGTCGATGTCGGTCACCAGCGGCGGCACGGCGCCAAAGCCCTGGAGCAGCGGCGGGAGCTTCTCCTTTGGCGCGGGTTCGGGCGGGATCGTCGCCGTCTTCTCCGCATGGAATTTTCCGCCTTCGCGCCACCAGGTCCAGATCGAGGCTTCGAGATTCGTGGTGTCGACAACGACGCCTACGAAGCCGTATTCGCGAACCGGATCGTGCGCCGGCCGTACCTCCAGCGCCATCTGATGATTGGCGCCGAGGTCGATGGTCTGCACGTTGCGACGGGCGCGGAGATCCCAGAAGTGGAGACGATGGCCATATTTGTTCGCCAGCAGATCTTCCGGGACGATCCCGTTCTCGAACTGCGGCGGCAACGCCCATTCGCTCGTCACCATGTAGTCGCGCGGCAGGTTCCACCAGAAATCATAGTGCAGCGTCTGCGGACCGCGGTCGATCTCCCATCGTCCAAGGACCTCGAACGTCTCGCAATCCATGATGAAGACGCCTGGAGGCCCGTTGGTGCCGTCCTTGCCCCCGCCGCCCAGCGTGCTCACATAGATGCCGTCCGGCCCGCAATGGATGGTATGTGGCCGCGAGTAGCCGGTCTTTCTGAAGACTTCCTCGGGCTCGATGATCTTGTGGATCTTGGCTTTGGTCGGATCGGGCTTGGTATCGATGATGTAGATCCGCGACGAGCGCAGCCCGGGGATGATGAGATAGCGCCGCTCGATGAAGGCATGCCCAGTGAGCGGCGACAAGGCGGAGGAGCAGGCATTCCAGCCGAAGTGATGGAACTCATCGCCCTTGTTGGGCATCGTCACGGTGTGGACGATTTGGCTGTAGGTCGGCGATCCCGGCTTGACGTCGATGACCGCGAGAGCATCCGGTTTTGAGAAATCCGGACTGAGCAGCAACGTGTAGGCAAAGTTCTCCGCAGGTGCTTCCATCGCAAGCTTGGGCGATGCGTGAAAGGTGGGATCCGGCCTCATCGTCATGGCACTGCCTCCCTGTTTCGTTGGTTCGCACCAACCTGGTTCGGAATAGCGGCATAATGAAGAGCTGTTGCGCGATGTCTTGAGTTGCTCCGCGGGCCTGGTTGGCGAGCGTACAATATGTCATCCCCGGGCTGCGGGAAACTGCCCGAACCGCGTTAATTCGACGCCTTCAGCCAGATGGAAGCTGGCGGGATCAGGCCAGGGCGCCCACCTCACACTCAGTCCCGGCCTGGTGCGCAATTGCGCACGGGGGGCGGGACACATAACCTTCGGGCGCGCTTGTCCGGGACCGACGGCGGAGGCTACTTCCCCCACCGCAGCGCCAGCGCGTCGCGCTCCTTGGCCAACTCCAGCAGCCCTGCACGCGTCGCCGGATGCAGCGGTTGCAACGGATGCCGCACCGTGTCGGACTTGATCACGCCGCCGGCCTGCATCATCGCCTTGCAGGCGATCAGGCCGCATTGGCGGTTTTCGTAATTGATCAGCGGCAGCCAGCGTTCGTAGGCGGCTTTCGCCTCTTCACGCTTGCCGGCGAAATAGGGATCGATGATCTGGCGGATGCCGTCGGGATAGCCGCCGCCGGTCATCGCGCCGGTGGCGCCGGCATCGAGATCGGCGAGCAGCGTGATCGCCTCCTCGCCGTCCCAGGGACCCTCGATATCGCTGCCGCCCATCTCGATCAGGCTGCGCAGCTTTGACGCGGCGCCCGGCACCTCGATCTTGAAATAGCGGATGTTGGAGAAATCGCGCGCCAGTCGCGCGAGCAGCTCGACCGACAGCGGCGTGCCGGCGACAGGTGCATCCTGGATCATGATCGGAATGTTGATCGCGCCCGACAGCACCTTGAAGAACTCGACGACGCCTTTCTCGGGCACACGGAAGGTTGCACCGTGATAGGGCGGCATGACCATCACCATCGCGGCACCGGCCGCCTCGGCCTGCTGGCTACGCGCGGCGCAGACGGCCGAGCTGAAATGCGTGGTGGTGACGATCACGGGAACGCGGCCCGCGACATGCTCCAGCACCGCATGCATCACGGTCTCGCGCTCGGCATCGGTGAGTACGAACTGCTCGGAAAAATTGGCGAGGATGCACAGACCATTCGAGCCGGCATCGATCATGAAATCGATGCAGCGGCGCTGTCCCTCGAGATCGAGCTCGCCGCGCTCGTCGAAGATGGTGGGTGCGACCGGGAACACGCCGCGATAAGGGCGCTGGGCCTTGTGGTGTGGCGTGACCGGCATCGAACTCTCCATCCCTGATCTTCTCTGCATCTGCAGCGCTCCCATGGCGCAGCGTCACAGATGTACCCGCCGTGCGCATCGGCGGCAATACCGATCGCGCGACGTGGGGATGGAGGATTGTCGAAGCTATGCCGTCTTCACCGCTCCCAAAAAGCCCTCGACCGCGACGCGGAGACGATCGGCGTCGGCCGACATTTTCTTCACGGACTCCGACAGCACCGAGCCGGCGTTGCCCGTCTCCTGGTTGAGCCTGGCGACGCTGCCGATGGTGTCGGTGACCTCGCGGGTTCCCTGCGCGGCCTGCTGGAAGTTGCGGGAGATTTCGGTGGTGGCCGCGCGCTGCTGTTCGACCGCTGCCGCAATCGCCGTCATCTTCTCGTCGATGCCGCTGATGGCGCCGCCGATTGCGCGGATCGCGGTCACCGCCTGGCCCGTCGCGCCCTGGATCTCCGCGACCTGGCGGGAGATCTCTTCCGTCGCCGTCGCCGTCTGTGAGGCGAGGCTTTTGACCTCGCCGGCGACGACGGCGAAGCCGCGGCCGGCCTCGCCCGCGCGCGCAGCTTCGATGGTGGCGTTCAGCGCCAGGAGGTTGGTCTGACCTGCGATGGCGTTGATCATCTTCACGACCTCGCCGATGCGGCCAGCGGTCTGATCGAGGATCTCGACCGTTGCATTGGTCTGCGCTGCCTGCGACACGGCTTCTCGGGCCTCGCGGGCGCTGGCCTGCACCTGTGCGGAGATCTCGCCGACGGACGCGGAGAGTTCCTCGGTCGCGGCCGCGATGGTCTCGAGATTGTTGGTGGCCTGCTCGGCGGAGGAGGAGACCGCCGCGGTCTGGCTGCCCGATTCCGAAACCAGCGAGCGCACGTCGGTCGCGGTGGCATCGAGCTCCTTCGTCGACGCCGCAACGCTGTGAATGACGGCTTGCACGGTGTCGTCGAAGCTGCGGCAGGCCGCATCGACGGTGCCGGAGCGGGCGAGCTGGAGCGCCTGCTGCGATTCGCGTTCCCGGCCCAGACTTTCCGCGGTCGCCGCACTTTCGCGCAGGCTTTCGAGCGCGGCCGCCATGGTGCCGAACTCGTCGGGATATCTGGATTGCGGAACGGGCGTTGCGTAGTCGCGGGAGCTGATCTTGGCGATGGCGCCGAGGATGGCGCGCACCGGGCGCATCAGGCGGTTGCGCACCACGAACACGCCGGCCAGGGTCACGGCCAGCGCAAGCAGGAACGCGAGCGACTGCACGACGAGATTGGCGAGCGCCTTGGCCTGCACCGTCTCCGCCCGCGCGATCGACTGGTCGAGCGCCTTGTTCGCCACCGCGACGATGGACGCGAAGGGTGACTGACACAGCGTATTCCATTCCGAGGCGGGCATCGCGGGTTTGCCGCTGCCGTCGAAATTCTTGGTGAGCTCGCCGATCTGCTTGAGGGCACCGTCGGTCTTGGCCTTCGCGTCCGTCGCTGCCGTAACCAGCTCCGCCGCCACGTCGGGCGCAGCCAGCAACTCGGCCATGCCGGTCCAGCCGGAGGCGATCGTGCCATCCCATTGCGCCACTGACCGCTTCTGGGCGTCGTCGAGCGGCTTGCTGCTGTTGACGTTCGAGCGAAGGGACGAACAATGGATTCCATAACGGTCGCGCACCTGCCAGGCGAAGCGCCGGACCTGGATCATGCGGGCGATGAAGGGGTCGTTCATCCAGGCGCGGTTCGACACCGCGGTGGAGGCGAGGTTGGCCGTGTCGATCACCTTGGTGACGGAATCGTACCAGGCATTGGTGCGCTCCATCTTGCGATCGCCGCGCGGAAGCTTGGCCTCATCATAGAACAGCTGGAATTTCGGAGCGGCCTCGCTCCAGCGCTGCTTCAGCGTGCTCGCGAGTTCGTCGCGGCGGGCGAAATCGATGGTGGCGAGCGCTGCTCCAATCGCGTCATAGCCTCCCTGCTCAGCCTTTTCCGCGTCGCCGAGTTTGGCGCGTGGATCGTCCTCGCCGAGGATCGCACTCTGCGCATCGCCGCGATTGTTGCGCAGCGCCAGCACGCCATGGAAGATCGCCTTGTCGGCGGCGGCAAGCCGCGCGGTCTCGAGACTGTCGCTGTAGCGGCCGAACGCCCCGACCATCTGGATCGCCGTAGAGGCCAGCGCACCGGCAGCCAGCAGGGCCATCAATGTCAGGAGGAGCGAACTTACCGATTTCTTAAACATTGCCATGGTGTCGGGGGCCTGGGTCGGGGGCCTACTCTTTCGAGCGCCACCTTGCCCCGCGACATGCCAATGTTTCGTTAAGGTTTTAATCGAATTGCCGTGAGTTCGCGGCCCCGACAAACCTTCATGCAACCCCGGATATCACGCAACCTTGGTGAAATCCGGCGGGCGACGCTCGGCGAAAGCGGTGAAGGCCTCGCGCGCCTCGGCGGTGCGCAGACGCAGTCCGAACTGCTCGCCCTCGGCATTCATCTGCGCGACCAGCGCCTCGCCGTTGCGCATTAGCTTCTTGGTGGCGGCGAGTGCGCCGGCCGGCTGGCGGGCAAGACGCTGCGCCAGCGCGAGCGCCTCGGCATCGAGCTTGTCGAGCGGCACCACGCGGTTGGCGAGGCCCCATTCCAGCGCGGATTTGGCCGGCACCGTCTCGCCCAGCGCGAACATCTCGTAGGCGCGGGCGTAGCCGATGCGCGCCGGCATCAGCAGGCTTGAGGCGGCTTCCGGCACCAGCGCGAGGCTGACGAAGGGCGTCGACAATAGCGCATTGTCGGCGAGCACGACGAGGTCGCAATGCAGCAGCATCGTGGTACCGACGCCGACGGCGCGGCCCTGCACGGCTGCGACCAGCGGCCGGGTGCAGCGCGCCAGCGACTGGATGAAGCGCACGACGTTGCGGCTGCCTTCCGATTTGCCCGATGCGACCGCGGCGAATTCGCCGACGTCGTTGCCGGCGGTGAACATGTCGCCCTCGCCGCGGATCAGGATCACGCGGGCCGACGCATCGAACTCGGCCGATTCGATGCTGTCGGCGAGCTTGCCGTACATCGCATCCGTCAGCGCGTTCTTCTTGTCGGGGCGCGCCAGCGTGAGGGTGAGAATTCCGCTGTTGTTTTCGGTTCGGACATGCTCGGTCATGGGGCTCTCCTCTATTCCTCTGGATCTCTCGAAAGGTCTCTCGAAGATTCTCTTGGAAACTTGTCCTGAATGCTGGTCAGCCAGCGCGCGACGATGTCGATCTCGGCGCTGGTAAATCCGTCCGTCAACGCCGCGTTGACCTGTGCTGCGTTGGCCTTCGCCTGCGCGAGCGCTGCACGGCCCTTCGGCGTCAGCCAGACGCGCCAGGCGCGCCCGTCCTCGCGATCGGCCCGCCGCTCGATCAATTTTGCAGCTGCCGTGCGGTCGACGAGGCCGGAAATGCCGGCCGGCCCCAGATCGAGCGCCGCGCCCGCCTCGCCCATCAGCACGCCGTCCTGCTTGCCGAGGATGAACAACAGCCCCGCCTGCGCCGGCGTCACCTCGCTCCCCGGCTGCGCCGCCATCCAGCGCTGCAAGCGCCGCTGCGCAACGCTCAGCAGGTAGATCAGCCGATGATGCCTCGCGCCGGCCGCTTTATTTCGCATGCGAAATAGATAGCCGAGACGGATCGGATTGTCAAAGGGTGGCGGCTAGGTCGATGGGCCGCGGCAGCCGTCGAGGAACAGGGCCGCACAAGCGCACGAGGACTCTTGCCCATCGATCGCAATTTGTCGCGGCCGGCACGCTTGACGGCCGCTCCTTTTTATGTTCCCTATTCGTTCTATTCAATCATAGATTGTCCCGGAGACCTTTCGTGATGAACAGTGTGTGTGGCGAGAACCAGTCGACCCTGCTCGTAATTCATAATGACGATGATACGCCGAACCAATTCGTGATGAATCTACTTCGTCAAATTTTCGGCAAGTCAGACCGTGAAGCGACCGCGCTAATCACCCAGATAGAGCAGAAGGAAAAAGCGATTTGCGGACCTTACCCGCAATCAGTTGCCGAAGCCCTTTTCAAGTCTGCGCAACAATCCATCGGCTTGGCCGGCCACCAACTGCAGGTCACGCTTGAGGCAGTCACGACTCCTTGCGAACTCTGTGGCAAGCCGGAGGGACAGACGGACGTGCGTATCGGCAGCCGCACGGTCTGGCTGTGCAGCGAATGCATGCGTGCGGCGGATGAGCCCTCGAACGAACAAGAGGAGAATTTCGACTTTGCTTGCGACGTTCTCGATTGGCACCTGGCCAGCACCGCGCGCAGCAAACTCGTGACCACGATCCGCCAATTTCCAGGCCACATGCGGGTCGATCTCCAGGCAGCGGTCGACCGTCTCTTCGGCAAGGCCATCCGGTTGCTCGGGCTGAACGAGGAGCAACGCTACGAAACGCTGTCGATTCCACGACTGCTCAAGGAGGGCCGCTATGCGATCGCAATCGCTCCGCTGCAATATTCCGACGTCGACGTAGGCGAGAAGAGCCCGGTCAAGTGTCTGGATAACGGACTGTGGCTGTGTGAGCAGGATCATCTCCGCTATGCGGTTTTGCTCTGTGCACACCGCGAATACAGTCGCGAGCCCGGAATTCGGATCGAGATCCTGGTGCCCTCAGGTTCCGCCGGCGCGGCTCTCGTCCAGCAATGCTTCAGTGAATTGGAAGAAGCCGTACAGGCTGCGCGGACCTATCGCGGCAAGATCCTGTCGCTCGATGCCGACTCCGACTATCGCGGTCGCTCGCGCGGCATCACGGTGCATCGCTTGCCGCAGGTCGCGCGCGACGAGGTGATCCTGCCGGAGCAGACCCTGCGGCTGCTCGATCGCAACGTTCTGACCTTCGTTAACACCCGAGACCAATTGCGCCGGCTGGGCCAATCGACACGCAAAGGCATCTTGCTGTACGGGCCGCCGGGCACCGGCAAGACCCACACGATCCGCTATCTCGCAACGCATTTGCCCGGGCATACGACGCTTATCATCACGGCCGAACAGATCGGTCTGCTCGGCGCCTATATGAGCCTGGCACGGCTGCTCCAGCCGTCGATGGTGGTGATCGAGGATGTCGATCTCATCGCCCGTGACCGCGATGACATGGGGCCGTGTGAGGAATCCATGCTGAACAAGCTGCTCAACGAGATGGACGGGCTGAAGGAAGATGCCGACATCCTGTTCGTCCTGACCACCAACCGGCCAGAGGACCTCGAGGGAGCTCTCGCGGGTCGCCCCGGCCGCATCGATCAAGCTATCGAAGTGCCGCTGCCCGACGAGACCGGCCGCGGCAAGCTGGTCCGGCTCTACGGCAAGGGACTGTCGCTCGACGGGGCGGTGGTAGCAGAGGCTGCCCGGCGCAGCGAGGGCACGAGTTGCGCCTTCATCAAGGAGCTGATGCGGCGGCTGGCGCAGGGAAGCATCGCGCGGGACGGCGGCAACACCGTGATCTCCGCCGATATCGACGAGGCGCTTGACGACATGCTGTTCTCCGGCGGCCGGCTTAACGCGCAGCTGCTCGGCGGCGCGCAAGCCATGGCGACGGGGTGACGCTCCGCCCGAGCGGCGCGCCGTCCCTCACGGCGCGCACATGAAGCTCGACGCCTCCGTCACCGGGCCGGACTTGTAGTGCGGCCAAGCTGGCCAGCGGCACAGCGGCAGGGCGCGAAGCGTCGCAAACGACGGCGCCTCGACCTTCTGCTCGGCGACTTCGAGGTCGCCGGGCGCCTTGCCCTTCTCGACCCAGTCGACCAGCGCGCTCAGCATGTCGACATTGGCCGGCGCGCCGGAGCCGACATGGTCGACCCCGGGCGCGGTGTAGAGCCGCGCGAATTCGGCCGTCTCGGCCTTGCCGAGCTTGCGTTCGACGCTCTCGAAATAGCGGATGCCGGCATAGGGGCTCTGCGCGTAATCCGCCATGTGCTCGAGCATGATCAGCCGGCCGCCGCGAGCGCGGAAGCGGCTGAGGTCGGGATCGGTGGAATCCATCAAGCTGGAGACCTCGAGCAACCGTGCCTTGTGCTCTTCGGGCTTATACGTCGTCACGTCGAGCTTGGGATCGCGCGCGAAGACGTATTGAATCCCGCCGGCGCCGTAGATCCAGGCGATGCCGTTATTGGGCGCAGGCGGCTGCGCGGGAGGCGCCGTGCCGAGCCACCACGCGACCCAGCCGCCGGTCGGGCCAACCGCCGGCGTGTCCTCGCCCGACACGCCCCAACCCGGATAATCGTCGAGACCGTTGGCGAGCGCGAACGGGAATTTGTAGGTCGCATGCAGGGTGTCGATCGCCTTGATCTGTGCGTCGGTGAGGCACTGATCGCCCGTCTTGCCGCCCGCGCAACGCAGCGTCTCCGCCTTGAACGCCGCCTTGCAGGCAACGGGATCTTGCACCAGCGCGTCATCGGAGCCGTCGGCCTTGTCGCAAGCGGCTCGCACGGCATCGCCCACGAGCTTCACCTGCGCCGGGTTGATCCAGCCGTCACCCATGGTCGCGAGCCCGGAACGCGTGCCGGCATGCTGCAAGCCGACCCAGTTGATGACGGGCACGCGGGCAAAAATGCCGTCGAAATCGTCGGGATAGCGCTGCGCCATCGTCAGGCCTTCGCGGCCGCCTTCGGACGAGCCCATGAAGTACATCTTTTCCGGCATCTTGCCGTAGGCGCGCTGCATCAGCGCGACGGCGGCATCGCGCACCTTCTTGTAGGCGCGATGGGCGAAATTCTCGAAGGCTTCGTCGTTGAGCGCGAACAGCTGCGGCGGCTCGCCCGGCTTCGACTCATGGCCGGAATCGGTGCCGTAGGTGACGAAGCCGCGCGCGAGCGGCGACGGCTTGTCGAAGGGATAGGCCGGCGGCAGCGCCAGGCCGGTGATCAGCACGCCGTTGAATCCGCCGCCGCCATATTGCAGCGAGCGGCCGTTCCATTCGACCGGCAAATTGACCTGAAACCTGATCGGCGGCGCCTTGGGATCGGTGGGATCGATATGGCCGAGCACCTTGCAGAAGCCGGGATTGGCCGGCGTGACGCGCCCCGACGGCGTCGGGCCGCGTTCGGCGACGGCCAGTTGCGACGGCGCCAGCAACGTCGTCGAATCGATCTTCACGGCGTCGGTGCCGCCGACGAGCCCCCTGCAGACCGTGTCCGCGTCCTCGGCCAGCGTCACCGCTGAAGCGGAGCCTGCTCCGATCGCTGCCGCGGCTTCGACGAGCCACACACACAGCTTCGCAATCCTGCGCGCCATCGTTTCCCCCTTGCTTTGTCTGTTCTTGTTTGCTCCGCCAGGAGGCCGCATTCAAGGCGACCTCCTGCCGGCCGTCAATGAGCTGCGCTAATGCTCGAACACCAGCCGCGCACCGACCGTACCTTCGAGGCCGCGGATCTGCTGCAGCAGCGCGCCTGAATCCTGGGCGCCGAGGTCGGCGTCGAGCACGACGTAGCCGAGGTCGCCGGCGGTCTCCAGATATTGCGCGGCGATGTTGATGTCGCGCTGGAGGAAGACCTCGTTCAGCCGGCGCAGCATGCCGGGCACGTTGCGATGGACGTGGCTGAAGCGCGCGCCGGAGGGGCGCAGATGCAGCTGTACCTCCGGAAAATTCACCGCCCCGGTGGTCGAGCCGGTGATGAAAAAGTCGACCAGCTTGCGCGCCACCTCGCCGCCGATGCGCTCCTGCGCCTCCTCGGTCGAGCCGCCGATATGCGGGGTGAGGATGACGTTGCCGAGGCCCTGCACCGGGCTCTTGAAGCGATCGGAGTTCGAGGAAGGCTCGACCGGAAACACGTCGATGGCGGCACCCGCGAGATGGCCGTCGCGCAGAGCAGCCGCCAGCGCATCGAGATCGACGACGGTGCCGCGGCTGTTGTTGATCAGGAGGGAGCCGGGCTTCATCGCCCGCAGCTCTTTCTCGCCGATCATTCCGGCGGTCTCCGGCGTCTCCGGCACGTGCAGGCTGACGACGTCGCTCAGCGCCAGCAGCTCTTCCAGCTTCTCGACCGGCTCGGTGTTGCCGTGGCGGAGCTTGTCGGTGCGGTCGAAGTAGATCACGCGCATGCCTATCGCTTCGGCCAGCGTCGAGAGCTGCGAGCCGATATTGCCGTAGCCGATGATGCCGAGGGTGCGGCCGCGCACCTCGCGGCTACCGGTCGCCGACTTGTCCCAGCCGCCCTCATGGGCCGACACCGAGCGCGGGAAGATGCGCCGCAGCAGCATCACGATCTCGCCGATCACGAGCTCGGCGACGCTGCGCGTGTTAGAGAACGGCGCGTTGAACACGGGAATGCCGCGCTTGCGCGCCGCCAGCAGATCGACCTGGTTGGTGCCGACGCTGAAGCAGCCGACTGCGAGAAGCTGGTCGGCCGCCTCCAGCACCTCATCGGTGATCTGGGTGCGCGAGCGGATGCCGAGCAGCGACACGCCCTTGAGCGCCCGCCGCAGGTCCTCGCCGTCCAGCGCCTTGGTCAGGCGTTCGACATTGGTGAAACCCGCACTTCTGAACAGGTCCACGGCGCTGTCATTGACGCCTTCGAGCAGCAGCGCCTTCGCGTTCCGCTCAGGGCTTTGGCCTGGGGCTGGCATGAAATCTCCGTAGATAGCGGCTTTGCCGCAGCTCATAGACCGCGGAGGATGCGCAGCACAATAGGGTTTGGATACGGGGAGAAGATGGCGCCCGAGGGCCGCTAAGAAGCGGCCACCTCAGGGTGACGGTATCAGCCTCAAATCACGTAAAACCCGTGCGTTCCGTCGCGGCGGAGCTGTTCGACCAGGCCGTATTCCCAGTCGAGGTAGGCCTGCATCGCACGCTCGGCGACGCCGGTGCCTTCATAGGGGCGGCGGTAGCGGTGGGCGGGGTCGGGCTTGGGCAGGACGCGCGGCGGACCGATTTCGAGCGCGCTGCCATAGCCGTCCTCAAGCACATGGACCTCCCAGCCCATCTGCGCGAGCCAGGACGCCGTCATGTCGGCGCGGACGCCTTTGTCGTCGGTCAGAACAATGCGCGCGCCGCGCACCGGCGCGGCCATGTCGGTCTCCTGGACGAGCTGGCCGCCGGGATAATGGCGAAAGCCCGGGAGATGGCCGGCCGCATATTCCTCGGCGTCACGCACGTCGAAGCGATAGAGCGTGCGATCGGTTTGCGCGAGCAGCGCGGCCATCTCGCTCGCACCGATATGGCGGACACCGGCGCGGTAGGCGACGTCGCGCGCATTGGCCGGACCGCCCTCGAACGGCCCGATCGCGCCGCGCCGGTCGGCACCGTGGTCGAGCGTGTGGCGCGCCAGCGTCCAGCCGATGGTGCCGTTGCGCAGCGCCCGGACCTTGTTGGGCACGCCGGCATTGATCAGCGATTGGGTGCCGATGATCGAGCGGGTGCGGCCGGCGCAATTGACGATGATGGTGGTGTCGGCATCGGGTGCCGCCTGCCCTGCTCGCAGCACCAGCTCGGCGCCGGGCACGCTGACCGAGCCCGGAATGTTCATGGTGGCATATTCATCGAAGCGGCGGACGTCGAGGATGGCGATGTTGGCCTTGTCCGCGATGAGTTTTGCCACCTCGTCGGCACTGAACGAGGGCGTGTGCCGGCGCGACTCGACCAGCTCGCCGAAGGCCTTGGAGTAGGAGTTGACGTCCTCGAACACCTGATAACCCGCCGCGCTCCAGCCCTTCAGCCCGCCGTCGAGCGCGCGGACGTTGGCATAACCGAGGGCCGCGAGGCGCTCAGCGCCAGTAGTGACCAGTCCTTCGCCGTCATCATAAAGCACGATCGGCACATTTTTGCGCGGCAGCCTGACCTCGGCTTCGATCGCGATCCGATCGGCAGCCATGTTGGCGGCAAACAGTGGATGTCCCGTCGCGAAACCAGCCTCGTGCCTGAGATCGAGCAGCGCGATCTCCTCGCGGAGCAGCAGTGCACGGCGGATATCGGCGGGGGTGACGGACGGGAGCGTCATGGGACAGGCAACCTTGGGAGAGTTGGACGGACCGGTTTTTGAATGATTGCCGGCCGGTTGACCAGCCCGATCCGGGGCATGGCCTCCCGCCCGGCAACGCGCACACCCTGGCCCCTCGCGGAAAAATCGTGTCGTATGCCGCGCGTGAGGGCTAGAGTTCCGAATCCTCTCGGGGGGCGCAACATGAAAATCGTAAAATTCCTGGTGGTGTTTCTGGCGCTTCCGGGCGTGGCCATGGCCGCGCTCACCAATGCCGAACGCAAATCGCAATTCGAGCGGGCTATGGCCTCGATCATAGCGGCATCGACCCCGACCGTGTTCGGATTCGTCCGCGACACGCTGATCAAAGACTATCTCGCCTGCAAACCCAACAAGGGACAGGCCGTGGAGCTCGTCAAGGCAAGCTACTTCCGCACCTGCGAACAGGACGATGCTTCGGTGACGGGAGACCGCGCGCTGGAAGCCTGTCAGCTCCGCTACGGCAAGCCCTGCGCCCTGCTGGCGGTCAACGAGGAGATCGTCGCCGAAGGCGAACTGATGTCGAAAGACATGCCGCGGCTGCACTATGCGGGCAAATACGACTTGTCGCAGATTCCGATCATCCGGCGGATCACGCGGCAGCGCCCCGAGGTGCAGAACTACGACAAGGCCATGGAGCCCAAGGCGATCGCGATCCATCCCTGGGGTAAGCTGTTCATCTCGGCAGGGGATCCCAGCCTGAAAGACGCCCAGACCTCCGCGCTGGCGAAATGCAACAGCGATCCCGCGCGGAACGGCCGAGATGGCGGCTGCTTCGTCTACGCCGTTAACAATGACGTCGTCATCGACGAACGGCGCACGCTGGCGAAGTGACACGACGAGAGCGGGTCACGAGGCGCTGTCGAAGCGGTTCGCCCCGTCACTCGCCTGGCACGAGCCGCCCAAGCTGCGGCTGCGACGGGCGCCGTAATCGCCGGCGCGACAGATAGAGCAGGACGCCGGTGACGGAGAACAGCGGCATCAGCGTGGCTGCGAGCATGAACGCGAGCTTGCCGGGCCAGCCCAGAAATGCGCCGCGGTGGATGTCGAGCACGTTCGCGATGACCTTCTCTCCAAGCGTCTTGTCGGCGTAGCGCTCCGCGGAGAGCATCTGACCGGTGACGGCATCGACGCGGAACTCGTCGCGCGTGGTATCGAGCGTGGAATCCTTTCCCCACGACCGGATCCGTATCACCGTGCCCGGGCCGGCCGGCAGCGTCAGCAACGCCTTGGAGAAGCGTCTGCCCTCTTCGTACAGGAAGGCCGCCCACGCGCGATCAAAGCCGATCGGCTGCGCCGTCTCGCTGACGCCGGCGGCACGCGACGCCTTTGTGGGCATCTTGGGCTGCACCTTCGCAGCAGTGGCCTGCGGACGCGACAGCAGCCAGACGACGCCGTCCTTGTACCAGTCGAACGAGTACCAGAGGCCCGTGAGCGTCATCACCAGATAGACCGGCAGGACCCAGGTGCCGATCACCGCATGCAGCGACCGGTGCAGCCCGCGCCCGCTGAGGCCGAGATTCGGCTTCAGCCACAGCTTCACGCTGCCTGCACGCCGCGGCCAGCGCAGCAGGAGGCCCGAGACCAGCATGGCGATCAAGCCGAGCGCGGCCACGCCGGTGATCTGGCGTCCCCACCCCTTGGCATCGCCGGGAATGAGCAGCCAGCGGTGCAGCCGGCGCACGGTCGCGAAAAACTCCTCGCCACGCGGCGAACCCAGCACGCCCGCGTCATAGGGATCGACATAGAGCGAGGCCGGCCGCCCGCCCTGCTCGTCGCGCGCGAAGCGGATATGCACCGCCGCCGACGGATCGCTCGACAGCGTGACGGCGGAAACCTGGCCAACATCCGGTGGGGCCTTCAGGCGCGCGATCAGTCCGTCCGGCGTCAGTGCGGGAGACGGACGCGGCGTGACCCGCATGATCCCGGCATTCATTTGATCGACGATCTCGTCCTCGAAACTCATGATCGCGCCGGTCAGCGCGATCAGAGTAAGCAGCAGCGCCAGCACGAGGCCGGCGATGGAATGGACCTGAAGCAGAGCGGCCTTGGTCGCGCGCCAGGACTCACGCATCGGCGCCAGCTTTTCTGGTCCGCACGACCTGCAAATCGGCTTCCTCGCGCCGCACCGCCATCGCTAGAACTTCACCGTTGCCGAGAGGGACACCCGGCGCGCGTCGCCGATGGCGACGTTCAGGTTGTTGACAGCGGACGGATAGTAGACGGTGTCGAACAGGTTCTTGACGTTGAACTGATAGATCACCGGCGTGTTCTGGTATTTCGTCTCATAGGTCGCGAAGATATCGGCGACCACATAGGACGGCAGCACGAAGGTGTTGGTGGAATCGCCGGGACGGTCGCCGACATAGCGCGCGCCGCCGCCGAGGCGGAGCTGACCTGGCAAAGCGGTGCCGAAGTCATAGACCAGATAGAGCGAGGCCGTGTTAAACGCGACGTTCTGCAGCTTCCTGCCGAGCAGAGTGACATCCTCGGATGCAGTCACGCGGGCGTCGGTGTAGCCATAGCTGCCGATCAAGGCCCAGCTGTCGGTCAGCCTGCCGGTGACATCCAGCTCGACGCCGCGCGAGTGGGCACGGCCGACGGTGTGGAGTTCCACGTCGCCCGCGCTGTTCGTCTTCGTCGTCTGCACGTTCTTCTTGTCGAGGTCGTAAAGCGCAATCGTGCCGGAAATACGCTGGTTGAAATCGAATTTGACGCCGGTCTCGTATGACACACCTTCTTCCGGCGCGACATTGGAGTCGATCACGACACCGATCGGCGCAATGGTCGAATTCGGCTTCAGCGACTGCGTATAGCTCGCATAGAGCGATATCTGGTCGGTCAGCTTGAAAATGGCGCCGCCAAGCGGCAGCACCTTGTCTTGGGACACGTTGGTATTGGTGTTGAACGGTTTCTTTCCGCGCCCCGCGATCTGGTCGTAGTCCATGTAGCGTACGCCGCCGACCAGCGCGAACCGTTCAGTGAGATGCAGCGTGTCCTGGAAGAACAGCGACCATTGGCCGAGCTTGTCGGTCTGGGCGCTGTCGGTCGCAACCGCGGTCGTGCCTGGTCCGATCAGCCCGTAGACGGGATTGTAGACATTGAAGGCGGGCGTTGTCTGCCGGATCAAAGTATCGCGGTAGATCGTGCGGTACTGACCGTCGCCGCCGAACACCACGTCGTTGCGCATGTTGCCGAGCCAGAAGCCGCCGGAAATGTAGGACGTTCCGTAGCTGGCATTGCTGAGCGAGTCCTGCGTGCCGTCATTGCTGCGCGTCTCGACGCCGGTCGTGAAGTTGATGCCGGTGATGCGGAGCTGGTTGGCGCTGAAGGTTTCGGTGTTGTAGCTGTAGCCGGCGTAGAGCTTCCAGTCCTGGTTGAAGCGGTGCTCGACCGACGCCTGCATCAAGTCCGACGTGCCCCACGTGTTGTTGAAGGGCTCGTCGAGGCGGCGCGTCGTGGGAACCGCGAGCGGCGCTTTCGTCACCGGATTGAACGCCGTGCCGCGGTCGAACGGGTAGATGAACTCGCGGTGCTCGTAGTTGAGCTGAACCGTGGTGTCCTGGCCGTACCAGGCCAGTGACGGCGCGACCAGCATCTCGCGGTGACGTCCGAAATTGCGCCAATAATCCTCGCTGACGCCGTAGCCGATGAAGCGATAGGCAAGGCCCTGGTCGCCGATCGGACCGGTGACGTCGAGCAAGCCGTCGGCGCCGGTCTTGGAGGCACTGAAGGCCGAGCCGAGCAGCGTCACCGAGCCGTGCTGGTAGAGCTCCGGACGCTTGCTGATGGTGTTGACGATGCCACCGGGATCCATGATGCCGTAGAGCAGCGAGGCCGGCCCTTTCAGCACCTCGACGCTTTCGACCGCGGAATTGAAGCTGCGGCCCTGCACCAGCGGCATGCCGTTGCGCATGATCGAGCCGTCGCGGTTGTCGCCGAAGCCGCGGCGGATCACCGCGTCCTGGCTGCCGGCGAGCGTGTTGGTCTGCGTGATGCCGCTGATGTTGATCAGCGCGTCGTCGATGTTGCGCGGCAGTTGGTCCTTCAGGACCTGCGCGGGCACGATGTTGACGGCCTGCGAGGTGTTGAGCGGCGAGGCACCCGAGCGCAGCGTGGTCGAACTCGGCATCGCGCGATAGCCGATATTTGCGGCTTGTTTCGCAGCGGCTTCAGCCGCGGCGCGTTCCGATAGCGTCGGTGCGGCCGGGTTCGCGGCATTCCGGCTGCGCTGACGCGCGGCCGCCTGCGTACGGCGTTGCGACGATTCCGATGCGCGCGCCGTTTTCGGCCGCTGCGCCCGTGCATCCACGGTCACCGGCGGCAGCGCCGATTGGGCCTGCGCGCTCGTCGTGCTGGAGGGACATTCGGCGAGCAGAACAGCTGCTCCGATGAGAAGACCTGCGCGGCTCTTGCCGGCACGAATTCGACGGCCGCTGACGCGCTGGCCATCCAGATAGACACGCACTTTCGATTCACTTCCAAGTCAGACACGGCATTGAAGCTGGCGCGTCTAGCAGCCGCGGTGAACGAAGAGAACATGGCGACGACTTGAATCGCTCTAGTGTTGAATCGTTCTAAGAGCAGCCGCGGTCGCATGACCGCTGCGCTGACTCCGGGTTGCGATGCTTTCTTGAGCAAGAATCGGCGCGTCGCATTCGAAGACGCGTGAAATGAGAACGCCTGCATATTGTCGATGCTGACCGCGCGTCATCGACGACGCGAGATCTTCACCAAGCGGGCGGCAACGCGACGCGATGTCCCACAATCACCCCGCGCCCCGTCAACTCGCACAACTTCTCCATGTCGTCATCGGGCAGCCAGTGGTTCCGTGCTCACGTCATTTTGTACAGCTCAACTGTGCAGATAATCTTTGCAGTCTATCTGCAGATATGGCATTGACCCAGCATGATCAATTCGTGGGACCAACGCCCGTCCGCGCGCGCCGGCGCGCTCGCAGAAGACCTCCGTTCGCTGGTCGGAAAGCTGAAGCGGCGGCTTCGCGAGCAGGCAGGCCCGAATGACCTGACGCCGTCCCAGATATCCATCCTGCTGCGCCTGGAAAAGGACGGTCCTGCGACGGTGTCGAACCTGGCACGATCGGAAAAGATGCGTCCGCAATCGATGAGCACCGCGGTCGCCGGACTTCAGGCCGCAGGCCTGGTCGGCGGCGCACCCGATCCGGACGACGGCCGTCAAACCATTCTGTCGCTGACAAAGGCGTGCCGCGACTGGATCCGGGTCGGTCGCGCCGCACGGCAGGATTGGCTCTCGCGCACCATTTCGGCCCGGCTTTCATCGCGGGAGCGGGACGAACTGGCCGCCGCCGTCGCTTTGCTCAAGCGGCTTGTCGACGATTGAGGCGGCCCCGCCGCATCCGTCGCGCGGACAATGCGGCTGCCGGAAGGACACGATCATGGCTCTCACGATGCTCGATCCGATCACCGCTCTCATTGTCGTCGACCTGCAACGCGGCATTGTCGACTTACCATCCATCCATGCCGTGGGCGACGTCGTGGAGCGCGCCTGCGCGCTGGCCGCTGCGTTTCGTCGGCATCGCCTGCCGGTCGTACTGGTCAACGTCGATGGCGGCGCGCCGGGGCGCACCGAGCGGCCGCGTGCCGGCGGTCCGTTTCCCGACGGCTGGACTGCTCTCATCCCGGAGCTCGATCAACAGCCCGGCGACATCGCCGTGACCAAGCGGACATGGGGCGCATTCGCCAGCACCGATCTCGAAAGCCAGCTGCGAACGCGCGGCGTCACGCAGGTCGTCATCGCCGGCGTCGCCACCGGCACCGGCGTCGAGTCCACCGCCCGCCAAGCCTACGAGGCGGGCTTCAATGTCACCCTTGCCACCGACGCGACGACCGATTCGCGTTCCGAGGCTCACGACTACAGCATCGCAAACATCTTTCCGCGGCTCGGCGAGAGCGGCTCGACGCAGGCGATCATCGAATTGCTGTCAACACGGAGTGCGCAGGCATGAACTGGCTTCATTTGGTTTCCTATTTCTTTGGTGGCGCTTTTCTGGCTAACGCCATTCCGCATCTCGTCAGCGGCCTGCGCGGAGAGCCGTTCCAGAGCCCGTTCGCGCAACCGCGAGGGCAAGGGCTATCCTCGTCGACGGTCAACGTGCTCTGGGGCTTCTTCAACATCATCGTCGGATATCTCCTCGTCTGTCGTGTCGGAGAGTTTGCCTTGCTGGAAACGCGCGATGTCGCCGCGCTCGGACTCGGCGCCCTGCTCCTCAGCCTCTTTTGCGCGCGACACTTCGGCCGGGTTCACGGCGGCAACGCGCCGACAGGCGCGTGAGCGTGCCTGGCGGGCGCACGTTTCGCTCACTGCGGAACTTCAATTACCGCGTCTGGGCCGCGGGCGCGCTGGTGTCCAATACCGGGACGTGGATGCAGCGCGCCGCCCAGGATTGGCTCGTTCTCACCGAACTCACGCAGCACAATGCGTCGGCTGTGGGCGTGGTGATGGCGCTCCAGTTCGGACCACAGCTGCTGCTGATGCCGTGGTCGGGTTTTGCGGCCGATCACTTCAATCAACGACGACTTCTGATCGCGACACAGGCGACGATGGGCGTGTTGGCGCTGGTCCTCGGCCTTCTCACCGTCAGCGGGTTGGTTCAGCTCTGGCACGTCTACGTGTTCGCCTTCCTGTTCGGCTGTGCCGCGGCCTTTGACGCTCCGGTGCGCCAGACATTCGTTGCGGAGCTCGTCGGCGACGGCGACCTCTCCAACGCGATCGCGCTGAATTCGACATCCTTCAACGCCGCGCGGATGATCGGGCCCGCGATCGCAGGGATCGTCATCGCTTCGATCGGCAGCGGATGGGCATTCCTGATCAACGCCGCATCCTTCATGGCAGTGCTTGGCTCACTTTCCTTGCTGCGCGCCTCGGAGCTTCGCCCGAACGCGCGGGCCCACCGGGCCAAGGGCGGCATGACGGAGGGTTTTCGCTATGTATGGTCGCGTGCGGATCTCAGGGCGATCATGATCATGCTGTTCCTGATTGGCACGTTTGGGCTGAACTTCCCGATCTTCATCTCGACCATGGCCGTCACTGTCTTCCACACCGATGCGCGCGGCTTCGGCCTGCTGTCGTCGACGATGGCAGTCGGCACGATCTCGGGCGCGCTGCTGGCCGCAGGGCGCGCCCAGCCGCGGTTCGTCTCGCTACTGCTTGGGGCTGCGACCTTTGGGACGGGATGCACGCTGGCCGCGCTTGCACCGAGCTACTGGCTGTTCGCCGGCGCGCTTGTCGTGATCGGCGTCGCCGCCCTGACGGTCACCAATACGTCGAACAGCCTGATGCAGCTCTCAACTGAACCGAGGATGAGGGGACGCGTCATGGCGCTACGCCTCGGCGTCGCGCTTGGCGGCACGCCCATCGGCGCGCCGATCGTCGGATGGGTGGCGGACAATCTGGGCCCGCGCTGGGCGCTCGGCGTCGGTGCGGCGGCCGGCTTTGCGGCCGCGCTCGTGGCGGTCCGCGCCATATCAGCACATGCCTCGGACGATTGCCTCGAATGAAAGGCCGTCCTAGGCGATGACGGGGCTGGTCAGTTCGTCCAGCTTCGACTTGAGGGCAGCGCCATCAGACAATGCACGCAGCGGTGGACGCACGCGCAGCCAGCTTGCATCGCCCGTCTGTGCCGCGAGGATAGCCTTGAGCGTCGGCAGGAAGGATGGTGACTTCACCACGATGTCGACCGCGGCCTGCATCCGCGCTTCGACATCCTTGCCGTCGATCATCGCCTTGACCAGTTCCGGCGCGATGTTGGCCATGCCGCAGATGGTGCCGGCGCCGCCGGCGGCGATCGCGCGCGCGATGTCGGTTTCGTTGCCGACGGTGATGGCGAGCTCGGGCGCAGCCGCGCGGAACGCCTGGAACTGCTTGAAGTCGCCGCTGGAATCTTTCAGGCCCGCGACCAGCTTGCCGTAACGCTTGCTTAAGTTCGCGGCAACGCTGGTCGGGATCGCGACGCCGGAGATCTGAGGGATGTGATAGAGCACCGCGCGCAGGCGATCGTCGGCGACGCGGTCGATGATGCCGGTGAACGCATCCTCGATGCCTTCGGGCGTGACGTTGCGATCGAAGTAAGGCGGCAGGAACAGCACGTGGCGCAGGCCAAGGCCGAGCACCGCGCGCGTCAGGGCGATGCTGTCGCTGATGGCGGGGAAGCCGCCGCCGATGCCGATACGCTCCGCGGCGACGCCGACCTTGAGCAGGGCTTCGACGGTCGCGATGCGTTCGGCAACATTGAAGGAAGTGCCCTCGCCGGTGGTGCCGAACAGCACGACACCGTCGACACCTTTGCTGAAGAGCTGCTTGGCGTGAGCGGCGAGCTTTGCGGAATCCACGCTGCCGTCCGACGCCAGCGGCGTTGCCGACGCCACCCAGAACCCGCGAATTGCCTCCGTCATAGCACCACCCATTTCTGCGTCTTCGGAATAAGCCCCTGATCCACAACGATGTTTGGGGCTCATTGAAGACTTGTTTTTGCTTTACTTTTTATCTTGTACCTTACATACAAGAAAGAAGCAATTCCCTCGCCACGATGGCGCGCAACAGGCGCACGGCCAGGATCTGCAAGAGGTCTCACATGGACATGGTGACCCCCGCGGGACATCCCGACCAACTGCTCGGCGCCCTGCGCAAAAAGCTCGGGGCAGCCGCCGTGCTTGTTGGCACCGAGGTGCCCGCGCGCAATGGCAACGACTGGAGCGCGAGCCTGCCGCAAACGCCGCTCGCGGTGATCCGCCCGATCGACGCGCAAGGCGTTGCGGACGCGATTCTGACCTGCCGGCAGGCGCATCTGCCGTTCGTGCCGCAGGGCGGATTGACCGGGCTGTGCCGCGGCGCATCGCCTGAAGCAGGCTGGGTCGCGATCTCGCTCGAGCGCATGAGCGGCATCGAGGAGATCGATCGCGCCTCGGCGACGATGACGGTGAAGGCCGGCACACCACTGGAAACGATTCAGAAGGCCGCAGATGAGGCCGGCTTCTTCTTTCCGCTCGATCTCGGCTCGCGCGGCTCCTGCGCCATCGGCGGCAATCTCTCGACCAATGCCGGCGGCAACCGCGTGATCCGCTACGGCATGACGCGCGAGCTGGTGCTCGGTCTCGAAGTGGTGCTGCCCGACGGCACCATCATCACCAGCCTCAACAAGCTGATGAAGAACAATGCCGGTTACGATCTGAAGCATCTCTTCATCGGATCGGAAGGTACGCTCGGCATCATCACCCGCGTGGTGCTGCGGCTGTTTCCAAAACCGCGCTCGACCATGGCCGCGCTCTGCGCGCTCAAGGATTATGCCGCGGTGATCGCGCTGCTCGGCGCCGCACGCAGCGGACTGGGCCCGCTGCTGTCGGCGTTCGAGGTGATGTGGCCGGATTACTGGGACGTGATCACGACGCGCGCCGGCGTCAAGCCGCCGGTCGCCGCGAGCCACGGCCTCTACGTGCTGGTGGAAGCGCAGGGCACCGACGAGAGCCTCGACGCGCCGCGCTTCCAAAGCTGGCTCGAAGAGCTGATGGAGCGCGGGCTGCTCGCCGATGCTGCCGTGGCGCAATCGCTGGCGCAGACGCAAAGCTTCTGGCGCGTGCGCGACATCTGCGCCGAGTTCGGCCAGGTGCTGGGGCCGCACATCTCCTACGACATCGGCCTTGCGGTGGGGCGGATGAACGAGTTCGTCACGCGGTGCAAGGCCGCACTCGCCAAAAGCATCGAGGGCTGCGAGAGCGTCTATTACGGCCATATCGGCGACGGCAATCTGCATCTCGTCTCCTGGGTCACCAGCCTCTCCGTCGAGCAGCAGCCGAAGGAAGAGATGGATGCGATCATCTACGGTCTCGTGCGCGAGATGGGCGGCAGCGTCTCCGCCGAGCACGGCATCGGCACGCTGAAGAAGAAGTGGCTGGGCCATGCCAGGAGCGAGGCCGAGATCGCGCTGATGCGGACGCTGAAGGCCGCGCTCGATCCCGATCATCTGCTCAATCCCGGCAAGGTGATCTGAGAACACCCATGCGCTCACTGAAACTCGATACGCCGAAATCGCTGTCGCAGCAGGTGATGCAGCGGCTGCGCCAGGCCATCATCGACGGCGAGTTCGCGCTCGGCGCTGCGATCTCCGAAGAGATGGTGGCAAGCTCCTTCGGCGTCAGCCGCACGCCGGTGCGCGAGGCGATGGGCCAGTTGCAGGCGCAGGGCCTCGTCGTGATCCGGCCGCAGGTCGGCAGTTTTGTGTTCACGCCGAGCTCAGAGGACATCACTGCGCTCTGCACCTTCAGGATCGCGCTCGAGCCCAAGGCCGCCGAGCTCGCCTTCCGCCATGATCGCGACGGTGCGATCACGACGATGAGCGAGGCGATCGCGGCGATGGAGCCGGCGATTGCGGCCAGGGACAACATCGCCTATGGCCGCGCCGATGCCGCCTTTCACGAGGCGCTGTTCACCCATTGCGGCAACCGTTATCTGGCCGAATCCTACCAGCTCGCCTCCAGCCGCGTCGCAGCACTCCGCACCAACCTGACTTCGCCGATCGACGTGCGCACCCGCACGTCCTTCGACGAGCATCGCAAGCTGCTCGATCTGTTCGCCCGCGGCGAGTTCGCCTCCTTCGCAGCGCTGATGACCACGCACGTCACCAATTCGGGCGTGGTCTACGCAAAAGCGCTGAAGGTCGGTTGAGCGCTTCTACCGCGCGCCTTTCGTGCCGGGCCTGTCCAGGAAATCCAGCGCGGTGTTGATCTGTTCGAGCTGGTGCTCGATCCTGTCGCGGTCCTCGACCGACGACGCCTTCTCGAGCTGCTCCACGAGCTTCTGCTTCCGCAACAGCAGGTTCTCTATGACTGTACTCACGGCTCCCCCATTCGCCAGAGGCGAACATCGAGGTGATATCAGACCCCGGACGTGCGCGCGCCAGCTGGGCCCGGCGTAAACCCTGCATCAGAATGTTCGCGGAGACGGATGGTTCCTGCGATTGAACCACGACGCGGAACCAGCAGAGCCACGACCACCTTCAGATATTCCCGGGACCATGGATCAATCGCATATCCCATGCGTGCTGCGAAGAGAGCCCGGACGATGGCTTGCTGATGGACATAAGCGGCGGCGCTTGCAACCCGCCGTGGGTCGAGGCGATGCCCGCGAGCCGCACCGGCGCAACATGGGTGCGCGTGACCGAGACCAGGAACACCGCAAGCAGCGCGCACAGCATGCCGAGCTTCATCCGCACCGTCTTGCGATCGGTGATCGGCAGGAACAGGAAAAACATCATCGCCAGGATCAGCAGCATGTCGACCACAAACATCGATCTCTCCCTTGAAACGAGGGAGAGCATGATGCGGTCGGGCAGGGCGGTATGTGGACGGCGTCACGGTTAACGCGTTGGCACGCCCGGATTGCCGCCCACGGAACCGGATCTTTCACGTGCCGGTCGGTTGTATTCGGAAGCCCGGAGTCCTATGCGTATGCGCCATGGACATCCAGATCATCACCGCCGAAAAGCCCCTGATGGCGCAGGCGCGCCCGCGCAAGCCGGCGCCGTTCCTCCCGATGAGCCGCGCCGAGATGGATGCGCTCGGCTGGGATGCCTGCGACATCGTGCTGGTGACGGGCGACGCCTATGTCGACCATCCGAGTTTCGGCATGGCCATCATCGGCCGGCTGCTGGAGGCACAAGGATTCAGGGTCGGCATCATCTCGCAGCCGGACTGGCATTCGGCCGAGCCGTTCAAGGCGCTGGGCAAGCCAAAATTGTTCTTCGGCGTCACCGGTGGCAACATGGACTCCATGGTGAACCGCTACACCGCGGACCGCCGGCTGCGCCATGACGATGCCTATACGGCGGGCGGCGAAGGCGGCAAGCGGCCGGACCGCTGCACCGTCGTCTACGCGCAGCGTTGCCGCGAGGCATTCAAGGGCGTTCCGGTCGTGCTCGGCGGCATCGAGGCCTCGCTGCGCCGGATCGCGCATTACGATTACTGGTCCGACAAGGTGCGGCGCTCGGTGCTGGCCGACGCCAAGGCGGACCTGCTGCTCTACGGCAATGCCGAGCGCGCAGTCGTGGAGGTGGCCAACCGTCTTGCCGCCGGCGAGGCACCGCGCGAGCTCGACGACATCAGGGGCGTCGCGCTTTTCCGCCGCGTGCCCGAGGACTATTCGGAGCTGCATGCCGACGATCTCGATTCCGCCGACGAAGGCGCATCGCGGACGAAAGGCTTAACCGTGATCCGGCTGCCGGCGCTGGAGCAGGTCGAGCAGGACCGCGAAGCCTACGCGCGCGCGTCGCGCGTGCTGCACCGGGAGAGCAATCCCGGCAATGCGCGGCCGCTGGTGCAGCGCCATGGCGATCGCGATCTCTGGCTCAACCCGCCGCCGATCCCGCTCACCAGCGACGAGATGGACGCGGTCTACGACCTCCCCTACGCCCGCGCCCCGCATCCGTCCTATGGCGATGCCAAGATCCCCGCCTGGGACATGATCAAATTCTCGGTGACGATCATGCGCGGCTGTTTTGGCGGCTGCACCTTCTGCTCGATCACCGAGCACGAAGGCCGCATCATCCAGAACCGCTCCGAGGGATCGATCCTGCGCGAGATCGAGAAGATCCGTGACAAGACGCCCGGCTTCACCGGCGTGATCTCCGACATCGGCGGTCCCACCGCCAACATGTACCGGATGGCCTGCAAGGATCCGAAGGTCGAGGCCGCATGCCGGCGGCCGTCCTGCGTCTTCCCGGAGATCTGCCCGAACCTCAACACCTCGCATGACGATCTGATCCGGCTCTATCGCAAGGTGCGCGAGACCAAGGGCATCAAGAAAGTGATGGTCGCCTCCGGCGTGCGCTACGACCTCGCGGTCGAGAGCCCCGAATACATCAAGGAGCTCGTCACCCATCACGTCGGCGGCTACCTCAAGATCGCGCCCGAACATACCGAGCGCGGGCCGCTCGACAAGATGATGAAGCCGGGCATCGGCGCCTACAACCAGTTCAAGCGGATGTTCGATGCCGCTGCCGAGCAGGCCGGCAAGAAATATTACCTGATCCCGTATTTCATCGCGGCGCATCCGGGCACGACCGACGAGGACATGATGAACCTCGCGCTGTGGCTCAAGAAGAACCGCTACCGCGCCGACCAAGTGCAGACCTTCCTGCCCTCGCCGATGGCGACCGCGACCGCGATGTACCACACCGGCGTCAACCCGCTACGCGGCGTGCGCCGCGGCGGCAGCGACAAGGTCGAGGCGATCAAGGGGCTTCGTCAACGCAGGCTGCACAAGGCGTTCCTGCGCTATCACGACCCCGACAATTGGCCGGTGCTGCGCGAGGCGCTGAAGGCGATGGGCCGCGCCGATCTGATCGGCTCCGGTCCCGACCAGCTGGTCCCGGCGCACCAGCCGCCCGGCACCGGCAAGGCCGCCGGCACAAGGCGGCCGGTGCGTCCAAGTGACAAGACGCAGCGGTTCACGACCAAGGGCCTGCGGGTGATGAAGTAGGCAAGAGCCGGATGAGATCCGGTTCAGCCTGGCGCTTTCGTACTCCCAAACAAAAATGTCGAAAACAACCCCATGCACAGTAGCCGGCATGAGTGGGATCAACGGCTTAGGCCGGTTGCGGAGACGTCGACCCGTCCGGTCAAAAAGTCGTTGCTCCGTCGGGCAAAACAGGCGCAGGATGGCATCATCACAACTTGTCATCGCGAACGCGCCATGTTGCGCCCATTTTGGGCGCATGATAACGTGACCGCATGCGGATCATTGCCCGGCGCACGTTGCGGGAGTTCGTCGGCGCACGGCGGGGATACAAGGACCACGACGCGCTGAAGGCCGCCCTTGATGCGTGGTTCGATGAAGTCAAAAAAGCGCGATGGTCGAGCGCAGCGGGCATCAAACGCAGCTACGCGACCGCCAGCATCATCTCGGCCGACCGGGTTGTGTTCAACATCAAGGGCAACGACTATCGGCTGGTCGTCGCCGTCGATTTCGAGAAAAGTATCGTGTGGATCAAGTGGATCGGCACGCACCGGGACTACGACAAGATTGACGTAAGGGAGGTTCGACATGGCGGCGACTGAGATCAAGCCGATCCGGACGAAGCGCGACTATGATGGCGCACTCAAGGAAGTGGAACGCCTCTGGGGCGCGAAGTCGGGCACACCTGAAGGCGATCGGCTGGACGTGCTCGCCACTCTCATCGATGCATACGAAACTGAGCGCTATCCGATGGATCCGCCCGATCCCATCGAGGCCATCAAGTTTCGCATGGAACAGCAAGGGCTGACGCGACGGGACCTGGAAGAGATTATTGGTACGCGGACCCGCATCGCCGAGGTCCTGAACCGGAAACGCGGATTATCGATCACGATGATCCGCCGCCTTCACGAGCGACTGGGCATCTCCGCGGATGTGCTGATCAGACCAAGCCGGAAAAAGGCGGCGTGACGAAATCGTTGCTCCGTCGGGCAACACAGGAGCAGGATGGCATCGTCGAGTGTGTGGGTTCAGCGAGCCCCTACCGCTCTACTCGGTATCGATATCCTCAAGCTTCACACCGGGTGCCGCGCGCAAGCTGTTCCGCGCCTGTTCAACGCGTTGCAGGAAGCGGGGATCATGCTCCAAACGGTACTCGAACCAATTGTCCTCCGATTCGAATCCGATCAACACGCCAGCCGGCTTGCCGTGACGCGTGATGACAATCTCCTGCGTCTCGGCCTCACGGAGATAGCGGGACAGATCATCCTTGATCTCGGAGAGTGGGACCTTTTTCACTCCGGATTTCCGAACTGTGCGAGCCATGACTCGGCCTCCGATTTAGCAACGATCGCCAGAATTTCGACGGTCGTGTGAGGAACATCGTAGAATACCCGGACTTCGCCTACGCGCCGCCTGTATTGGGGCCGACGCGAACCCCGCAATTTCTTGATCCGGCTGCGGCTGACTTTCTCGGGCTCGTGCCTCAGATGCGTTTCCAGTGCAGTTCGAACGGCCGCGCGGACATGTGCTCTCAGGCGCTGGAAATCTTCAACTGCTTCTGGAGCAAAGATGACATCGAAAGCCATTCTGGCCAGATTATAGCCAGAATTACCACGCTCGTCAAAATGTCAGAGCAACCGCACGGATTGCCCTATCCTGGGACTATGCCGATTCCACCACAGCTATGGTCCTTCACCGAGCGGCACCAACGGTTCTTCGAGGCAAAGGAATGTCTTGCCGCGGATCATTCGCGATGCAGCGGTCGGATTGTGCGCGCTCACATCATTGCTCGCTCCCAATTGAAGCAGATCGCGCGGAACGGCCACGTCGTTGCCGTCCCAAACTCGTTGCTCGCCGTTATGAGGATGCAGCGGACAGGGTTCAAGGTGGAAGAGATCGGCGTCGGCGAGTTCTCGACGATGAACTGCTTCTGCGCTGACCACGACAAGACTCTCTTCGCGCCAATCGAAGATGCATTACTCAACTTCTCATCCCAGCAGCTGGCGCTACTCCATTATCGAGCAATCGCCGCTGAGTTTCATCAGCGTAGAAATCAACAAGAGTCGGCAGCCTCAGAACTGGATTGGGAATCTGACAAACCGCCGGATGTCAGATTCTCCTGGATTGACAGATGTAGCAGGAAGGCCTCTGAGGAAGCTTACTACGCGCTGTTTCGTACTGAGAAGCTGATTACGGCTCGACGTTTCGAGGATGTCGGCAGTCTGGTCGTACGCTTCGACGCGCCACCTGCTGTGATGTCTGTAGGCGCCTTCCGACCGCAATACGATTTCGCCGCACGGCGCGTTCAGAACTTCGCCCTTCCATGTTGCTACTTGGCGATGCACTTGCTGGCGGCTGATGGCGCGGCAGTGCTGGCGTTCACTTGGCTGCGAGCGAACTCCGCAGCGGAGCAGTTCGTCCGCTCCTTTGCCGCCCGAGCTAGGGAGCAGATGGCATCGCTCGCCGTCCAATGTGCCTTCGAGCACATCGAACACACATGCATGTCTGATACATGGTGGAGCAACCTGGAGCGTCCGATGCGAGCCGCGCTTCTTGAGCGCGTCAGGCGCGCGAATTCCTTGGCTTACCGCCGCTCGCCCCGTTGCTTATCCTATCGCATACCCTATGCTGACTGGCCTGTCGCGGACGTCCGGTAGTCACAGCATTCCATGAGAGCGACCGCGTCGCAGCCCCTCACCGATCCACCGGCACGCCCGGCCCGAGATGATAGCGGCTGGAAAAGAACACCAGCGGCGTGGTGTCGCGGTAGTCGCAGGTCGAGACTTCGGCGATGATCAGCGTGTGGTCGCTGACATCGACGTGCTGGGTGACCTCACAGGCGAAATAGGCGATGCATCCCTGAAGGCGCGGCAGGCCGTCGACGATCTCGTAATCCGGAGTAGCGCCGGCGTTCGGGTGGCTCGCGAAATGCCTCGAAAGATCCCGGCCATGGTCCGGCAGGACGTTGACGGAATAGCGTCCGGTTGCCGAGATCGCCCGGTGCACCCGTCCCGGCATGACGGAGACCAGCACGGTCGGTGGCGAAAGGCTGACCGTGACAAAACTGTTTGCAGTCATGCCGCAGACACGGCCGTGCTCATCCAGCGCGGTCAGCACCGCGACCCCGGTCGCAAATCGCGACGCAGCTTCGCGAAACGACGCTGGACTGGCGCGCTGCATGACAGTCTCCGCTCGCGAAGTGGAAGGGGGTCGCGCCATTGATCCTCACGCAATGGCCCTGACGGGCTCTGATGGCACCGACATGCGTTCGATCCAGGCCTGGATGCGCTGCGGCGTGGAGATGCGGTCCCACTGACGGTCCGGGTAGTTGAAATTCTCGGTGAACTCGTTCGCCAGCGCCGGATTCTGGCTCATCGCGCCGATCAGCATGCCCAGGGCTTCCGTCGGCGGCTGCAGCATCACGTTGGTCCAGCGCGACGCCGCCAGCACGCGATCCTGCCGTTTCAAATCGATCTTCTCGCAAAGGCGCGCGTCGAGCGCATCGGCGCTGATGATCTCCTCGCCGAGCACAAAGGCCGCATAGGAGGCGACGTTGGCGCCCTGGCCCATCATGGGATCGACGATCGCATGGACGTCGCCAAGCGCGATCGCGCATTTGCCGTCGTCGAATTCGACCACCGTATCGCGTACGGTCGGGACCACGCCGCCTTGCAGCAGATCCTGCGGCTGGGCGAGATCGAAGCGTGCCGTGTCGATCCGGTCGTAGGTCGTCGGATGATGCTTCTCAAGCTTGCCCAGCAACACCTTCAAGAAGTTTTTCGGGTTGTCGTCGTAGCTGAGCGTCGCCAGCTCCTCCATGTCGCCGCCCGGCACGTTCTCCATCAGCAGCGCGTTGGCGATGCCGCCGAAGGTGATGGTCGGGATCACGATCATCTCGCCGTGGCCGGGCGACACCGAGAGCGTGACGTTCATGGGATCGGGCTGCCGCACACCGGTGTAGAGCCCGACGCACAGCCGCCGTTGCGGCTGCGAGTAGGGCGTGTGGTCCGGCCGGTACGAGAAGAGCTGACCCAGCGGGCCCTTGCCGGTCGAGACGACCAGCAGATCGAAACGGGCGACCAGCGGACGGATGTCGCGCTCCTCGATGCGGCGATATTCGATTCTACCGCCGCGCTTCATGAAGTCCTGCATCAGCGCGGGGAGATAAATCCGGTAGTCGACGGCGCGGCTCGGCTTCGAGAAATCACCGCGAAAGCGCAGCGGCTGGGGGAAATTGAAGACGTGGTCGTGATAGTCATAATGGTCCTTCGGATCAGTCCAGTGATTGACGCCGAGATAGTCCTCGCGCGCAAGGGTCACGTGGTGATGCGCGACGGTGTTGAGGAGCCGGATATTGCGATAATCCTCCGGCGGCCGGTCGGTGATGACAGTGGCATCGACGCCATGCTTCTGAAGGTAGAGCGCGAGATGCAGGCCTGCGATTCCGGCGCCGACAATTCCGATGTTGTGAGCCACGTCGTTCCCTCCCCTGATTTCCTACCCTGTCACGGCTTGTTTTGAGGGAGCCTAGCGATGCGATGCAGGAGGCGACGATGCATCATCTCGGCATCGCCATCCTGCCCGACTGGAATGCCGCGGACGGCCTTCGCAGCGGCGAGCTCGAGCATCTGCTTCCGGACTACGCCATCGCCCCACTGCCCTTGCATGCGGTCTATCCGGAGACGCACTGGATGTCGCTACGTGCGCGAAGCTTTCTGGATCTTCTGGTCGAACGCGCCGAGCACTTTGCGGGTGGCCCATCGGATACCCAAGCCGCCAGCGCAGGCGGTTGACGCAGCTCCTGCCATCATTAAATGACCCCCATGAAGAAAATCGGATTCCTCTCCTTCGGGCACTGGACGCCCTCGTCGCAGTCGCAGACCCGCTCGGCGGCGGATACGCTGCTGCAATCCATCGAGCTTGCGGTTGCAGCGGAGCAACTCGGCGCCGACGGCGCCTATTTCCGCGTGCACCATTTCGCGCGACAGCTTGCTTCGCCCTTTCCGCTGCTTGCAGCCGTCGGCGCCAGGACCAGCAAGATCGAGATCGGCACGGCCGTGATCGACATGCGCTACGAGAACCCGCTTTACATGGTGGAGGACGCGGGCTCCGCCGATCTCATCGCCGGCGGGAGGCTTCAGCTCGGCATCAGCCGCGGCTCGCCCGAGCAGGTGATCGACGGCTGGCGCTATTTCGGCTATCGGCCGGCCGACGGCGAGAGCGACGCCGACATGGGCCGGCGCCATGCGGAGGTCTTCCTGGACCTGCTGCGCGGCGAGGGTTTTGCAGAGCCCAATCCGCAGCCGATGTTTCCAAATCCCCCGGGGCTCCTGCGCCTCGAGCCGCATGCGCAAGGCCTGCGCGAACGGATCTGGTGGGGCGCCGGCTCGAACGCCACCGCGGTGTGGGCAGCGAAGCTCGGCATGAATTTGCAGAGCTCGACGCTCAAGAACGACGAGACCGGCGAAGCCTTCCATGTGCAGCAGGCCGCGCAGATCCGTAGCTTTCGCGCGGCGTGGAAGGAGGCCGGCCACACCCGCGAGCCGCGCGTGTCCGTCAGCCGCAGCATCTTCGCGCTGATCGACGATCGCGACCGTGCCTATTTCGGCGGCGAGCGCGGAGGCGAAGACCAGATCGGCTTCATCGACCCGCGGACGCGGGCGATCTTCGGCCGGAGTTATGCGGCAGAGCCGGATGCCCTGATCGAGCAGTTGCGGCAGGACGAGGCGATCGCGGAGGCGGATACATTGCTGTTGACGGTGCCGAACCAGTTGGGCGTGGCGTACTGCGCACATGCGATTGAGGCGATCCTCACCCACGTGGCGCCGGCGCTGGGGTGGCGCTGAGACAGTCTACCTGCTCACCGCGCAAGTCAGGCCATCTCCTGCTGACCCCTGATCTTCTCGAGCCAGGAAGTGAGCATCAACAGCCATGCAACGACATTGTCATTTGGTCCGGCGCGGCCAAGCCTAACCCATCCAAACTGGCGCGCGGTCTCGTTGATTGCGAGGTTGAAGCGACAGGACCCTTGTGGCATATTATGCCATAAGGTCCGAACAGCGAGGACGATGATGCCAACGAGAAACGTTGTGCTGACGAAACGCCAACAGGAACTCATTGAAACCCTCGTCGAGTCCGGCCGCTACCAGAACGCCAGCGAGGTGCTGCGGGATGGGCTGCGACTGGTGGAGCAACGCGAGGCCGAGGACGCTGGCAATCTTAAGGCGTTGCGCGCCGCAGCTCGCCTCGGCATCGGGTCATTGGAGCGAGGCGAATTCAAAGAGTTCAGGACGATCGAAGACTTGCAAACCTATCTGACTGATCTCTCGGAGAAGGTCATCTCCGGAACAGTTGAATAAAGCCGTATGGCCCGGCAGCAATGGCGCGTTCGCCTCGGCGCTGCCGCTGAAGTCGACTTTGCGAATATTCTCAAATGGACCACCGAGAATTTCGGGCCGCGACAATCGCGCGTTTATCGGGACATGCTGGTTCAGGCCATCAGCGAACTCGCCAACGGCGCCGAGGTTGCGGGCTCCAAAACCCGAGACGAGATCGCGCCGGGTCTTCGCACGCCCCACATTGCACGACACGGTCGGCGCGGAAGCCACTTCCTCATGTACCGCGTCGCGCCGGAGAGCACGATCGAAATCGTGCGAATTCTTCACGATAGGATGGACCTTCGGCGCCACATTCACACCGACGAGAGCGGGACATGATCTCCGGTCAAGGCCATGCGATGATCCCCCCTCACCCCGTCTTCACGCTCGCATCGATCAGCAGCTTCGCGGCCGCCAGCGCCGATTGCGCGGGACCGTCTTCCGACTGCTGGCCGGTGACGTAGACGCCTTCGATCAGCAACAGCAGGGCGTCGCCGAGCACGGCCGGCTGACGCGCGCCCATGGCGGCGGCGAGCTCGCGCAGGCGCTTGCGGAAGACTTTCTTGTGCGCTTCGGCGACCTGGCGGGCCGGATTGTCCCGCGCCGGGTATTCCACCGCGGCGTTGCTGAGGCCGCAGCCGCGATAGCCCTTGCGCACGGCGCGCGGCGCTAGCTCGCCGATATAGGCGAGCACGTGGTCGCGCGCATTGCTGTAGGACTTGCCGCCGGGGTGCTCGAAGCTCTCCCAGAAGCTCAAATCGTAGTCGCGTAAATAGGCGGCCTGCGCCGCCTTCTTCGCCGGCTTCATGCGCTCGACGCAGGGTGATTATTGGCAAGCCTTCATGATCGCAGGCGCAACGGGCATCGTCGCAGCCGTGCTGTCGCTGATGATCGGCCGGCGGCCGGTGCAGCCGGCGCTGGCTCCGGCGTGAGCCGCACACATCTTCTCAGATGTCCCGGATGGAATTGCCGCGGCCTCCTGTCAGTCGACCGGAGGTCGCAGTTGACTTCAGTCACTACCCTGACAATGATGCGGCGGGGACATTGGAATGATCAGGGGCTGGAATGCGTGGTGGGTATCTGGGGATTTTTTTCGTCGCTGCGTTACTTTCCGGATGTGCATCGGGTCCAACGGCCAACGTAGCTCTGACGGACAACGTCAAGCCAAGCGGCTCACGCCTCATCATCTATCGTACGTCGTCCCTGGGATTTGCGGTCCAGCCTAACTATGCCGTCGACGGACGCGTAATCGGCGGCAGCCAGGCCGCAGGATTCGTGGCTTGCGATCTACCTCCGGGCCGCCACGAGGTCGCCGTCAACAATTTACCGCTGAGCACCAATCTGTTCGGGCAGGGAAGCGAGAAGGTGAGCCTCGATCTGCGCGCTGGGAGCACCACGTACCTCTCCGCCCAGCCGCAGATGGGAATCGTGACACCCGGCGCGATCACGCTGATCCAGGTCACGGAAAGCCAAGGCCGCACCGACGTCGCCAGCCTGCGTCAAAGTACTGGATCATGTGGAGCGGCGTGATCCGGTTCACTTCCCGGTCAAAGCGCGGATGAATCGCCTTGTCCTGAAGATCATCCTGCGTCTCGGTCGCTACGCAGTGGTTCCGGTCGTCGCGCTGGCCTGCGCGATCCTGGCGATCTGGCTGATGGCCATGGATCGCTTCACGGTCACGGCGCTGGTCACGGCACCCGTCGTGTTCTCGATGTTCATGGGCGCATTGGCGCTCATGATTGGCCTCCTGCTTCTGCCCGCGCGTAAGCATCGGGATTTTGAGGCGAACGATGAGACCGCCCCAGGCCTTTGGGCGATGTGGAAGGAACTCGATCACAACTTCGTCCGGTCGCGGCGCACCCTGCTGATCAACACCGATTTCAATGCCTCAATCGGCGAAGTGAGCCGATACGCCGGGCTGTTCAGGCGACATGTCACGATGACCGTCGGCCTGCCGTTCCTGATCGTTCTCGACGAGCGCGCGATTCGTGCCATCGTCGCCCATGAAGTGGCACATGCCCAGCTCCGGCACACCTCGGGAAGCATCAACCTCGCGGATTTTATCGCGGCTTCGGAGAATGTCTTCTTCTACGCCAATCCAGAATGGACCATCACCGGACGTATCGTCCGAGCGCTGCTCCATTCCATGATCGCATGGCTCGAGAAGGAATATCGCGCACTATCGCGGGAGAACGAACTCGGCGCAGACCTCGGCGCAGCCGAACAGGTCGGACACGCCGAGATGGCGCGCGCCCTGGTGCTGACGGAAGCGTGCGGGACGCGTCTCACCGATCTCGTATACGCTCCTCTGGAGAAGGAAGTGCTGGGCGCCAGCAATGCACCACGCCCACCCCTTGAGCGCGTCTTCGAGCAGCTTGGGGACATCAGGGCGCCGGAGCCGATGGCCGCAGCCGCCATCGCCGGTCTGACGCGTGAGCACGATCCGGACGCGACGCATCCGCCGTTCGCCACGCGGCTTGCCAATCTCGGATACACCGACATTCCTGACATCGACGAGGTCAGGACGTCCGCCATCGACCAGCTTCTGTCGCGGGATGCAGCAAAGGACATCGCCGCGCGTTTCGACGTAGAGTGGCGGAAGAAGGCGCAAGCCTGGGTCAGCGTCGGCCGGTGAGCGCCGTCACTACTGATACTTCAACACGCCCCTGCTGGCGTAGCTGCGCGTGAAGTTCGAGAACTCGCCTAAGAACGTCGCGGCTACGGACCAACCGTTGAGCCAAGTCTTCTCAGCCGACGCCGTGACGCGCGCGGCATCAGTGGCCTGCGCCGCGCCGGAAACTGCGTTGGCATTGAAGCGCACCTGCAGATGATAGCGGGTCGCGATGAAGCAGGCAGCCTCACCTGTGCTCATCCATGCTTTGGAAGCCCGCTGAGCCGCGCGCGGGTTCACCCCGTCTTCGTTCCCGTGATGACGGCGAGCGCTTCGACGAGGCGGTCGAGATCGGCCTCCTCGGTGTAGAGCGCCGGCGTCACACGGATGCACTGGCCTTTGGCGACGCCGGCCCGGCGCACGGTCAGGATCTTGTAGCCGTCCCTGAGCTTCGCCACGGTGGCGTCGTTGTCGGCCTTGCTGGTCTTGCCGGCAAGGCGGAACGATGTGAGCGCTCCATAGAGACCGGGCTCGTCCGGCGTAAGGATCTCGATATCCTTGAAGCCACGCACGCGGCTGACCCAATAGTCGCGCAGATAGCGCAAACGGGCCTGCTTCGCCGCCGCGCCGATCTGCTGATGCAGCGCCACGGCCGCGGGCACCGTCAGCACCGTCGCGAAATTGACCGTGCCGGTGTGCACCCGCGAGCGGATGTCGCTTTCCGCAAAATCCTCGTCACCCATGTCGCGGTCGATGTCGGCGAGGCGGTCCTTTCTGATGTAGAGGAAGCCCACGCCGACCGGGGCGCCGATCCATTTGTGCAAATTGAAGCCGACGAAATCGACCTCAAGCTCACCCACCCTGAAGTCGATCTGCCCCCAGGAATGGGCGGCGTCGAGGATGGTGTCGATGCCCCTCGCTTTGGCCATGCGGGCGATCTCGGCGACCGGCATGACGAGGCCGGTGCGATGGCTGACATGGGTGAGGAGGAGAAGCCTGGTCTTCGGATTCGCCTCGATGGCGCGGGCATAGGCGTCGAGCACGCTCTGGCGGGTGGCCGGCTCCGGCACTTCGAACTTGACCACGTCGACGCCGCGGAGCGCCCTAAGCGCGTTCATCGCATACTGCATCGAATCGTAGTCGAGGTCGGCGTAGAGCACGCTGTCGCCGGGCTTGAGCCTGTTGTAGCCGCCGATGAGGAGCTGCAGCGCTTCGGTCGCGCCGCGGGTCAGCGCGATCTCATCGGGCGCTGCGCCGACCGCCTGCGCCACCTTGGCGCGCACGGCCTCGAAATCCGCCCCCGAACGCTGCCGCGCGTAATAGGAATTCTGGTAATTGACCATGTCGGACTGGCGGATGAACTCGCGCCGCACCGGCTCGGCCATGATGCCCCAAAAGCCGTTCTCCAGATTGACGACATCCGGCGTCACGGCATAGAGCCCCTTCACGGCCGTCCAATAGGCTTTGTCGCTGGCGATTGCGGCCGCCGCTCCGGTCGGCTGCGCCGGCAGGCCGTCGGCCGCCATGGCCGGCGCCGCCAGGGCGGTGACGGCTGCGGCCGCGAAGCCTTTCAGGATCGATCGTCGGTCGGACGAAATTGACTCAGTCAGATGCATATCAATCTCCACGATGCCCGGCGAAGGGAGCAGCGATCAATAGAGCGCGAATGACGGAGCGATGACAGTTCGATGATGCCCGGTCCGCCCGGTTACATTTCGGTCATGCCCCGTCGATCGCCTCCGGCATCGACGCCACGGGCCATCGGGAGACGTCCGCCATCGCAAGCAATTCCAGCTTCGCGGAAGATTTTTCCAATAGCCAGGCTTGCGCAACGCGCCGGGGATCATTGCGATAATCCTGAAGGTCAGCATCGGACGCGAAGCTGACGATGTGCACCTCCATGGTGCCATCAGGATTTCGAAGACGACGCTCCAAGTGCCCGTTGAACGCGGGCAACAGCGGCAAGACGGCATCCTCGTAGGCGCGAAAGTCCGCGATACCCTCAGGCGGTATCCGGACGATGAGCACCAGCCTTACGCGGTCAGTCTGACGGGCCATCATCGCAATCCCGAGCCGAGATCGTCGCGCATTGGTGACGCGCCATCCTGCGGTCGCCGCCTCACGGCGTCAATGACGGCTCCGGGGCATTTGCGCCGGGAGGGATACCGCATAGGGAAGAGAAGCTGGCAAGCCGGTTTCGCTGTGGCCCTCCTTCGGGACGCCCGCTGTGGGCGGGCTCCTCAGGACGAGGCGATGTTTCGCGGCGAAGCGTGGTTTACGCGCGCGCTCTCAAAACAAGGCCGCGTTGATAGCCTGTCCGTAGATCATCGCGACCACGAGAGAGAGCAGTAAGCCTGCGCCCGAGAAGATCGCGAGGACTTTTAGAGTTTCGACATCAACGTTGGTTCTCGTCGCGCGGGATATCGCCTTTGCCAGTGCAGCCAACATCGCCAGCTCCGAACAGGCCGCGCGGAGGCACGGCCTGTTCCATCTAGCGTCATTGGGCGCCGTTTGCGTGTGAAGCAGATTACAGGCGATCGTGGGTGCTGCACCTCAGGCACGAGGCCACGGCCGACGTCTGCCGCCACCGGTTCGACACCGGGTTTTGCCATGGCTGATGACGCGCTCCAACCGACTGATCTGCGACCGCCTGCGATTCCGCGCTATCGGCGCGTGACGGGGGCCGCCCGTCATGCAGCTTGGGCGGGAACCGGCCGACTTGCTGCCACCTTTGCGATGCAGGCTTCTGGCCGGTACTATTCTCAACTGATTCTCGTCTGACAAAGGGTACGGATGCCGCGGCCATCATCGATGCGGTCATGTCTGACGGGAACAATCTTGGTGCCGAAGACGATTTCGGCTCGTGGGGGAGGACAATTTGCGGGAACGCGAACGCGAACGTAAGTTCGGCTAGCGTCAGCCGAAATGCATCATCATGCGGCTTTTCACGATCCCGTTCTGGTCGCGTTATCGATTCTGATCGCGGCACTCGCCTCCTATACGGCATTGGACCTGGCGACCCGAATGCGAGCTGCTTCGGGGAGGGCCCGCCGATCCTGGCTGGTAGCCGCTGCGGTCGCCATGGGCGGCGGCATCTGGTCCATGCACTTTGTCGGCATGCTGGCGTTCAGCCTGCCCGGAATCGAGATCTCGTACGACCCATTCCTGACTCTGCTCTCGCTGGTCATTCCGATTGTAGTCGCCGCTGCCGCCTTTGCCGTTGTCGGACGACGCCCACGGGCGCTCCTCGCATCCGGCTTCGCGATGGGACTTGGTATCTCCGGCATGCACTATACCGGCATGGCCGCGATGCGGATGGCGGCCCTCATCGCGTACGATCCGCGATGGGTTGTGCTCTCGATCCTGATCGCGATCAGCGCCTCGATCGTGGCGCTCTGGCTCGCCTTTCGCAACACCAACGCGGCCCAGCGGCTGTTCGCGGGATTGGTGATGGGCCTTGCGATCTCCGGCATGCACTACGCCGCGATGGAAGGCGCCATGTTCCTGCCGACGAGCACCATGGCCCGGCAGGCCGGACATCTCGGCGTCGGGCAGGCGCCGCTCGCGTTCCTGCTCGCCGGCATCACCATTATGATCCTGAGCATCGGGATCGCGGCTGCCGTCTATGACAGGGCTTCCGCGGAGCGCGCCCAACGCGAGGCCGACGCACTGAGGCGCAGCGAAGAACGCTTTCGGCTCCTTGTCGAAGGTATCGTCGACCACGCGATCTTCATGCTGGATTCGGACGGGCGCGTGGGCAACTGGAATCTCGGCGCGCGCCGGCTGATGGGCTATGGCAATGACATCGTAGGGACGAGCTACACCATTTTTCATACCGACGAAGATCGCGCCGCCGGCGCGGCCGCGCGCGCGCTCGTTGAAGCCGAGCGGGAGGGCAAGTCCGCAATCGAAGGCTGGCGTGTGCGCAAGGACGGCAGCCGCTTCTGGGCGGAAGCAACCATCGTTGTGGTACGGAACGAGAGCGGCGCAATCGCCGGCTTTGCGAACATCGTGCGCGACGTCAGCGAAAGGAGACGGGCGCAGGAAGCACTGGATCGGGCGCGCGAAGCGCTGATGATGTCGCAGAAGATGGAGACCATCGGCCAGCTCACCGGCGGCGTGGCCCACGACTTCAACAATCTGCTCGCGGCCGTTCTCGGCAGCCTCGAGCTTCTGAAGAAGCGCCTGCCGTCGGGCGATCCGAAGATCGAGCGCCTGGTGGAGAACGCGATGCAAGGCGCGCAGCGGGGCGCCTCCCTGACCCAGCGCATGCTCGCTTTTGCGCGTAAGCAAGATCTCAGGCCGGCGGCCGTCGATGTCCGCGAGTTGGTGCACGGCATGGCGTCATTGTTGAAATTCGAGGCCGGCATTCGTGTCGAGACGCTGTTTCCGATGGACCTGCCGAAGGTGAGGGTCGACGCGAACCAGCTCGAACTGGCTGTCCTCAACCTGGCGGTCAACGCGCGCGATGCGATGCCGGACGGTGGCCTGATTACCATCGCCGCGCGCGAGGAACAGGACGATGGCGGGCTTTCGAACAGCGGCTATGTTGCGCTCTCGGTGAGCGACACGGGTTGTGGCATGAGCGACGAGATCCTCAAGCACGCGCAGGAGCCGTTCTTCACGACCAAGGGCGTCGGCAAAGGCACCGGGCTCGGTCTGTCAATGGTTCACGGACTTGCCGAACAGTCCGGCGGCAGGCTCGTATTGAAGAGCCGTCCTGGCGAGGGCACGACAGCCGACATCTGGCTGCCGATCGCCGAGGAGACCGCGGTGCCGGACCTGCGCACGGAGGCTCCGGCACCCGTAGCTCGGGCCAGCCGGCAGCTTTCCGTGCTTGTGGTCGACGACGACCTCCTGGTGCTCGAGAACACCGCAGCGATGTTGGATGATCTTGGGCACATCGTGGTCGAGGCGCGCTCGGGCGACGAGGCACTGGCTTTGCTCCGCCGCACGCGTACCGTCGACCTGGTCGTTACCGACTATGCCATGCCTGGCATGACCGGACTGCAGCTGGCCAGCGCTGTCGCCGCGGAGCGTCCCGAGACGATCATCCTCCTGAGCACGGGATACGCGGAGCTTCCCAGCGATGCGCGATCCAGCCTGCCGCGCTTGTCAAAGCCATTCGACCAGGCCGCGCTCGCGAAGGCTATCGAGGCGGCGATGCACGAAGAAGGGCCGACCGGATCCATCGTCGCGTTTCGGCCGAAGAGCGCGTGAATGCCTGATGATGAATGGCGCGCCGAGGCCGATGAAGATGGGCACTATTGCTTCGCGTGGCGCTATGACGCCGGAGCCTATCAGACGCGAGAACCCGGGAGTATGCGGCCACGCTAGCGCTGCGCACGGGTGGCAGTCCCGACACTCTCAATGGACAACGTGCCGGAGCATTCCAGAGCCGGGTGATATCCGTTGCTGAGGGCAACCTCGGAAGCCGACGGTTCTTTCCTCTTGCTGCCACAGGTCATCCTCGGAATGAGCCTGTCACCGCAATTGCCGTGTCTCATTCCAGGGTGCAGTCCAGTGCACGTAACTGTCATCGCGATTCACCGAGATCGCGAGTGGTGTGGGAAACGGCAGCCATCGGCACGCCAAAGCGGGGCTTTGGCAAACTGGCGCGCTACGGCCGATGAAGATGGGAACTACGTGTTCGCCGTGGCGCTTTGATGCACCGGCCGCCCAAGCGATCCAGCCGGATAACCTGCGACGGACTGCGATCTTGCGCGCTCACGGGCGGCTGCCTCCGTGTTCACGTGAAGCCTTGAAATTGTCTCGATTTGAATCAGCGTTGCGCCGCGGTTACACGCGGCGAGTTCCGTTACGACTTTAGGGTTTATTTGTTGCCGATTGCTACTGACCAACCTACGTTGCATTATTCGGCATGACATCCCGGATGCGTTCGCACATTCGGAAAAGGGGCTGAGCGGAATGCGCTTGCCGCGTCGCTAAGCCCTGCAGGAAAGAACCGGTCGCGCCTTCAGCGATCAGCGGCCGCACGAACAGACACGCAGAAAAGAGCTGAGGCCCGTACGGGGGGAACTCATGATCACTCGTCGCTGCGCTCGCTTCGCGACGAACTGGCTCGCCGGTGCGGAGGAAGGCGGCCGATCGCTGCGACGACGATTGATGATGGTGTTGCGGCGGGCACACCAGTCCCTCGGCCTGCGGCGTGATCGGCTCGGTCTCGGTGCGCTTGGCATCGGCGGTGTTGCGCTCACCTTGGCGCGCAGCGGAATATTGGTCGCCCTGCTTGGCCTTGCCGCTACACCGGCGCACGCGATCGATTACTTTTGGGACATCAATGGTGCCACCGCGGGCGCCGGCGGGACGACACCGAGCGGAACCTGGAGCGCCGGCGGCACGACGCTCTCCACCAGCTCCACCGGCACCACGGCGACAGGCGCGGTCACCACGACGACCGCGGATCGCCTGTTCTTCTCGGCCGGAACCGACGCCACCGGCGCCTATACGGTGACGGTGAACGGAACGCAGAACATCAACAGCCTGATCTTCCAGGAAGGCACGGCAACCCTGACCGGCGGCACGCTGACGCTGGGCGGCGCGACCCCCACCATCACCAACACTGCGTCCGCGACCATCAGCTCCGTCATCGCCGGCACCGCGGGCCTGACCAAGGCCGGCGCCGGCACTCTGACGCTGAGCGGCGCCAATACCTTCAGCGGCGGCATCGATGTCAATGCCGGCACCCTGAACGTCACCGCCGACGCCGCACTCGGCGCCGCCGCCAACGGCATCACGCTGGCCAACGGCACCCAACTCGGTAACACCACCAACTCTGCGCTGCTCGCCAGCCGGCTAGTCACCCTCACCAGCGGCAGCGCCACCGTGACCGGCCGCGTGGGCGCGGCCCGTTACACCGGCGCGGGCGGGCTCAACGTGTTGGGCACCGGATCCGCGTTCAACAACGTCACCCTGAGCAACAACGCCAACGACTACACCGGCCAGACCCGGTTCACCGGGACGGGCGGCACCCATTCCTTCAGCTCCGTCGGCGATTTGGGCGTGGCCAGCGCGCTGGGCGCGCCGACGACGGTCGCCAACGGCACCATCCTCGTCGCCCTCACCAGCGGCGTCTCGACCATCGCCTACACCGGCACAGGCGACAGCAGCAACCGCAACTGGACCTTCCAAGCCTCGGGGGCGGGAGGGGCCGATACCCGGCTGCGCAATTCGGGCAGCGGCACCTTGACGCTGACCGGCGCCATCACCTTGACCGGCAGCAACACCGCCACGTCGAACTTCGACGCCGTTTCCGGCGATCTGGCCTTGCTCGGCGCGATCACCGACGGCGTCCTAATAAGAGCCGTTTCCTTTACCGGCGCCGCCGGGCGGACCATCACGCTCGGCGGCGCCAACGACTGGGGCTCCGTCACCTCCATTTCGGGCGGGGTGACGGTCGTGGCCCCCGTGCTGGCGAATCTGGGCGTCGCAAGCTCCATCGGCGCCGGCAATGGCGGCATCAACCAGGTCGGCATCAACGGCGGCAGCATCCTGAGTTACACCGGCGCGGGTGCCAGTTCCAACCGCGGATGGAGCCTCACCAGCGGCACCCTCAGGAACAACGGCTCGGGGGCGTTGACGCTCTCCGGCGCCGTGGCGCTCCCGGGCGCGGGGACGCTGGGCGGCAGCTTCACCGGCGTCAACAGCCTCTCCGGCGTTATCTCCGGCGTGGGCGCGCTCGCCGTCAATACGGCCGGCACATGGGCCCTCACGGCCGCCAATACGTATACGGGCGGCACGACGATCAGCGCCGGAACCCTGCAGCTCGGCAATGGCGGCACGAGCGGCAGCATCGTCGGCAACGTGGTCGACAACGGAGTGCTGGTGTTCAACCGCTCCGACGCGGTCACCTTCGGCGGGCTGATCTCCGGCACGGGCGTCGTGAACCAGATCGGCAGCGGCACGACTGTGCTTACCGCCGCCAATAGCTATGGCGGTCCAACCACGATCTCCGCCGGCAGCTTGATCGTCAACGGCGACCAGACCGCGGCCACTGGCCTCACCGCGGTGAACAACGGCGGAGCGCTCGGCGGCAACGGCGTCATCGGTGGCAGCGTCGCTGTGGCCAATGGCGGCACACTGGCGCCCGGCAATACCGGCGGGGTTCCCGGCACCTTGACGATTCAGCAGAACCTCGCGCTCAGCAGCGGATCGGCGCTGAACTACAATTTCGGCCAGGCCAACGTCGTCGGCGGGGCCCTGAACGATTTGACCAAGGTCAACGGCAATCTCACGCTCGATGGCACGTTGAATGTGACGGTGTCGCCGGGCGGCACGTTCGATCCGGGCATCTACCGGGCCATCAGCTACAATGGCTCCCTGACCAACAATGGTCTGCAGGTCGGCACGATTCCATCGCCGGATTTCTTCGTCCAGACCTCGATCGCCAACCAGGTCAATCTCGTCAACACCGCGGGGCTGACGCTGAACTTCTGGGACGGCGCGGCTGGCCCGAGGAACAACGGCGTGGTCAACGGCGGCAACGGCATTTGGCAGAACTCCGCCGGCAATGACAACTGGACCACCGGCACCGGGACGGTGAATGCGCCATTCACCGACGCCGCATTTGCGATCTTCGCCGGGATCGGGGGAACGGTGACGGTCGACAACAGCCTCGGACAGGTCACGGCCGCGGGCATGCAGTTCGCCGCCGATGGCTATCACTTGACCGGCGGTGCCATCGCCTTGTCGGGTTCGCCGACGTCGATCATCCGCGTTGGCGATGGCACGCTGACGGGCGCAAGCTTCATTGCGACGATCGACAATGTGCTGAGCGGCAACACCCAGCTGGTCAAGACCGATCTCGGCACGCTGGTTCTGACCGGCGCCAATACCTATACCGGGGGCACCGCGGTCCAGGGCGGCACGCTGCGCATTTCCAGCGATGCCAATCTGGGTGCGGCAAGCGGCGGGGTGACCCTCGATAGCGGTACGCTGCAGACCACCGCCAGCATTGCCAGCAACCGTCTCGTCAGCCTGCCGGGCACCGGCACGTTCCTGACCGACTCCGCTACCACGCTGACGCTCAACGGCACGCTGACCGGTGCGGGCGGCTTCGTGAAGGACGGTACCGGCACGCTGCTTCTGAACGGCGCTGCCACCAACGCCGGCAGCACGACGGTGGCAGCCGGCACGTTGCAGGCGGGCGCAGCGAACGTGTTCAGTGCGGCGTCGGCGTTTTCGGTCCTGAGCGGCGGCGCGCTTGACCTCAATGGCCACGACCAGACTGTCGCATCGCTTGGCAATGCGGGCACCGTGAGCCTGAACGGCGCTCCCGGCACGACCCTGACCGTGACCGGGGATTATGTCGGCGGGAATGGCCTGCTTCGTCTCAATACCGCTCTGGGTAGCGACGCTTCAGTGACCGACCGCCTCGTGGTTCAGGGCAGCACTTTGGGTGCTACGGCCTTGCGGGTCGCCAATGTCGGCGGCACTGGAGCGCCGACCGTCGAAGGCATCAAGGTCGTCGATGTCGGCGGCGCCTCGAATGGCATCTTCGCGCTGCAGGGGAATTACGTCATTCAGGGCCAGCAGGCAGTGGTCGGCGGCGCCTATGCCTATACGCTACAGAAGAACGGCGTCAGCACGCCGACCGATGGCGACTGGTACCTGCGCTCCAGCCTCGTCAATCCGCCGCCGCCCGCAGCACCTCCCGGCCCGCTCTATCAGCCCGGTGTTCCGCTGTACGAAAACTATGCCCAGGTCTTGCTCGGCCTGAACGAGTTGCCGACATTGCAGCAGCGCGTCGGCAATCGCTATTGGGGCGGCAGCGATGCCATGGCGCGCGCAGGTATCGCGCCGGTGCCGGGTGACGGTTCGCCGGCGCCCTCGGCATTCTGGGGCCGCATCGAAGGTCGGCGTGCCGACCTGCAGCCCTCCAACACCACCGGCTCGACCTACACCGCCGATCAGATGAAGCTGCAGGCGGGCCTCGACGGTGTTGTGCTGGAGAATGAGCGGGGCAGGCTGATCGTCGGCCTCACGGCGCAATATGGTCTGACCACGGCCAACGTCGCGTCGTTCTTCGGCAACGGCCGGATCCGCGTCGAAGGCGCAGGCGTCGGCGGCACCCTGACCTGGTATGGCGACAACGGCTTCTATGTCGACGGCCAGGCGCAGTCGATGTTCTACCACAGCGATCTTTCTTCAGTGCTGGTTGGCAGCCTGACGCACGGCAATGAAGGGCTGGGCTATGCCTTCAGCGTCGAAACCGGCAGGCGGATCGCAGTCGGCAACGGCTGGTCACTGACACCGCAGGCGCAGCTAGCTTATTCGAAGGTCGATTTCGACAGCTTCGCCGATCGGTTCGGCGCGCGGGTGTCGCTGCGCGATAACGACAGCTTGGTCGGCCGCGCCGGACTTGCGCTCAGCCATCAGAAGACCTGGAATGACGGCTCGGGCATCACGCGCTCCGACGTCTACGGCATGGCCAATGTCCACTACGGGTTTCTCAACGGTACGAGCGTCGATGTGGCCGGCACCGGCTTCGCCAGCGCTCAAGACCGGCTGTGGGGCAGCATCGGCGGCGGCGGCACCTACAGCTGGGCCAATGGCCGCTATGCCATCTTCGGCGAAGTCTCCTACAATGCGAGCCTCGCTGGTAGCTCTGATAGTCACAGCTACAAGGGCACAGGCGGCTTCCGCATCGTTTGGTGAGCGGACACGCTGGTTGCGCGGTGCCAGAGCCCTCAATAAACTTGCTGACCGAAATGGCGCGCCATTCAGAACAAAACCGCGAACTCATATATAATTGAAATTATTATATAAATTCAAGCTGCTGGGGAGGATCGACTCACTGAAGGCTACCTACCTCCCCCAACGGTTTCCGCCGAGTTTATGATGGACGTGGTTTAGCGACCCGCCGCCTTGGCTTCTTCGGCGACCACGCCCATCTCGCCAAATCCCAATGCTTCGCAGCCTTTCTGGCGCCACTGCGCAAGCGGAGTGGGTCGTCTACGCAACGCGGCCGTTCGGCGGGCCCGAGGCCATGCTCGCCTATCTGTCGCGGCACACCCACCGCGTTGCCATCGCCAACAGCCGCCTGATCGCCTTCGACCAGCAGGTGTCACCAAGGGGGAGCAAAACTGCCCGTCAGAAATCCCGCGGAAACCTCGTGATGCTCGCGCCTTCTCGAATGGTTAAAGGACGGCCGACCGGGGACGAATTGTCGCGAAACGAACGATCTCGCCAGACTCGATAACTTGCTTATGATATCGCGGAGGTAGTTTGTTCGCAGCTGTCCGCTTTTTCCGGGAGAAGCGAAAAGCGGGTGCTGTGGCTCTGCCGATTTACCGTGGGTAAGCTTTGTGCAATGAAAAATGACACCGCTCGAACGAACGCCGACGCCTTGACCGAGAGAAGCCTCGCTCAAACAAAGCCTCACGAAGGCCCGCCACGCACGGATGTCGGGACGATAACGCTCCATTGGGCGACCGCGCTCGCGTTCGTCGTAAGCCTCGTTACCGGCCTACGCATCGCAGCGGACGCGCTGCACGCCCCCTTCTCGAAATGGCTCGCTCCCGTCCTGCCGCAGGGCGAGATCTTTTCCTGGCATTTGCTCGCCGGACTCGCCGTCTTCTTCTGCGGGTCGGCCTACGTCGCCTACCTCGCGCGCAGCGGCCTCGTCGAGCGCAACAGCCCCAAGAAGACGCGGATTCTCGCGATGCGCGCTCCGGCTCGCCTCAAGTGGGGAGCCGTCAACGTCATCCTGCACTGGTTCGTCTATGCGCTCGTGATCTTCCTCACGGCGACGGGCGTCATGATGTATCTCGGCTATGGCGGCTGGTGGGCTTATCTCCACTCGACCGCCGCCTTCGTCGCGCTCGTCTATATCTTCGCGCATGTCGCCGCGCACTATCTCTATGGCGGCTGGCTGCAGATTTTCCGCGTGTTCCGGCCGACCCCGCTCGCGATCACGAAGGCCGTGCGGCCGAGGCCTCTTCTCGTCGCCGCTGCAATCGGGGTGGCAGTCGCGTGCGGCGTCGCCGGGGTCGACTGGGCGACGCGCGATGCGCTCGTCGTCGCGCGGGTGAGCGACGCGCCCAAGCTGGACGGCGCCATGGGCGATCCCGCCTGGTCGCGCGCACGCCCCGTCTTCATCCGCACGCAGCAGGGTGCCAATCTCGACGGATCGGGCGAATCGCTGGTGGAAGTGCGCGCCCTGCATGACGGGCAGAAGATCTATTTCGCCTTCCGCTGGGACGATCCCACGCGCTCCCTGCGCCGCATTCCGATCATCAAGAAAGAGGATGGCTGGCACGTCCTCGACGAGCGTGCGGGCCTGCAAGACTCCGTCGACTTCTATGAGGACAAACTGGCCGTCATTTTCTCGGATAACCCATCGCTCGGCGGCGCAGGCGCGACGGATCTCGGCGCCAACCCGCTGCCCGGCAAACCGATGCCGATCAACAGCCGGGGCTTCCACTTCACGACGGATGGCAGCTACATAGACATGTGGCAGTGGAAGGCGTCGCGTGGGGGCATGCTCGGGCGTGTCGATAGCCAATATATCGGCCCGCCCTACGCCCCGACCTTGGACGAGCAAAATTACGATGCCCGCTACCAAGGCGGCTATTGGAACAAGCCTGGTCGCTCTCTTTATTCGTATAATTTCAAGTTCATCCACAAGAACGACAAGGGGCCCGTCACGGTTCTGCGGCTTCCCAAAGACTGGACGGCGCAGGTCGCAGCCCTCGGCAAATTCGATCTCAATCCCGACAGCAGCGACGACGAGAACGGCCGCTGGTACATGTTCGACTGGGAGAGCGAGCCCTACACGCCACAGGCCGACGCGAGGATTCCCGTTGGCACGATCCTGCCTGGCGTGATTATTGCCGGCGACACCGAAGGAGAGCGGGCCAATGTCACCGGGGTTTCAAAATGGAGCAACGGACATTGGACGCTCGAGCTGACGCGCAACATGAAAAGCGATGGCAGATATGACAAAGGCTTCGTGCCAGCCCGCGATCTCTACATGTGGGTCGCTGTCTTCGACCATGCACAGACGCGGCATGCGACCCATAACCGCCCGGTGCTTGTCGTCACGGAGAAATAGGCGTCTCATGGTGGGCGACGCGCTCGACCGGAAGTCACTATGGCGCGGCGAGCAGCGGCCTGCTCGCCGAAATTCGCGGCGCCCAGAGGCCTCGCGATGAAGGGGCATTGTCGGCTCGTCCTCAACGGCAAGCTCGTCGAAGCCCGCGCCGGCGAAAGCTTGATCGACGCGGCGCTCGGTGGCTCGATTCTCATTCCACACGACTGCAGATCGGGACAATGTCAGAGCTGCCGCGTGACGGTCGTTTCGGGCGCGGTCGATGACGGCGGCTCGGGCCATGGCCGCACTGTGCTCGCCTGCCAGGCCGCGGTCGCAGGCGATGCGGAGATCGAATTCGAAGAATTGCCGGTACCGATGAAGCGGGCGGGCGCCGTTACCGAGATCAACGAGCTCTCGCCAGAGATCGCCGAAGTCGTGCTGACGACCTCGGCGCCGCTCGAGTTTCGGCCGGGCCAATATGTGCGCGTCAAGTTTTCCGGCTATCCTGCGCGCGAGCTCAGCCCGACCTTCAGACTCGATGGTTCCTTCAAGCAAGTCGAACTCGTCTTCCACATCCGGCGCCTGCCTGACGGCACCGTGTCGGGGCAGTTCGGCAAGGCCATCAGGCCCGGCCATGCGGCGCATGTGCAAGGCCCGTTCGGACAAGCCTATCTGCGACAGGGCCAGGGGCCGCTGGTGCTGGTCGCTGGCGGAGCAGGCTGGGCCCCGATCTGGGCGCTGGCCCGCTCGGCGCGCTCGACCCAGCGCAACCGCGAGATAGTGGTCGTCGCCGGCAGCCGGGATGCCGATAACCTCTATATGCTTCCCTCGTTGCAGTGGCTGATCGACGACGGTGTCCGCGACGTCATTGCGACGACGGAGGTCGGATCCACCCTGCCGATCAGGCCCGGCCGCCCATCGCACTACCTGCCCCTGCTCGGGCTGGAGGATACGGTCTACGTCGCCGGCCCCGTTGGTCTCGTCGATATCGTGAAGAACAAGGCGCGCTCGGCCAATGCGCAATGCTACGCCGATCCTTTCCTGCCGAGCTCGCAAACCTCATCGCTGATGGACAAGGTCACCCGTCTATGGCGAAGCCGGGAGCAGCCTCATCGCCCCAGTCTGTGAGCCGATGCCGAGCTCAGCAGCGCCGGCGGCCAGCGAGCCCCGGCGGCTCACGGCTTGACGGGCAGACTACCGAGGCCGGTGATGACGTCGGCCGCCTTCTGCGTATCGGCAAAGCGTAGAAAGGCCAAGGCGTCCGGATCCTGCAACGTCCTTAAATAGATCAGCGCCAGCACCACGCTCGAGGGATAATCCGCGTCGGTCGGGTAGTGGCCGTCCACGCGAAGCACTGTGAGCCCTTGTTCCAACGGCCGCGAGAAGGGGCCGAAGCCGATCGCGCCTTGAACATCGCGAACCGTCTCGATCGCTTCCTGTGTGGTCGTCGCCGTCTTCGATTTCTCGGTGATCTCGAGATCATGCCAGCCGGGCATGCTGGCCCGTAGTACGGTGAGAGTGCTGTCCTGGTCCTCGCGCCGCACGACGCGGATGCGTATATCGGCGCCGCCCAGCTCCTTCCAGTTCGCGAGGCGGCCCGAATAGATCGCAACGAGCTGATCGCTTGTGACGGCACTCACCCCACAGGCGGGATGGACGATGAAAGCCGATGGCAGGCGGGCGATCGCCTTGTAGACGATGCCGGAAGCCGCTTCGGCGTCGGTCAGGCCGCGTGCGACGCGCCCCAAGATCGCCTTGCCGGACCCCACGGCCGCGATGCCTCCGCCAGAACCGATGCTCGGCGGGACCTCGATCCGTGCCGATCCTTCCTGCTGCATGAAGCTGGCGGCGACGACGCGCAGGACATCGATGCCATCTCCGGTCCCGACGATGTCGAACCGGCGTGTTTCGGCGCTAGCGGCATTCACCCCCGCAAGGCAGAGGCCCAGAATTGCCGCCGTTATCCTCGAAAATGCCATGGCAGACCCCTTCGAACCACGAGGTGCGCAATCTGGCAAAGAAACCTAAACCATCTGTTGTCGCAACGCCGTGCATTGGGAATCATCTGTGGCGGACAGAAGCACAAAATTTGATGGTTTCAAAAAACCGATTGTTAATTAGTCAACCACAAATAGCCGATAAATAGACGATATTGAATGTTTCGCTCGCCTAAGGTCGCCCTGGAACACGCTCAGGGGCCTCAGTGAGCGACATTGACTGGCCCCGCAAGTTCAGGGTGCTGGCGGTGGCGGCGATTGATACGGATTCGGAAAAGGCATCGAGGGCGCCACCCCGTTGGCGTCATTGGCTCGTTCCGTCCGCGATTCCGGGTTTCCCCTCGTCTATCGCCATGCGCCTTGTTGCCGTCGTGCTCGCGACCGGCATCCTCGGGCTCGGCCTCATCGGTGGCTCGACGGCGCTACGCCTGCAGCAGCAACTGAGGCACCAGGCTACGGCACTGGGTGAACTCTCAGAAGACCAGCTCGCTCATCGCCTCGACGGCGAGGCGCAGTTGGCGCGAGCGCGAATCGAGGCCCTAGGCGCAGAAACCGCATCTCGCCTGCGTCAGATCGCTCAGCGCGCCGATGTCGCCAAGGCGGTCGCCTCGAACAACGATGTGACCATCCGCGAGCTGCTCAGCATCGTTGCTTCGACCTCCGGCTTCGAAAGGCTGATCGCCTTCGACGGAACCGGTCGCGTGATCGGCGCCAACACGTCCCTCGACCTGCTCGCGCTGAACCAGGCGTTCGAGGGTACCGCCCTCTCTGTCAATCTCAACCCGATCCTCAAGGACAATAGCCGCTCGCACCCGCAGGGTGAGGAAGGCACCTATGAGCTCAAATTGCGTGAATTGTCAGCGCTCGGCCTGCCGCAGCGCCAGACCATAGCGCACACCGCGATCGAGCCCGTGTTTGACGATTTCGGCGACCTCGTCGGCGCGCTTGCCGCCATCCGACCGCTCGGCCGCACGGAACGGACTCTCGAGAACTTCACTTCGCTAGCCAATGCCGGCGTCGTCATCATCACGGGTGACAACGAGATCGTGTCTTCCGCGGGGCCTGAAGGGGTGAGATTCAGCGGCGCCAGGACGCGTTTGGCCGGGCTGCAGCGCTCGGATGACGGCAACTACGTCGCGCGCTGTGTCGATTACGAGGCGACGCTCAAGGTGTGCACGTTCGCGAGCGCATCGCTGGTGACGACGACACGCGATCAGATGTTCCAGATCGGCGCGTCCCATACGCGTTCGCTGATGTGGCAGTTCCTGGCTTCCGCGGCGCTGGCGCTCGGTGCCTTGGTCGTCGCGCTGTTGGCCGCCGTGAGGCACCTCACGAAAGGACTTTCAGCGCTCGCCAAGACCGCCCAGGAAATCGCGGGTGGCAATCTCGACGTTCAATTCCACGCAACGGGCATCGGCGAGGTCCGCGGCCTCGGCCTCGCATTCGAGCAAATGCTGACGCATTTGCGGGCCAGCACTCGAAGAATTCGTCAGCTCGCTTTCTACGACACGGTGAGCCGCATTCCCAATCGGGAGAAGATGCGCATCGATGCGCCGACGCTCATCGGCGCGGAAGAGGGCGCAGCGCTGTTCTTCCTCGACCTGGATGGCTTCAAATCCATCAACGACACTTTCGGGCACAAGGCTGGCGACGAGTTGCTCAGGATGGTGGCCGAGCGCTTGAGCAATTTGCTGGCGTCCAAGGGCGCTCCAGGCAAATGTCTGCTCGCCCGGGTCGGAGGCGACGAGTTCGTCGCCATCATCGCCGGGGTGAAGACCGTCGAGGCCGCGAGCCTCAGTGCCCGCGAGATGATCGAGACGCTGCAGGTTTCCTTCAAGCTGCAGAGCAACCATGCGACCGTCGGCGTCAGCATCGGCATCGCGATCTGTCCCACCCACGGCACAACCTATGACGATCTCCTGATCCGCGCCGACCTTGCGATGTACGCCGCGAAGAGCTCGGGAGGCAATACCTACGCATTCTTCACTCCGGATCTCGCAGAGGTCGCGCGAGCCCGCCATGCGCTCGAAACCGATCTTGCCTTGGCGATCCGCAATGAAGAGCTCGTTGTCCATTACCAGCCCAAGGTGTCCTGCTCGGATGGCCGCATCCTGGGGGTGGAGGCGCTGGCGCGCTGGCATCACCCGAAGGAGGGCAACATTCCTCCTGCGCGCTTCATCAAGATCGCGGAAGAGATCGGCCTCATCATGGAGCTCGACCGCTTCGTGCTGAGGCGCGCGCTCGCCGAAATCGGGGGCTTTATCCGAGCCGGCTCGAACCTCGTGCTCGCCGTAAATGTCGCAGCGACGGAAATCGAAGACCCGCTGTTCATCAGGGATATCATCACGGCCGTTCGCGAGGCCGACTTCCCGCCGCCAAAGCTCGAGATCGAGATCACAGAGTCGGTCGCGATGCGCAATCCTGACGTCGTGCGCGAGAGAATAAGCCTGCTCAGGCAATTGGGCATACGCTTCGCAATGGACGATTTCGGAGCCGGCTATTCGAATCTTTCGACGATGGCGAGGCTCCCCTTCGACGCCGTGAAGCTCGATCGCACGCTCGTGGCCGGTGTTGCGGAAGACCGCGAAAAGCAGACGATCCTTCGCCTGGCGCTCGGACTTGCGGACGAATTGGGGTTCGAAACGGTCGTCGAAGGCGTCGAAACGGCCGAAGACCTCCGGTTCGCGGCCGAAAACGGCGCGACCATGGCGCAAGGCTATATTTTTTCTCCGCCGGTATCGCTCGAAGAGTTCGCCGTCCTGCTCCAGCCGCGCCGTTTGGCTTCGGCGGTCGAAGTGGTGCCCAGGCGAGACGGAGCGGAGCGGAAGACTATGATCCGCTGAGGCGTCGGCGACGATGCCGGCCGAGTCGATGACATCAACCCTAGATGCCGATCGGCGATCAAATACCCACCGATCCATACCGGAGCTCTGCAACAATTCGCGGCTTTGTACTGAATGGTGGGAAAATGGCGCACCATTCAGAACAAAACTACGAACTCATACACAATTGAAATTGCTTGTGATTTTCTCAGCCGCGATGGTTCGACGGCCGTCGGCGCCGACTTCGGCCCCACGCACTGCAGTAGGGAATTTCAGCACGCCTCACGACAGCGTGCGCTTTTCGCTCTCGGATCGTAGTATTGTCGTTGAGAGCTGTTGAAGCTTCGAGACCGAGGATTTCGCGCACGCGCTCGATCGCGGCGCTCGAAGAGATGCACTCCAGAATCAAGCTGATGATCGCGGCTGCGGTCGGACGGCGCGGCAAATGGAGGACATGATGGCGTGGCGTGACGACAAGGCCCGGGCAACCCTGATCCGCGACGCAGCGGGCAGCGTGCCGCCGGGCAAGAGCCCCCGGGCCTTTGCCGAGCCCTTGTTCGGCTACAGCAACATCGAGGATCTCGACAATTTCGATGCCGCCTCCCTCGCCCTCCTGGCGGAGCATGCCTGGGAGCACGTGCAGCGACGCACGGCCGGCAGCGCCGATATCCGCGTCGCCAATCCGATGTTGCCGAACGGGCGCGAGATTTCCGTGCTCGAGATTCTCAACGACAACAAGCCCTTCCTGTTCGATTCCACCATGGCGGAGCTCGCCGAGCAGGGCATCGAAGTCACCCTCGTCGCTCACCCGATCATCGCCGTGGAGCGCGATGACGAGGGCAGGCTGCTGCGCTTCTACGGCGAAGCACTGCCGGACGGAGTGAAGGGCGCGCGCGAAAGCCTGATTCACCTCCACATCACCCGCCTGGACGCCGACGCCGATCGCCAAAAGTTGATCGACGGCCTCACCAGAACGTTGAACGACGTGCGCGCCTGCGTCGTCGACTGGCGCGCCATGCGTGACCGCGTCGAGGAAGCGATCAAGACGTTCTCTTCCAATCCGCCGCCGCTGCCGATCGACGAGGTCGCCGAAGCCAACCAGTTCCTGCAATGGCTCTGCGCGGACAATTTCACTTTCCTGGGCGTGCGCGAATATCGCTTCTCGCCCGACAGCGAGGCGTCGGACGACATCACGACCGGCGAAGGCCTCGGCATCCTCCGCGATCCGGATACGAAGGTCCTGCGCCGCGGTAGCGAAATGGTGGTGATGACGCCGGAAATCCGCGAGTTCATGCACGAACCCACCCTGCTCATCGTCATCAAGGCCAACGTCTCCAGCCGCGTTCATCGTCGCATCCGCATGGATTATGTCGGCATCAAGCTCTATACGCCCGACGGCCGGCTGGAGGGCGAATTGCGCGTCGTCGGCCTGTTCACCTCGGGCGCCTATACCCGCTCGGCACGGCAGATCCCTTATGTCCGCCACAAGGTGACGCGGGTGCTGCAACGCGCCGGCTTCGACCCGAACGGCCATTCCGGCAAGGCGTTCATGCATATTCTCGAAGAATATCCGCGTGACGAACTGTTCCAGATCGACGTCGACACGCTCTACGATTTCGTCATGGAGATCCTGATCCTCTACGAGCGCCCGCGCGTCCGGGCCCTGGCGCGGGTGGACAAGTTCGATCGCTTCGTCTCCATTCTCACCTTCATTCCGCGCGAGAAGTACGACACCGACGTCCGCACGCGCGTCGGCGCCTTCCTGTCGCAGGTCTACAAGGGGACGCTGTCGGCTTCCTACGTATCGTTCCCTGAAGGCGCGCTTGCGCGCGTCCACTTCATCATCGGGCGCTATGAAGGCAAAACGCCCGTCGTCGAGCGCGCCACGCTCGAAGCCGGGATCAGCGCCATTGCCGCGACCTGGGCCGACAAGCTGAAGGCCGCGCTCACTGCCTCCACCGATGGCATGCGGGCGCGCATGCTCGCCAATCGCTATGCCCGGGCCTTTAGCGGCGGCTATACCGAGGTGTTCGGCGCGGAACAGGCGATCGCCGATATCAAGACCGTCGAAAAGCTCACGCCAGCCCGCCCGGTGACGATTTCGGTTCACCGCTTCGAAGGCGAGGACGATCCCAGGCGCTTCGGGCTGAAGGTGTTCTCCGACGCCGCACCGCTATCGCTGTCCTATCGCGTGCCGGTGATCGAAAATCACGGACTGCGCGTGGTCAACGAACGCACATATCAGATCGTGCCCGGCAACAGGCCGGAGCCGGTCTGGCTCCACGAGATGACGATCGAGACCAGCGACGGCCAGCCGATCGAGATCACCCCGGAATTCAGCCATCGCCTGGAAGCATCGATCATGGCGGTGGTCACCGATCGCGCCGAATCCGATGGATATAACGCCCTGATCCTGCGCACCGCCCTGGGCTGGCGCGAAGTCTCGACCATCCGGGCGCTGTCGCGCTACCTGCACCAGATCCGCGCTCCGTTCACCCAGGATTACATGTGGGAGACCTTGCGCAAGAACGCCGCGATCACGGCCAGCCTCGTCGCGCTGTTCCAGACCCGCCTCGATCCACGCCTCGCCTCCACCGATGCCGAGCGTTCGGCGCGCGAGACGGCCCTCCTTGGCGAGATCGAGGAACAGCTCAAATCCGTCGCCTCGCTCGATGAAGACCGCATCCTGCGCCGCTTCACCAATCTGGTGCAGGCGACCATCCGCACCAATCTGTGGCAGATCGGCGAGGATGGACATCCGCGTCCGGTGATCTCCTTCAAGTTCGACGCGCGCAAGATCGAGGACCTACCGGCGCCGCGACCTCGCTACGAGATCTTCGTTTATTCACCTCGTGTCGAAGGCATTCACCTGCGCTTCGGCAAGGTTGCGCGCGGCGGCTTGCGCTGGTCCGACCGGCCGCAGGATTTCCGCACCGAGATCCTCGGCCTGGTGAAAGCGCAGCAGGTCAAGAACGCCGTGATCGTGCCGGTCGGCGCCAAGGGCGGCTTCGTGCCCAAGCGCCTGCCGCCGCCTTCCAATCGCGACGCCTGGCTCGCGGAAGGCACCGAGGTCTATCGCATCTTCGTTCGCTCGCTGCTCGAACTCACCGACAATCTCGACGGCGACATCGTCGTGCCGCCCGAATCCACCGTGCGCCATGACGGCGACGACCCCTACCTCGTCGTGGCCGCCGACAAGGGCACCGCCACCTTCTCCGACGTCGCCAACGCGATTTCGGCCGAGAAGAACCATTGGCTCGGCGATGCCTTCGCCTCCGGCGGCAGCCAGGGCTACGATCACAAGAAGATGGGGATCACGGCGCGCGGCGCCTGGGAAGCGGTCAAGCGCCACTTTCGCGAGCTCGGCACCGACATTCAGACCGTGCCGTTCACCGTGGTCGGCGTCGGCGACATGTCCGGCGACGTTTTCGGCAATGGCATGCTGCTCTCGCCGGCGACAAAGCTCGTGGCGGCATTCGATCATCGCGACATCTTCATCGATCCCTCGCCCGATCCTTCGATCAGCTTCGCCGAACGGCGGCGCCTGTTCGACCTGCCGCGATCGAGCTGGCAGGACTACGACAAGTCGCTGATCTCGCAAGGCGGCGGCGTGTTCTCGCGTACGCTCAAGGCGATCCCGCTCGCACCGGAAGTGAGCGCCCTGCTCGATCTCGACAAGCCGCAAGCAACGCCGTTCGAGGTGATGACCGCGATCCTGAAAGCGCGCGCCGACCTTCTGTGGTTCGGCGGCATCGGCACCTATATCCGCGCATCGGGAGAGAGCGACGATCAAGCTGGCGACCGCGCCAACGATCCGATCCGCATCGCAGGCGCCGATGTTCGCGCCCGGGTGATCGGCGAAGGCGCCAATCTCGGCGTCACCCAGCGTGGCCGCATCGAAGCCGCGCAGAAGGGTGTCAAGCTCAACACCGACGCCATCGACAACTCGGCCGGCGTGAACACGTCCGACGTCGAGGTCAATATCAAGATCGCGCTGGCACGCCCCGAACGCGAGGGACGCCTCAGCCCCGCCGACCGCAACAGCCTGCTTGCCGCAATGACCGACGAGGTCGGCGCGCTGGTGCTGCGCAACAACTACCTGCAGTCGCTGGCGCTCTCGCTCGCCGAACGCAAGGGAGTGACCGAGACCGGCTTCCTTACCCGCCTGATGCAGTCGCTTGAGCAACGCGGCCTGCTCAGCCGCGCCGTGGAATTCTTGCCCGACGACGCAGCGCTCACCGAGCGCACACGGCGCGGCCAGTCCCTGACGCGGCCCGAGCTTGCCGTGTTGCTCGCCTACGCCAAGCTGACCCTCTACGACGACCTGCTCGCCACCAGCGTGCCGGACGATCCTTATCTCGCCCGCAGACTGTCCCTATATTTTCCGCGCGAGGTTCCGGACAAATTCCCGACCGCGGTCGAGCTCCATCGCCTCCGACGCGAGATCATCGCGACCAGTCTCGTCAATGCCGTGATCAACCGCGGGGGGCCGGCCTGCGTCGTGCGCCTGACCGACGATACCGACGCCGATATCTCGACCATCGTCATGGCGCAGGTGGCGGTGGACGCGATCTACGAGCTCAGGCGGCTCAATGACGCGATCGACGCGATCGACACACGCATCGATGGGCAGTTGCAACTCGGCCTTTACGCGGCGATCCAGGATCTCCTGCTCTCCCGCATGGTCTGGTATGTGCGCAACGTCGATTTCAAGGACGGGCTGGAGGCCGTCGTCGCGCGCTTCGGCCCGGCGATCCGCCAGATCGTCGCTGGACTCGATACCACCCTGCCGCCGGACTTGCAGGCCGTGCGCACCAGGCGGCGGCAGGAGCTGACCGACGCCGGTATTCCGCCCGGCCTTGCCGGCGAGCTCGCCGAGCTCGACGCTCTGGTCTCGGCACCCGATATCGTGACGGTTGCTGAGCGCACCAGCCGCCCGATCGGCGATGCCGCCGCGACCTTCTACGCTGCGGAAGCCAATTTCCGTCTCGACCGCATCATCGCCGCCGCGCGCAGCGTGCCGGCAAACGATTATTTCGAACGTATGGCGATCGATCGCGCCGTTGAGCAGATCGCTGGCGCCGAAAGAAGACTGGCCGCGGATATGCTGGCAACCGGCCGGTCCGGCCAGCAGGCTGTCGAGACCTGGCTCGCGGCTCACCCCGAAGCGACGCGCATCCGCCGCTCGGTCGAGGAGATTGCTGCCAGCGGCCTGACGCTCGCCAAACTGACGGTGGCGGCGAACCTGCTGGGGGATCTGGTCAAAGCCTGAGGGCGTGGGAGGCAGCGATGTGAAACTTAAAGCGCGATGAGATGAGGATGAATCATCATCGCGCTTTTAGGTTGTTGTTTGAGCATGATCTTTTCGGAAAACCGCTTCGCACTTTTCCGGATCATGCTTTAGCCGGCGAACGGAGGAATCCAATGATCCACGCGACGTGCCATACCGCCGATAATGTCCGCTGCATCGAGTTCGATGCCACACCCTGGTTCAGCGAGGCTGACGCTCCGAGCATTATCGATCTGGCCCAACGAGGGTGGGCCAGCACCGCGATTGCAGATTCCCTCGAGCGCCGACGCGGATACGAACGCCTGCACGACCTCGTTGAGTATGCGGCGAAGCGACTGCAACCCGAATCTCTGGAGGACCCAACCTGGGAAACCTTCGCGTGCGTCGTCGATGGACCCGAGGCCGTGGCGTGGCTCGAGAAAAACCGGCCCGAAATCGTGGCAAGGATCCCGTAAGCCAAGGCAATGGCCGCGGCTGATTGGCAACATCGCAAACGAAGCGAAAATGGCGCGCCCGGAACGAGGCGACCGACGAACAGCTTCCGCATTGAAAAATCAGCAGAAATAGACTTAGCTACCAAGCCGATCGTACCACTACTTGTGACCACCTTCAACCTGTACCGCCTCAGTGAGCCTTTCGGATGGAGGGTAGTTCTTCGCGTGGACGCGCTGGAATAATCACAGCTCTATCCCTCCGCAACCATCCCCTGCGCCCCCACTCGTCATGCAGCAACGCAAGCCGCAACCCGACCTCGCGGGTGGTGTCGATTGCCCCTTTCGATAACGGAAATGACATTGGCGGCAAGAACAGCTTGGTATCCCTTCCACCAACTGGTGCGTCAAAGCGATACTTCCCGTAGACGTCAGGTATTTCGTCAGCAAATTCGGCTAATGAGCAGATGAGTGCGACGCGACCGAAGACGCCGCTCATCGTCAGCGCATTCTCGCTCGGCGGCGTATCGAGACCCATAGGCCAGTCGTTGAAGTCTGGATCGTTGCTGTGAGTGAGCGCTACCGCGAGCAACATGTCTGCCCGAACTTCATTGAACGCGTTGGCCTCGGCTGCTCGCTCGCGAAGAGTGTAACGACGCGTGTACAGGCCCTCTGGCTTGTTGGTCGCAGCGGCCCATTGCAATCCTTCGAATTTCCATAGCCAGCGCACGAGCAACTCAGCTTCATTTTCACTGAGGGCCGCTCCCTGCTCCAGCTGTCGAAATACTTCGGCCACCGGCCCCTCGAGTGAAGTTCCAAAGGTTTCGTTGCAGTGTGCGCACAGCGGTATAGTCGCCTTATCCGGGTCTACTGTTTGCCCATCAAGCCAAGTGATCCCTTCGTGGTGAACTTTCGCACACTCAATGAGCCACTGCGGGAAGAAATGCTCCTTTGTCATCGGCAACCCGACACGGTCGCAGCCGGAGCAGCGCAATTTCAATAGGCGGCGCGACGTCCGCTCTACTGCCTCGGCCTTTCGACGGTCGTGCCGGTTCATTTCGCTGCTACCACCGCGACTACTTCACTCTCTGGGAGAAGGATCGGAAGCTGGCGACGAGGGTCTTCCCCCATGGGTTCCCTTTTGCTTCCAGGATGCGAACGGTTGCGCCAGCGTTGAGTGTGTCTCTACGCCAGCGCCGCACGCAGTGTTGGAAAGAAAGTGGATATTGGGGTCTCAACCGCTTCAGGAGCTTCGAGCGCTCGCCTTATGTGAGAGGATATATCCGTTTGATATGTGCCAATGCGCGGCGCGAACGAATAGATGTCGGATGTGTCTATAATGACGGTCCTCATCTGGTTCACGTCGAATGGTATCGTGTCCGCCTTCCGAACAATCTGTACGATGGGCAACCGCATCATATGGCGAATGGCCAGCTCATAGAAGACGTTGGGGTTGTGGTAGGACATATCGACGATTACGAGCCGGGCCTTGACCAGAAATTCCATGATCTGCTTGGTGATCATACCCGGCTTGTCTATCTGGTCGGCGCGCACCAGTGACAGCCCAAACGATGCTACGGCTGGCTCGATGAGTGTGCCCATGAATAGGTCGGAGTGCTGGCGATACTCACTATCAACGGCGCCGATAGGACTGATGTAAAAGCACGTAGCTTCGAATTTGGCGTGGTCTGCGGTGATGACAGCACCAGCCGGGGGCGGCGTTGTTGGCGGTAGACTGGATGACGAAGGCGCTCCCAACGTCGTCTGTCCTGCAGGCTGCTGAATAGCATCCACCGCCGCGTCTTTCGAGACGAGCCGTTCAGCACCGGACAGCATCGCTAATAGGCCAACATAACGCGCATTGAGAATGAATGTTTCCACGGCCTCCGGCGCGGCATCTTTGCTTGCACCCAACTCCATAGCGGTATCGATCAAAGCCGTTTTCGCTGGCAAAGCCCTGCCCACAAATCGCTCATGGAGCTTCGCGAAAATCTCGATGTCCTCTATCGATAGCTTGATCTTTGCACGTAGCTGGTCACGTGGTGGTATCTGCGGGTCAACAGTACGTATACCGTCTTGCGTCAATTCAAGCGTTTCGCCGGCGTAATTGCCTTTGATGAGCCCGTACTTGTTTGCGTTTGTCACCAACATGCGGCTCGCGCCGCTGTCTGGCGACTTACCGATGTGGTCGAACAGCGAAAGCCTGCGTACGACTTCACCGCTTCCGAACTCGAACATGCTCTTCACAAAATCGATGCTGTCCTCGAAGGGAGCGGCCGGGAAGCTGCGCACCGTGCGCTTGCGCCGCGCGACCTCCTTTTCAACCTTCTCATTTGCGGCTGCGATGCTTTCCGAGGTAGCCGTTCCCTTGCGTGCCATTCCCTGCCCCCTATTGCCGGTTCCCAGATAGCACTCGCGCAAATAGACAAGCAACATGACTGCTCGGTCCGCCGGGGGGCCGAGGGGGCTGGCGCCAGAGCCCTGCCATTCGAAGGAGCACTGTCCGTTTGGGTGCTATGCGCGCGTGAGCACGACCGACCAGAACCTTGACGTGCAGGAGAGTGCGTTGCGCTCGGCAGGCTGCGACCTGATCCGCTCAGAGAAGCGCAGCGGCACAACGACCACAGGCCGGATTGAACTGCGTACCGTGCTCGACTTCCTCCGCGATGGTGACGTGCTGATGGTTACGCGTATCGACCGGCTCGCGCGCAGCATCGGTGACCTTCAGGATATCGTACGCACCGTGAAGGCTCGTGGAGCTTCGCTCAAAGCCACAGAGCAGCCCATCGATACCAGCACCGCAGCAGGCAAGTGCTTCCTCGATATGCTCGGCGTCTTCGCTGAGTTCGAGACCAACCTTCGTAAAGAGCGTCAGCTTGAGGGCATCGCCGACGCTAAGGCGCGCGGTGTCTATCGGGGGCGCAAGGCATCAATCGATCCTGCGAAGGTCAAGGCGATGAAGGCTGAAGGCATGGGCGCGTCAGCTATCGCAAAGGCGCTCAGGATCGGTCGTGCTTCCGTCTATCGCGCTCTTGAAGTCTGACGTGGCCCCTGCGCAGGCTTCTACCGCCCCATCGCGCTGGCGACACTCTTAGGCTCACGCCGCCACGTGGCACGGCATGACTGTCAATAACCCCTCGACCCTTCAGCCCAGTAAGGAAGCCCACAGATGGCCGTAGCGATAGCACTCACGATGATGGTGGCCGGGACCATCTCAGTGGCGCTGGAGTGCGCAATAGCAGGCTCAGTGCTGCTCGGCGACGCGGTGCTGATGGCGCGTTTCGCCACGTGAGCGTCGGAGGCCCAGATTTGAAACGGGTCCCCTTTTCGCACGGGACCCCTATTTCCCGAGATTTCTGAGGTGAACTTCAAGTTCTCCGGGTTTAGGATCATTTGGCTGCTCGGCTGAAGCAGCGCTTGAGAGCGCCCGGGGTTTCTGAGGGACTGTCATCGTCATCCGGCCACGCCTTGGCCATGATTTCGAGCGTACATTCGCCAAATCTGGGCGATGGCAGGGCAGTTGTAATGACGGCTCAGTTCCGCAAGACCGCACAAACCGCACAGGAAGAGTATGAGGAGCAAGTTCGCATCCTCGTCCGTATCGTTTCAGTCTGCACTTCGGGGCTGTTTGCTTTCGCTGCAGGCCTGCTGATTGGGACCTTTCTGTTTTCGTGATCGAAAATCCATGACCGGCCCTTCGGGCGCGGTTCTGTTTGGTTCGGGCCGCACGAAGGTTACAAGTTTCGCACGATCCAGTCGGCGCAGCGAGATCAGCTGCGCTATGCGAAATGCATGGCAAAGCGCGACTACGTGCGCGCCGTTGGACGGCAGCCACTGATCCATGTCGTTAAGTGTCAGCTGTCGTAACAAGCATCCCTCGGAGCGGTCGACATCGCCCGGTGAGGTGTCCCAAGAACACCAAGGCCCACGTCGTTCCCCGCCAGAAACCGTTTACATGGCGCTGGGTGACGCCAGGAATCCGCAGGAGGGGCCATACGTGGGGTAGCTACACGGGGGGGGTAGCTCGGGCGCACCCGAATGAATCAGCGCGTCTCCTAGGAATCCTGAGAGGCATATGGTGGAGGATGGTCCGAGGAGCGGGAAAGTCCGTCTCTCTTACACGCAAGTGGCGCCCGTGGACCCGCTCCGCTCCACGGAAAACGTTCCACGTTATGGAGGGGTGGGGTTGGGTAACCTCAGGTGCCTCCTAGGTGCTAGGTGCCCTCAGGTGCCCTAGATTGGAGTAGGTGGTAACTGCCACCACCACCCACACAGCCTAAGACCTCCCAAGAGCCCTAGGTCTGCCTAACCCACCGCTGGATAGACCTTGAGTAGCGGGGTTACGCCAATAAGGTCCTTGAACTGTTCTTCAAGCAAGCGCCGAGCAACAGCGACCTTCGACCTTGGGACGAGGATGCTGTCGTGTACGGGTGCCGATGGGATGGAGTGCTCAGTTGCAAGGCGCACCATGGTTGAGATGATCACTTGGCTCTCTCGGTACATCAGCTCACCGTAGCTACTGGGAATCCCGGGAGCCGTCTGGCCCCACGAGGCGAGCAGCGGATGCCTAGCTACCGTCGCTTCGCGCACGCGGGCCACAGGGTACTTCTTCGGATCAATCCCCCAGCCCTCAGTGTGGTACTTCTTGGAGAAGCCCTTCTTTAGGTCGGCGGACCATTGACCCAGCAATCCCCGATTACCGAAGGACGCGTTTATCTGAAGGACGCGTTTATCTAATGAGCGCTTCAGGTGCTTCTGAGTGCCCTTGCCGTTCTCCAGTACTTGCGCGACCACCGCCTGCAGCCCCGAAGGCTTGCTAGGCACTGTCTTCCGGGCGCACCACGTCCCGTGTCTGTCTTTGATAACGCCCATCAAGATACGCACGATTTAGACCACCGCTTGTGACCACCACGCGGCAGCTAAGCGCTTGTATCTGCGTTACTTATTGATCTTCAAGGAGAATTTGCGTGACTGGCGCGCCCGGAACGATTCGAACGTCCGACCCTCAGATTCGTAGTCTGATGCTCAAAACGGTGGGGTACGCATCGGGACGCTTGAATAGGCTTGGTTCTCGCTTTATTCTGCGGAAATGTCCCCCTCCGGTCCAGTCAGTCCCGCTGCATCCCGCGAATTTGTGTCCCCGGCGTGTCCCCGTGGGGACGCATGAAGAAGCTGCTGACTGACGCCTATTGCCGCGCAATCGAGCCCCCTGCAAAGGGCAGGCTTGAGGTTGCTGACGTGCGCTGCGCTGGCCTTGTGCTGCGCGTAACAAAAGGGGGCGTTTCGTCATGGGGGTTTCGCTTCCGCGATCCGCTCACCAGGCGCACGCTGCGCGCGACCCTCGGCAACTATCCCGATATCGGGCTTTCCAAGGCTCGATCCGACGCCGACGACATGCGCAAGCAGGTAGCGAGTGGCACTAACCCCATCGAAGCGAAGCGAACTGCCCGAGCGGACGCCGGGTCTCGTGAGTTTGCGGTACTTGCCGAACGCTACATCATCGAGCACGCCGAGCGGCATAAGCGTCCCAGGTCTGTCGCTGAGGACCGGCGCAACCTCGATAAGCACGTTCTGCCGAAGTGGCGAAAGCGCGACTATCGGAAGATCCGGCGCGCCGACTGCATCGAACTGCTTGAGGGCATCGTTGCGGCCGGAACGCCTACGGCGGCCAATCGCGTTCACTCGCTCGTTTCCAAAATCTTCTCGTTCGCGATCGATTGCGACCTGAGAGAAGATAATCCCATGGTCCGCCTCAAGAAGCGGGGGGTGGAAAAGACCGGCAAGCGCGTGCTCGACGATAGCGAAATTCGGACCTTCTGGAGGAAGGCGGTCGACAAGCCGATTTCACGTCAGACCGGACTGGCCCTCAGGCTCGCACTCCTGACTGCCGGCCGAGCGAACGAGGTTGCCGGTTGCGAACTGTCTGAGCTTCATAACCTGAACCAAGCCAGTGCCGCCGGCTGGGCCATCCCCGCGGAGCGTGTGAAGAATAAGCGGGATTTCTTCATGCCTTTATCTTCCTTAGCAGTGGAGACCATCAAGGAAGCCATGTCGCTGCTACCCAAGGGCGCGAAGGTTCTCTTCCCCTCACCTCGCTCAAAAGACAAATCGCAGTCGATCAGCGCCCACGCTCTCACCGTCGCGATGGCGCGGCTTGCCGAGACGATGGACGGGAAATGGAGCGAGGATCCTCCCTCCCCTCACGACTTGCGCCGGACGGTCGAAACCAGAATGTCGGCGCTTGGTGTCAAGAAAGAGGATCGGGATGCATGCTTGAACCACAAGGCGCGCGACGTGGGATCTGTGCACTATGATATGTATGAGCGACAGAAGGAAAAGCGCGCAGCGTTCAATCGCTACGCGCGGGAGATAGCGAGAGTTTTGGCGGAGACGCCGAAGAACCGGCACGGCTAGGGTAGCTCCCGAAAAGCTGGTCCGCACCAGCCTGCCGCGTCGTCACCATGCGGAGCACTAGCGGAGTGCAAATGAGCAACAAAGGGAAGCCGAGACGGCCCCTCGAGTCCAATCGAGTGATGTCGTCATTGGCAGGACACCTTAGCTATGAAGAGCGGAGGGGGCTTCGACGCGTCGAAATCGATATGGAAGGCAAGGGGCCCGAGAGTGCGAAAGAGCTGGCTAAGAAGTTAAACTATGCGGCTAACCGCTTACTCCAAAAAGCTGGCGAAAAATCTCTAGAAACCGTCATGAACGAGGCAAGGGCGAGTAAGGCCAACGATCCTGAAGCTGCCCTTGATCAAGCACTTGCCGCCTGGGTTGCCGGCCTGACGCTAAAGTACGGATTTTTTTCGCCGGCAACATTGGCGGCGAGGTTGCTTGGACACAGCGCATCCCTCACCTCAAAGTTGACCAACGCCTTAGTTCCTGAAGGTGGGTTGGACGATGCCGCGGCCGAGGCCGCTCTGACCGAGCAACAAGCGATGATGGCGCAAATCTACGGATTGGCGGACGCGTGGCACTGGTTTCATATGGAGGTGTTCGGCGAGCACGAGCTTGCTTACGCCAAGCGGAAACACACGACCGGCACAGCAAAGGGCTCTGCGGCCACAGCCGAAAAGGCCGCGAAGCGCGCGCGGATCATTAGCGTGGCGATCGAGGGCGCGCGCGAGGCTGGCCATGTCGATATGAATAACGCTTCGGCCGTCGCCAGAGCGATCAAAATCAGCGTTGACGAGGAATGCGTGAGAGAGGGTCTGCCTAGGGCGCTGAGCATGGATTCCTTCGTCAAGGCAGTTACCTCTGTCCTTAAAAATGGAAAGAGCTAAGTCCTTTCTGATGTTCACGGCTGAAACGGCTTAGCCCTTTCCCGCCGCCTATATTCCACGGAATCAACGAAGCAGCCAGTTTCGGTGCGTGCCCTGCAAGTCCGCAGGCCACTGTTGAAAAACAGGACGCACCATGCCGCCCCCCCAAACCGATCAGCACGAGCAAGCAGTAAAGCTTGCGTACACCCCGGAAGAGGCCGCCGCCGCTACCGGCCGCAGCCGCACGCGCATCTACAAGGCTGTAAGGGACAAAGAGCTTACCGCCCGAAAGGACGGCAAGGCGACAATCTTTGAGGCCAGTGAGCTGCGGCGTTGGCTGCGGACCCTCCCGGCTATTGGTCGCGAAGCGACCGCTGCCTGATCCCACCCCCTCCGAAAAAGAAAAACCCGGCGGCTCGACTTTCTTGGCAGTCAGCGAGCGCACCGGGCCTTCGAAAGGCTTCCAACAATGCAGACACATAGCAAGTCGCCACTCGCAATCCAAGACCTTTCCAGCTTGCCCCTATTTAGCTGGCGCTCGGCCGTAGTCCGCAAGCCGGCAACGAGGGCGGGGCAATTCCTCGCTTCTCGATACTCGCTCCCGCCGGGCCATGCCGATTTGATCGCGGCCCTTGCCGGAATCGGAGGGGTGGCCGAGCGATGACAGACAAGATCAGGATCAAGCTGCCTGACGGATCGCTTCAAACCTTCGCCGGCCGCGAGGCATGGACGCTTCGCCATCTCGTCAATGCAGGGCCGCAAGGCCTCACTACTATAGACCACCCGGCGCCGCGCTGGAGCCACTACGTCTACAAACTGCGCCGTGCCGGTCTCAGTATCTCGACGGACTATGAAGCCCATAAAGGTGATTTTCCAGGCAGCCATGGCAGGTATCGTCTCGAGACTGCGATCGAGATTGTTTCGATGGAGGGCGCGTCATGAGCCCTCCTTTAATCGTGAGAACGCTGACTGTCTGCTGTGGCCGTGAAGTGCTCGGCTTCATTCATGAACTCGGGCGCAAACGCTTCTCAGCCTCGCTCCCCTCCGGTCGCGAAGTGCCCGGCGTCTTCTCGTCATCCTCCGATGCCGCTCAGGCAATTGATGATGCACGCAAGGCAGAGTCGAGCAATCACCCGCTTGCCGAAAAACTCAAAGGAAAGTTCTGAACATGGGCGCCATTCACAACGCCTTCGCTCGGCATGAGCGCGTGGATTTTAGTGCGGTGAGTTCCGCCGCTCTGGGTGCGCTGGACTTCATCGTTCCGAAGTTGTTGCCGGGTGGCTATCGATCGGCGGGGGAATGGGTTTCGCGTAACCCGACGCGCGTTGATGGCCGGCCCGGCAGTTTCAAGGTCAACATGAAGACTGGAGTTTGGAGCGACTTCGCGACCGGGGACAAGGGCGGCGATGCTATCGATTTAGTCGCCTACCTTGAGGGCAAGTCCAAGCTGGACGCGGCCCGGGATCTGCAAAGCCTCCTGAACGTGAAGCCGGCCGAGGGCTCGTCGACGCTGACGGGCAACATGCGCTCGGCGCCGAACAGGGCGGACAAGGTTGCGGCCGAGCCGAACGGCGCGCGCGTCGCTCCAACCTCGTTCCCTCCCCGCACAAAACCGGACCAGGACGGCAAGCCCCGCTTCGTTTCGGCTGGCGACGAAGGCCCGCGCATTCGCGACGATGAAAAGCGCCGGCACAGCTATTGCCGGGGCAGCGTCCCGGTTCGGCTGAAGATCCTCCGCAAGGACGGCAACGCTTTCAACGTGTTCCGCGTGGCCGACACTGACGGGCGGACGGGCTGGCAATATCGGAAGCCCGAAGGTTTTGAGAACGTGCCTTACTTCATTGGTCCTGACCCGTTCAGCGGTGAAGCGCCGCTGCTGTGGCCGGAAGGCGAAAAAGACGTGGACACGCTGACGAAAGCATCGTTCCGCTCCTTCACGTTCGGAGGAACTGGCGACGGGCTGCCGACCGGTTGTGCTGAGTATACGCGCGGGCGCCATCTTGTCATTCCGGCCGATAATGATGACGCCGGCAGGAAGCACGCAGAAGAAAAAGCGGCGCTCGCGCAAGGCATCGCCGTTAGCATCCGCGTGCTGCACTTCCCGGATACTCCGAAAGGCGGTGACGTGTCCGATTGGCTAGCGGCCGGTAAGACCAGCGCCGACCTTTCGGCGCTCATTGAGGGCACCGAACTTTGGCCGCCTGAGAAAGAAGCGAAGGCGAAGCCGGACGAAGGTTCGTCGACCGCCCCGGGTGATGGTGCCTCTCCCGAGGCAGAACACCCCGACGAAGAACGTATCGCGGGCCGCGCTGAGCAAAAGAAGCAATTGCCGCTCGGCTATTGCTTCTCCGACCGCGGCCTCATGCATCAGAACCCCGACGACCTGGACAAACCCGCAATTCTGATTGCTGGTCACTTCGACATTGTGGCCGAGACGCGTGACGGGGACGGCTCCAATTGGGGGGTGCTCCTCCGGTGGAGGGACCACGACGACCGCGAGCACCAATTTGCGTTGCCGCGTGCCACGCTCGCGGGCGATGGCTCAGAAGCCCGCCGCGCGCTCATGGAGGGCGGCTTTTTCATCGCGCCTAGCCAGACAGCGCGCGGTCTCTTCAACTCGTTCTTGCTTCAGGTTCGCAGCCCGAACCGAGCAAGGGCAACCCAGCGGGTTGGGTGGCACAGCAATTCCTTCGTGCTGCCGGATGACTGCTTTGCGAACGACAAGCGCGACCAATTGCTGTTGCAGAGCGTCACGGCTCACGAGCATTCGTTCCGCCAGGGCGGCACGCTCGAGAGCTGGCAGCAAAACGTCGCTCGCTACGCGGTCGGCAACAGCCGCCTGGTGCTTGCCATCTCTGCGGCCTTCGCTGGTCCGCTCGTAGGCCCGTGCTCGTCCGAGGGCGGAGGCCTTCATTTCAAAGGCGCCTCATCGACGGGCAAGAGCACGGCCCTACATGTCGCGGGGAGCGTCTGGGGCGGCGGGGATGCAAATGGCTTCGTTCGGTCGTGGCGTGCAACGGCCAACGGTCTGGAAGGTGTTGCGCTCAGCCATTCGGATACGCTTCTTTGCCTGGACGAGCTCTCGCAACTCGCGGCGAAGGATGCCGGCGAAGCCGCCTATATGCTGGCCAATGGGTCGGGCAAATCGCGAAGCACGCGTGATGGATCGGCGCGACGAGCCGCAAAGTGGCGCGTCCTGTTCCTCTCGTCTGGCGAAATCGGCCTTGCCGACAAGGTGGCGGAGGATGGGCGGGGCAAGCGGATAGCGGCCGGTCAGCAGGTTCGCATTGTTGATATAGCCGCCGATGCTGGTGCCGGGATGGGCATGTTCGAAAACCTGCACGGGTTCGAGAGCGCCGAAGGACTGGCCCGCCATCTGCGGACGGCGACACAGCAACACTATGGTGTCGCAGCCCGGCATTACCTCGGGTCGATCGTGCCCGCGATTGAGGATCTGCGCCGGCAGATTGCGCCGATCATGGCAGCTTTCAGCAGCCAGTTTGTTCCGAAGGGCGCAGACGGCCAAATCGAGCGGGTGGCCCAGCGCTTCGCCCTAGTCGCCGTTGGCGGTGAGTTGGCGCAGCAGCGCGGCATCGTGCCGTGGAAGCCCGGCGAGGCCATCTCGGCGGCGGGCAGATGTTTCAACGACTGGCTGGCTGCCCGCGGCGGGCATGATGCCGCAGAGGTTCAGGACGGTCTGGAGCAGGTGCGTTCCTTCCTGCTCGCGAACGGCATGGCCCGCTTCATTCCGGCTTGGGAAGCGGACCAAGATACTCGCATCCACCCGCGCGACGTTGCCGGCTATCGCCAGAAAGTGGGCGACGGCTGGGACTATTTCGTCACGACCACTGCATGGAAGGAGGAGATTTGCCGCGGGCTCGACGCCCGCCGGTTGGCGGCCACGATGGCGACGAAGGGCTACATGGATGCTCCCGATCCGGCGCGCCGCGCGAAGCACGTTCGGGTCCCTGGGCATGGTCAGTTGCGCCTCTATCACATCGTCTCTCAGCTTCTGGAGGACGGCGAATGACGCATAGCTTTCCTGACTTCACTTCTCACGTGCTCGACCTGCTGAAAAATACTGGTCCCACTGGTCCCACTGGTCCCACCCCGAGCAAGCCGTTCATTGAAAAGGAAAAAGCCGGGACCAGTCGCTGCAAAGAGGTGGGACCAGTTGAAAACGACTGGTCCCATCACGGCGCAGTGAGTGGTCCCGGCAAATCTACTGCGGGTCAATCACTTAACGATAGTGGGACCAGTGGGACCAGTGGGACCACTAATTTTGCAGGGGTTGAGGATGACGGCGAGCGAGGCGGCGCGCCGTCAGAATGGCATGCGATTTTGGGGGAACTAGAGCAGCGAAATTGTCCCGATTGGATGAGCCCTGAGCGGTGGGATTTCCTCCTCGGTGACGCCGAAAGCTTTCTATCTCGATGGGGGCGCGCGGCGCACGCGATGGGCTGGACAGCGCTGGATCTCTACGGGGTTCATCCGTTCGCGCCCGCTTCGCGCTTCGACGCGATGGGGTTCCTCTTCCTCGTGCAGGGCGGTTCAGTCCCCGTGATCACGGCGCACTCGGCAACGATCCATCGCCGGACCGGCGCGCATCTCACTTATCGCAGAAAGCCCGCTATGACAGACGCGGTCCTGGTCACAAAGGTGCTCGCATGAGGCCGCCAGAGACGCAGGAGTGGTTCACGCTCAAGCCGTTCGATCGAAACGAGGCCATAACTGTGAAAGAAGCGGCCGCAGTCGCCGGCAAATCGCCAGGCACCATTCGGGAATGGTGCAAGAGCTACGGTGTCGGCCGGCGAGTCGGTGACGGCACATGGTGGGTTAGCAGGGTCGCGCTTGCCATGTTCCTTGATGGCGACAAGGCCGCGCTGAACTCTTATCTGGCAGGTGATCGGGTCGGCGAGAGGGTGGTCTCCTATTTCGACCGGTTTGATATCCGGCCTCAGCATGCGCAGCCGCGTCAGTCTTGTGAATTTCCTCGATTGTCACGAGGCAATCAGCCTTAGCGTGGTGAGACCACCACGCATCGACAATGCTCCACGCAAGGTACGCATGGAGCCGGCAGATGGTCGAAGCGCAATCCAAAAAGTCTGAGCATCCGCCACGCCGCTATACTGACCAGCTTAAGCTGCGCGTGCAGCCGGCGCTGACTAAGGCGCTCGATTTGGCCGCAGCGAGCCAGTTCACAACTCCATCTGAATACGTGCGACGCAGCTTGGTTGATCGCTTGCGGGCCGATGGCGTCGATCTTCAACAATTCGCTAGAGCTGTGTGATGGTTCGTCGCGGTCAACGAGCGAGCCTACGGTTAGGCGCGGCCCTGGGCGCGTTCGGCCTCTTTGTTTCGAGCCCGGCTCCCGCGAGCGCGTCAGATGTTGCGCACACGGTGAGAATTCGCAGTGGCGATGTTTGGCTGAATAGGGCCACTCGAATTGTTCTGCTTGAAGGTCGGTCAACCGTTCACCTGCCGACCGCCAACGAAAAGAACCTGCCAATCCTGGTCGTCGTACTCAAGGACGCTGCGGTGGGTAGCCGCGTGCTTGTGGATGGACAAACCATCCAGGGGGTGGGGACGCTCGAACTTCAGGCGCCGGACGCTTCTGCCCTTCTCCATCCAGTCAATGGGCTGGGGTATGTGCGATGAAGCAAGCACAAGCCCTGTTGACTGCTGTGTTTGCTGCGGCTCTTTCTGGAGCGCCGCTCTTTGCGCAGAACGCTCCAGTATCGAACCATGCCGTTCCTGTCGGCAAGGGACCCGGCGTCACGGGCTACACCAACGTAGCGCCAGGTACGGCAGGTATCCCGCTTACGAGCACGGGCGCGTCTACAGATCCATCGTTCAGCGCTATTGCTGCGGCAGGCATACAATCCAATGCGGTCACAAACGCGAAGATCAACCCCGGCTCTGCCAACACCTTCAAGGGCTCACTGAACGGCTCGGCAACATCAGATATTGCGCTGACGGCGTGTACGCTGTCGTACCAGATCACAAAATGGGTGGCTGGTACGGGTTGGCAGTGCGGGCTCAACCCGGTACTGCCTAGCCGCGCTATTGCGGCAACTCTGGATCTGTCCGCCTTTTCGGCTGTGACAACCCAAGGCTACGGCTCTGCCAGTGATGGTGGTGGCGCGACGTTCAAGAAAATCACGTCCGGCAACTTTATTGATAGCTTTGTTGCGACGGGTTCGGTATCGACTGCTGGAACGTGCAGTACAAACGGGACTTTCTACGGCGTGTCTCCGACCGGTGGCACGGGTGGAAAGCTGCAAGGCATCGTCGTCATTGCAGGCGGCGCGATAACGAGCTTCACCCCGACAGGATCAAAGGGGAACGCGTACACTGCCGGCGACGCGTTGACCATTCCGAACGGTTCCTACAACGGCTCAACACTGACATGTTCGGTTTCACCGCAGTGGACCGTTGCGACGGTCACGACGCCGAGCGCAAGTTTTACAGACAGCGTCGGTACAAAATTCCAGTATGTCGTCGATAATGGCAACTTCCCAAACGTTCGGCAGTTTGGTGCCAAGCTGGATCGCGCCGGCAAGGCCAACGACGGCTTGGCAACCAATGATCAAGCCGCGGTACAGAACGCGCTGAATTTCACCGGCTATGGCGTTAGCAATGTCGATACCGGCGGGTACGCAGGCGGTAAAGTCATCGTCCCGGCCGGGACGGCTTTGATCTGCAATGGGCTCATAGCGCCGTTTAGTGTCAAGCTCAGTGGGGTTTCAAACTCGGGTACCACGCTTAAGCAGTGCGATGCAGACGGGTCCACGCAACAATTCGTTACGCTTGGCGACCCGCAAAATCACCAAACGGCCCACTTTGTCGGCATCGAGCACATGACGTTGTTTGGCGCGAACGCTCCAGTTTCTGGCACCGTGGCGATGGTGTACAGCAACAGCGCGAATAGTGATGATGCGATTGTCGACGTTTCAATTTATCCGATCTATCGCGCTTGCGCGTACACGGAAACCGGATACGGCGGCGCTAGTATCTTTCACATTCGTCAGATGTACTGCGTCCCAAATTCGAGCGTGACGCCTTTCGGCGTGTCGTTGAATGGCGCAGCTAACAATGTCATAGACGGCGGGACTTGGTTCAGCGCGGGCGGCCCGGTTTGGGGCGGTCAAGCCATACTTCAAAACACCAACGGCCCCGCGGTAGTGAACCGTTTCGTTGACATCCATTGTGAAAACGTAACCGTATGCGCGTATATCAACACGCCGGCCGGCGGAAACGGTCTCATGACGTACATCAGCGGCATGGTTGGCAATGCTACGGTCGTGGATTTGATACAGCGCGTTACGGGCAGCACCGCCAATCAGTTGAAAGTCGAGTTGATCGGCGGCAACGGCTCCAACTGCACCGTGCGGAACGCGGGCTCGTGCGTCGCTACCGGCAACATCATCGATACAACAAAATACTAGGGCGAGTGCCGCCAAGGCGGCACGGTACGCTGACTTTCATGTGACAATTTGCCGAGCAGCATATGCCGGAGGAGCAAAGTAGCGATGAGCGCAACAGCAGAGAACGCCAGCGGCGCAATTGTTTCATCCCCTAAAAGGCCCGCGCCGCAAATGATCAATGTGCAGGCCGTACGCGCGGCATCGGGAATAGGGCAGACGCAACAGACCTTCGCGGACGCCATTGGCGTGCCCGTGAAGACGCTTCGCAATTGGGAGCAGGGTCGAAGGAGGCCAACCGGGCCCGCGCTCGTTTTGCTTCGACTGATCCACCTGAACCCGCAGGCTGTGATCGGCGTGCTTGAGCGGAAATGAGCGGGTGGAACGCCAGCGGCGGCTTGAATTCAATCAAAGGAAATCAAAGCCGAGCAGCATCGGCTCATAGATTGACGTGAAATGACGCCTCCCGCTAGACAGCGATTGCAAAACTAGCAACCCTATGCCGCGCCATCTCGGCGCCGGTGGCATCAACCACGATTACGAGCGTGCCCGCATCACGGTCATATGCGGGATCGCTGGCGATGTCCCGAGCAACACGGGCGCCGTATTGAACAGCTATTTCAGCCGAGCAAAATAACTCCCCCACATTGTCCGCCTGTGTCTCGCCTTTGTGGAAAATCGGGAAGTAGTAACGTCGCATAAGCCGCGGCCCTCATCCTTTGTCCCTGATCATGCCCACATGTCAGACGGCCCACACCTGCCGAAAGCGACAGGGTCAGTGCGACAGCGGCCCTAGCCTGGCAAACAAAACAAAACTAAAGCAAATGAAAGCATCTCCACGTCGCCAGAGTGGGGGTGGGTAAAATCACTTTAGGAAAGGAAATCAAAGGTTTCCCGTTCAGAGCAATGGGCCGCCCTATCAAGAAATGTCAGGATCTCCAGAGCCCTGCTCATTTTGAAAATGAGCGTCGGCAGTGCTGCTACGTGCCGCCGGTGGCGTAGTTTCGGGACCAATACGCGCACGCGCGCGCGAGGAGCGGATGACAAGTAATGACAAGGCGCCTGTAAACAAATGTAGACAATCTAAAACCCCCGGCGGGAGAACAAATGAAAACATCGCCGCGGGCAACAATTGCGCCTCTGGCGTAGTTTCTGCGCATTACGCGCGCCGGGCCATGGCAACAATTGGCAAGGTGCAATGGCAGGAAATGGTAGCTCAGCCGGTGGGGGAGTCAGCTCTTGAAAGCCGTGTTTCATCAGCGGTGTAGGCAATAAAATACTGCCGTTCTCTAATCGTCATCGAGCAGCGGATTTGCCACGACCGGCCGCTTGTGTCTCTTTCGAAGCAGATCGTTGAAGGCCTCGATTGCGAGCGCGTTTAGCGTGGTGTCGGATTCCGCAGCCAAGATCCGCAGCGCTCGCCAGCCCTCGGGGTTCATCCTGACAATCAAGGCCTTAAATGCCCCAGGATCGCGGGACGAGGGGCGGTTGGCTTTCTTGCGGGGCATACGGCTGGCTCAGGTGCGGGTGCCGATCCTAGCTTGGTATGGCCTGATGATACAGAAGATCAACAGAGGCCGGCCGCTGAAATGAAATCAAACAATCAAAGGCAACGACGTCTTGGTGCTTGCGTGATAGCACGACATCACATAGGTATTGATAATGTTTCTTCTCGCTACCTATGGAACTTAAGCAATGGCTTCCCTTCCCGTGGTTGCCCCTGCCGTCAGTCTGCCGGTCTCCATCGCCCCCGACCTGGCCGCAGCCATCTCCTATGCCAAGGCCGAGAAAGCGCCAGCCACGCGCAGGGCCTATGAGACCGACTTTCGTCTGTTCCGGCTCTATTGCGAGGAGAAGGGTGCGAGCGCCCTGCCAGCGCTTCCTGAAACCGTGGCGGCCTATCTGGCGCACGGCGTCGAGGAAGGCGCAAAGGTCTCCACGCTCGGCCGACGCCTCGCCGCGATCCGCTATGCGCACAAGCTGGCGTCCCTGCCGTCGCCTACCGATAGCGAGGCGGTCAAGGCCACACTCCGCGGCATCCGCCGCACCATTGGCGCGGCAAAGGTCAAGAAGGCGCCGGCTGTGGCGGGCCGAATCAAGTCCATGGTTGCCGCGTGCCCCGCCACGATTGCCGGCAAGCGCGACCGCGCGCTGTTGCTCCTAGGGTTCGGTGGAGCATTCCGGCGTTCCGAGCTGGTCGCCCTTGATGTGGAGCATATCGAGGAGACGCCAGAGGGGCTGCTGGTCCTCATTGCCAAGTCCAAGACGGATCAGGACGCCGAGGGTGTCACTATCGCCGTAGCGCGCGGATCGGCCGAGACCTGCCCGGCGGCTGCCTTGCGTGACTGGCTGGACGCTGCGGGCATCGAGGCCGGACCGGTGTTCCGTCCGGTCAACAAGGCAGGAGTAGTCAGCGCCGAGCGCCTGACTGACCAATCGGTTGCTCTTGTCGTGAAGGCCTACGCGCGCCGCGTCGGGCTTGATGCCGGCGCGTTCTCCGGCCACTCCCTTCGCCGAGGCTTCCTCACCTCGTCGGCTGCTGCCGGCAAGTCCATCTTCCGAATGAAGGACGTAAGCCGCCACAAGTCCGTCGACACGCTGGCGGGGTACATTCAAGAGGCGGAGGTTTTCAAAGAGCATGCAGGCGCAGGACTTCTCTAGTCTCGAGGTACAAAATAAGGGGGCAAGGGTGAGCACGCTCCACACGCACAACCACCGCTGCGGATGAGTTGGGCCCGCTCGTTCGACGACCCCATTCCCTTGCCCGGCAGAAAGCCGCTAAGGACGCTTCTGCAGGCCGGCGAATACATCGCTGCGCTGCCGAAGAAGGAGCACGCCGCGCCCGAATGGCGGGCCGCGATGGAAGCCCTGCTCCTGGTGGTCGAGCGCGGCGGCCCGACGATGTTTGCTCGCATCGGCATCATGCGGGCCTTGAACAGTGGGAAGCCGGGCCCAGATCTTCAGTCGAGACGCAAGTCGGCCAAAAAATACAGGGTTATCCAATGAGCCCCATCGGCCGCAGGATCATCTACGTCGTGCTGGTGATCGTGGTGCTGCTGGTCATCTGGCAGATTTTCGCGCCGCTTTGAGAAGGCCCGCCAAATAAGCTTGTCCGCCCGGTCACCGGCGGCGCTGATCCCCCGGTGACCGGCCCCCAGCGCGGACTTCGGGGCGCCGAGCATGATGCCGGCGGCACAGGCCCTCAGCTGGCTTGCGCCCTTTCGGGGCGCCTCGGCGCCGTCAGCTCCGCAAAAGCCGTGCAAGCAGCATAAGTGCTTCTGGACGGACACAATTCTTCCGTGTATGCACGTTATTATTGCGTTATCCGTTTATGCACGCATGTATTGCGGCGGGGGGCACTGCCTTGCTCGGATTATTCGTTCGGGGCGCGAGCTGGCCCACCTTTGTTGCGGTTGGAGCAGGCTCTACCGTTGGCAGCCTTCTCATAGCATTCGCAATCATGGTGGCGCTGGATCCATTCGGGCGTCTCCGCTACAGCAAGGACGGCGGGATCGGGTTCACCGAAGAACGACCAGTGATGGTATCTCGGGCGATCGATCCTCAATTCAACTCCGCCATCATCGGCAACTCTGCCTCGATGCCGTTGATGCCCCAAAATCTGAGCAGATTGACCGGCCAACGATTTGTGTCGCTCTCGATCTCCGGGACCAGAGCTCCGGCTTCCATTGCGGCGATGACGTTCTTTCTCGCGCAACACGAGGACGCCAGGATCGTGGTCGTCGCGCTGCTGCCGGAAGTATGGTGCGACGCCAGTTTCGACGAGCAGAGACCCTTTCCGTTTTGGCTCTATTCTTCGCTGCCGCGCTATCTGTGGGGACTTTCGGTCGACACATCGTTTGAGATGTTCAAAACGATATTCAAGGAGCGCCGAGCCGCGAAGGTCGACGGCTACCGCCCATACATAGCGGCCGACGGTTACCACGGATTCATCGGCCCGTTCGAACAGGCAAGCTATAGCGACATCAACTTCGTTCGGTCGCGCCTTGACGGCGGTGTGAGACCGGAAAAATCCACCAATCCGAACGGCAGTTTTCCGGCGCTTCAAAGGCTCATAGACTTCATCGAGAGCCCGTCATCCGCGTTTTTTGTGGTCTTGTGGACGCCACGTTACGTCAGTTACACGCCCTCACCAGGGAGCGACGCTGAAGCAACTGACCGCGGCTGCAAATCGAAGCTGGTACAAGCGGCTTCCCCCCTCCCGAACGTCAGGGTGCTGGATTGGTCGGAGGCCGATCGCCCCGAAAACAACGATGCAGCAAATTTCTTCGACCCCATTCACTACCGACGCCCCTATGCCGCTCGCATCGAAAGCGACGTCGCGGAAGCAATTCCGACCGCACTTAAGGGGCCGTAGCTTTGCTGTTCAACTCTTTCGCTTACCTCGCCATTTTTCTTCCCGCGGCGTGGCTCATCTACCTTGGCTGCTGCAAATGGCTGCCCAGTTGGCGGCTCGCTGTTCTGCTTGCACTTTCGATCGCCTTTTATGGCTATTGGGACTGGCACTTCATCCCGCTGATCGTTCTCTCAATTCTGCTCAACTGGCTCGCTGCACGCTGGTTTGCCTTGGCAGGACGCTCATGGATCGTCTACGGCGCGATCTGTGGCAACCTGATCCTGCTTGCCGTGTTCAAGTATCTCAACTTCTTTGCAGGGCTGTTGCCGCAGCGCTGGGGTGCGCCGCACTTCGACGTGGAGCTACCGCTCGGCATATCCTTCTTCACCTTCCATCACGTGATGTACCTGACAGACTTCCGGCGGAAGCTGGCGCCGCAATACTCGCTCATCGAATACGGCCTCTATATCGCGTTCTTTCCACAGGTCCTTGCAGGTCCATTGGTCAGATGGCGCGAAGTCATGCACCAGTTCGTCGCATCGCCGTTCGTCGACGAAGACCAGTGGAAGCGAGCCGCGAGCGGGCTCATGCTGATCATCCTCGGTCTGTGCCAGAAGATCATGCTAGGCGATAACCTTGCCGCTATCGCCAACCCAATCTTCAAAGCAGCCGAAACGGCGGCGGTGACGCCCGTAGATTCATGGCTGGCCAGTCTCGCCTTCACATTCCAGATCTTCTTCGACTTCTCAGGCTATACCGACATGGCCATCGGCTCGGCACTGCTGTTTGGCATATCCCTACCGCAAAACTTCAATGCGCCATATCGTGCGGCGTCGCTTCAGGATTTTTGGCGACGCTGGCACATGACATTGTCGCGCTTTCTACGTGACTATCTCTACATTCCGCTTGGCGGCAATCGCTATGGGCTGGCCGTTCAGCTCTGGGCGCTTCTCGCCACGATGACGCTCGGCGGTCTGTGGCATGGCGCCGGCCTGACTTTCATCGCTTGGGGCGTTCTGCATGGCGCAGGACTTGGCATAGACGTTCTTTGGCGACGCTCGACACTACCAATGCCAGCATTGATCTGTTGGCCCCTGACGTTCCTGTTTGTAGTTCTCTGCTGGGTGCTATTTCGGGCTCAGCATTTTGACTCGGCGATACGCATCTACGAGGCACTCATCTGGAGCGGGAGATCGGGGACCGATTCCCATCTCGACTTCGCAATGTCCGGGGCCGTCATCTCCATCGCGGCGGCGCTAGCCTTCCTGCTTCCCAACACGTCCGATCTCGTGTCCCGGGTTCAATCGAGGCCGGTGTACGCTGTCGCTTTCGGTTTTCTCGCCGCCTGCGCGGTGCTCTCGCTAAACGCAAGCGAGAGCTTCGAGTTCATCTACTTCCGCTTCTAACTTCGCGGCTCAGCCCAACTTTCTCGGCCGCTGCTAGTTCACGACCAGAGGCTCTCCGAAACAATCTCGACGCGTGACATGGTCCCGTCGAGATAGGCTGGCGCGTCGAGAGGCAGCGGTGTGCGAATGTCCCCGTATGCCTTCAATGGGTTGTCGCGATTGTGCGCCGTCACCATCGTCTTGACGCATGCCGGCACGCCAGCGCGATCTATGCGGCGCTCGCTCAGTTCAAGGAACGTGCTGTTCACAATGTCGTCGCGCGCGCTCCGCGAAAGATATCGAGGCGTGAGGCTGTACAGCCATTCGACGTCGCCAGCCCGAGGAATGTAGACCTCAATCTCACTGCTCGGCCTCGGCGTGTCGACGTCCAGCACCTTGATGATCACGGGGGTGATGCGCACGACAGCTTGGCTGCTCGTTAGCGTGTTGCGCGCTTGCTGTGTCCTGGCGTACTGATACTGGAGCTGCGCAATTTCTGGGTGCTCGATCTTCAATCGTCGCAGGGTCGGCATCGAGACAATCGACTTACGATTGCCTGCGCGACTGGTTATATCCGTCCCCGACATTCCGGTGATGAACGCGCGCTTGATCTCCTCAATCTTCGCTGGCGTGACCTCGATGCCGCGCCTGATAGTTTCGTGATTGCAGGAGCGGCAATAGCGTCTGCCGCGTCTGTCCGTAATCAGGGTTTCCGCAAGCACGTGTCCACGCCGGCAATGCGTTGATGTCTCGGTGTAGATTTTCTTGCCCTTGCGATTGTCCGCCAGCTTCCGGTTGTGCTCAACAAGGCCCAGCGCCTTTGCACCCCACTCGGGATTCAGCTCGCAATGCTTTTTAAACGCTTCAGCCGAGCAGATCGGAGTGCCGTTGGCGCCTCCAACGACCATGCGGAGGGAATCGCCGCTTTCCAGGCGTGTCATAAAGGTGTGGGCCTCATTAGCGTTCATGGTAAACGTCGCTTCGCCTGAAATCAAAAGCTGGAGGCAAGGGTTACATACCCGCGGCGCCTTTGTTCCGGCTCGGAAGCTCGACAACGGCAAGTCTTGCTCGCATCGACGACACTGTTTCATCACGATGTCTCCACTTGGCGCGGAATGCGCGTCGCGAAGCCGAATCCTGAATCGCGGCGAGGCGGAGTCATGCTAGGCCATCAGGTTCGCGCATTCGGCGAGGACAGCTTTTGAGTCGCAGGAGGCTGCAGCATGCAGCCCCATTCATGCCATCCCGCCTTGCTGCCAATCCTGTGTACCGACCTGTTCAAGCAGGCCGTCGTGGTCGCCAATGCCGCTCTCCGAGTGGTCCAACTCGTAGTCGTTGACTGACACCACATGCCAGGCAGCCCGTTGATCGGTATGGCCTTCCAGCGCGCCTAGGGAAGGTTCGTCATCGTCTCCCGGCTCGGCGCCGTTGTGCTCGTCCTCGACATCGAGCCGCAGGCCTTCGCAAAGGCGCTCTTGGTTGCCGCTGCGGTCTCTCTCGCCTCCATAGACGGAGGGGTGTCGTTCTAAAAAGCCAAGCGATGGTTCCAAGTCAGGATCTAGGTCGCTCGCGTCGAGAAACGCTAGGAGCCGATCGATCTCAGCGCGGGCTTGACTGCGAAGGTCGCGGAGGACGACTAGAGTCGCCTCCCGCTCTCTATTCTGCTGGCGCAGATTTGCGACGCGGGGGGTTTTGCCCATCAGGCTTGCTCCGTCATCATCGCCGGAAGAATTTCGCACAGAGCGGCCAACAGGAACTGTTGCCAGGAGCCGCAGTTGTCGTCGTCTCCCCCGCAAAGATCAGACGGCCAGCCCTGCCCGTCGGTATCAGCAGCCACAGCATAGGAGAGCAGCGCGAGCACTCCCGCTGGGGTGGTTGGAAAGCTGTTGAGAATCTCGCAAGCCGCTGCCGTCTCAGCATCGAAGGCCAGCGACATCGCAGCTTCGCTCGCCTCAAGTCGCTCATCGTTGGCACGCGCATCCCGGAGCCTGACGCCAGAGCCCACAATTTCACGCTCCAAGATGCAATGGGCGTCCGCTGCGGCTGCCACGCACTCCCGCGCCAGCTTATGCATCTCGATGGCTTGAAAGACCGGATCAGTCTCGCGTAATGGCGCGATGCCCGCTGCATTCGCTAGTGTGGTACTGCCAGCCGCTGCAAAGGCAGCCGTTGCCAGAAACGAGCGCCTGCTCGGTGTGGAGTCTTTCGTATGGGCGTGCGTCATCGCCGCGCCCGAAGATACCGCGTTGCTCATGTCGTCTCTCAAAATGCTGGAGGGATTAGGTAGTTGCTGCATCGGCCGAGCGGTATGGTTCCGCCCTCGCTCAGCCGGTTGCGCTGTGTGCTGGTCGGTTACTTCACCTCCTTTCGGGCTTGCCAGCCAAAGAACTGGGGCCAAAGCGGGTCGAAGTGCTCGCCGAGCGCCTCAAATGCCGCACGCGCTGCGCTTTCGACCAACTCGATTTGCAGGCGTGGCCAAACAGCCGTCGCCTGAACCTGGGGTGTCCAATGACTTGAGCTGAACCCTTCGCGGACGCCCTCAATGGTTTCGTGAAAGTACCCATCGCACTGGCCGACTGTGCCGAACCGCAGGGCAAGGATACCAATCTCGCGCTGCTGGTCGGCGGTCAGGCGATCCCACGCCTTGCCGGCATCGAAAGCCGCCAACTCATGAAACGTGGGTAGGCGGTCAGAGAGGGGAATTTCATTCGCATCCGTCCCGCGGTTCTCGACGGGTACCGCGGCGCCGCGTCGGACGCCGATGATTGTCCGCGCATTCCAGATGGCCGCGCGCTTGCGGTCGCCCTTCTGCAAGAGAACATCGACCATGCCGCGAGGTGTCTTGGTGCCCACGCTGACGCTGAGCACGACTTCGCCGGAGCCGGTCACATCACCGCGCAAAAGGTGGCGCGCGGGGACCTTGATTAGGGTGCTTTGGTTGGAGGGTGCGAGCATGGTCCGGCTCCTTATGCCCAACGCTGAGCGGGCAGATCGAAGGCCGGCGCCATGCCAGCGCGCGCAACGCGGGCCTCAGCGAAGCCACTGCGCATTTGGAGGGCGAGGTAATAGCGGTAAGAGCGGTTGACTTGATGGACGCGACCGCGGCAAGCGAGTTCGTCGGCATAGTCGGCCTTAGCGCGCGCGTGTGCCTCAATCATGATTTTGGACATGGCCGCGTGGTGCGGGCGGCGCTCGGTCAATACTCGGACCGTGCCTCGGCTCACTTGGTGAACCTGCTGGCGATGAAGGTTTGCGATGGTGAGCGGGGTTGCCATTTGAGCGGTCCGTGTTATGTAATGACCGCATTTTATTCACTAACGACCGGAAGTCAACACAAATCGTTCACAAGAGAACGATAACAGGTGACAAATCGTCGCCGCAGTGCGAAAGAGAGTTGGTGCGAATGGAATTATTCACAGGCGTTCAAGTCAGGATGGCGCGTGCTTACCTGAAATGGTCGATCGCAGAGCTTGCGGAGCAGTCTGGCGTTGGGATCTCGACGATTCAGCGCATCGAGGGCGAAGATGGATTTCCAGCAGCGCGCGGCGGCAACATTGATGCCGTTTACAAAACCCTTTCAGCCGCCGGCATCACGTTCCTGCCCGAGAACGAGGAGGGCATAGGAGTGAGAGGAAGAGCAAAGCCGCGCCGCACGAGCAAATAGCGATGGCAGCGCGCACTTTCGTGACAGCCGTTGTCGTTCTCGCGCTCTCGGGTGCGAGCCACGCTGAGCCGCAGGTCAAACTGCAATACGGCGGACGGGCTTACCTCTTCGCTAAGCAGTTGGGCCGCTTGTCGCGACGTCACAGCAACGCGAGCGGCTAGGCGTCCCCTTCGTCATCAGCGGGGGCGGCCGAAGCTGGGCCTGAAGCAGCACGATACGCCGCTCTGGACGCTTCGACGTCAACAATGATGGATTGAGCTATCGCCGCAACGTCATCAAACGTAACCGGCCACGAATCGCTCACTACCGTCGCCGCGCCGACTACCTCTGCAGGTCGAAATCGCGTGGCTCCTACATCTTCCATCAGGGCCGCGATGTGCTCCTGAGATGCACGTTTGCGCAGCTCTTCGACGACGGCTAACTGCCATGATCGATCGGATTGACGATCCAGCGGCCACGTGCCTTCGTCGAGGAAGTCATCAAATCCGAGGTGCGAGAACACCGCCTTGATGTACGTTGCGCAGGTAAGCCCCTTGCCCAACGCAGGTGGAACGAAGTCCAGCGTCACCTTATCGAAACATGAGCCTTTGGCATCAAAGCCATAAGGGATGTCATTCGGATGAGTGCGACGGTCTGACAGCCAAGCCGCGATCACGTGCGAATTGCCTTCGTCTAACCCAGTATCGGCCCAGAGATAACGATCATCGTCAGCCGGGTGGTCGTGCAGTTCGAAATGCCATCCGAGATGGCTTATGCGAGGCCCGCCACTGTCCAGCTGGTACAGGAACCCGGAATGCAGGCCGAAGTCTTCACTAGGATCGAGAGCACCAACTGCACAGACAACGACGCCTAGGTGCCGTACGTCAGCAAAGGGCCGCTCCGATGATCGGTGAACTGTCATCCCCCTAGATCAGACCCTTGAGCAACTTCTTGGAGTTTAACTCGCGCCGGTCCATCTCGTTTTTGATCTTCCGTACGAAGGGAAACCAACTCGGGAGGAAATCGCGAACAGGGAACGTAAGGCGAGCGAAGGTCAACATAAGCTCAGGAGAAAGGCGCTGCGGGTGCACCATTCCGAGAATAAGGTCTAACTCGTCAAAGCTACGATTTTTCAGGAGAACATTCAGGCCTCCGATAGCGCATAGCAACCGCTCGGAGGAGCTGCGCTCTGCTCCGCCCTTCATGGCAACGAATAGCCAGTTGAGGTCCAAGGACGGCAGCACTTGAGGAAGCACACGCGGCTCGGAGGCGGGTGCAGGCGCTGCAGCGCGAGCTTTAAAGCGAAAGTACGAACGCCGATACATCCCCTTGGGCGCATGAGCCCTCAGAGTGACCAGCTTCGCGACGACCGCCATTCGCTCCTCAATGATCTTCTGCCTTTGTACGTCCTGTCTCAGGCAGATAGCCGGAAAATCCCAATCATCCCCATGCCCGTATCGCGACGCAATCGTCACGTACTGCGATTTGAGAAGCAGGCCATGGGCCGCCCACGAGGCAGAAGTAAGCTCGGGCAAATCAATCGATTGCGGTTGGTCGAAGTGCTTCGTGTAGAGGGTCTTTAATGCACCAACGGAAAACCCTACCGCTTTCGAGGTTGAATCCATCAAGGATGGCAAGGCTTTTGTGTTCATCGGCGTCCAAGCTCTCTTCGCGAGAAAATGTGTTGTCGATCAGAAAAGAGACGTTGTCTGTTTCGGTCCTGAGCACCAGTCCAGAAATAACTTCGAGCGTGGTGGAATCGATCAGCGTCGACCAATGAACGTGATGGTTATCAATGTCTTCATCCGATACGTCAGGCTCCGCAAGAGGACCAATCAAAGAGCTGCGCACCAGCTCTGACCATCTCTTGTCTTTTAACCCTAGCGCTTCCTTATCGATCACGTTCACGTAGTTTAGGGAAATCCGTGCGAAGACCGACAGGTTGTAGGTTGTGAGAAGCGTACGGAGCGCCGTCACCACGTGCTCCCTGAACGTTTCCCATTTCTCATACTTCGAAGTACGAACTCCGAGGAAACCTGCGCCTAGAGCGATTGAGACCGAGTTGTCCGGGGTGCTGAACTCATAGAGCAGTCCGCGTCCAGGTTGTTGATCAGCCTCAGAGGGTGGGCGGCGGACACTCTGCGTTTCAAGCAAAGGGTAATTCCCGACCAGCGCGGTTTGGAAATCGACGGGAAGGTCGTTATCTATCGCAAGGATACGGGGGAAGGAGATGTGACAGATCACATCCACGAGGGGATTGGCCCCGTAGAGTACCCGATTCCTTTCCGGGAAAATCATGCCTTAGCCCTTCACCACCGAATCAGAAACTATCGGTACAACGACGGGCCGTCTAGGACTTCGAGCGCACGCCGCACGCTCCACTATACGTAAGCTTGCTTATCAAGTCCTCAAGACACGCAAGGTTCACTTCGGCGAGACCGGCGCGCCCGCGGCTTTTTTGTCATTGACGGCCCACCATTGCGAAAGTGAGCATTTCTGGAGTTTGCGTCCCCGGCGCGTCCCCAGCCAGAGTAGGGCCAGAGATCGGGCTCCAAGATTGACGATTTTGCCGGTAAAAATGGCGCGCCCGGAACGATTCGAACGTCCGACCCTCAGATTCGTAGTCTGATGCTCTATCCAGCTGAGCTACGGGCGCGTTTTTCGCAAACAGCGATTGCGGGCGTTGGCCCGCAGGCAGCCCCCGGCGACGCCGGAGGGGTCGAAAGAGCGCTCTGACTAACCGCTCTTGCCCCGATTGGCAAGGTCCGGGATGGGGAGATTTTGCAGGGAAATGACGGTTTTCGCGCTCGGCCGCTGGCCGACCTACGCCCGCGCCCGCTCGTTGCGGATGGAGAGCAGTTCCACGGGGCGGTCGGGGATGACGATCCGGAAGGTGGCGCCGATGGTGCCTTCGACCAGATGGATGTCGCCGCCATGGGCGCGGACCAGTTCGGCGGCAATGGCAAGGCCGAGGCCGCTGCCGCCGGGACGGCCGGAGGTCTGGAACGCCTCGAACAGATGGTCGCGGGTCTTCTGGGGCACGCCGGGGCCGGTGTCGGAAACCTCCAGGATGGCGACTGCGCCCTCGCGTTTTCCCGTGATCCGGATCTGCTGCGCGCCGCCCTCGGCCGACGCATGGCTTTCCAGCGCCTGGGCGGCGTTGCGGACGAGGTTGAGCAGCACGCGGAACAGCTGGTCGGGATCGGCGTCGACCGCGAGCCCGCGCTCGATCGCGGCGACCCAGACGATCGCGGCATCGGAGGCAAGGCCCGCGGTCTCGCGCACCTCCAGCACCACCGGCTCGATCAGGATCATGCGCCGGTCGGGCGCGGCTTCCTGGGCGCGGCCGTAGGACAAGGTCGACTGGCAGAAGGCGATGGCGCGCTCGAGCGAGCGCACGAGCTTTGGCGCAAAGCGCTGCACCCGCGGATCCGGCACGCTGGCGAGCTGGTCCGACAGGAGCTGGGCGGACGCCAGCAGATTGCGCAGATCGTGATTGATCTTGGAGACGGCGAGGCCGAGGGCGGCAAGCCGGCTCTTCTGATGCAGCATCGACATCAGGTCGCGCTGCATGTCCGACAATTCGCGCTCGGCGACGCCAATTTCGTCGCTGCGCTGGCTCGGCACGATAATCCTCGCCGAGCTCTCGGGGTTTTCGTGGAAGCCGACCAGGCTCGCGGTCAGCCGCCGCATCGGGCGCACGAAGAGATAATGGAGCGCGAGATAGACGAGGCCCGCGGTCAGCACCGCGATGATCAGCGCGACCACCACGACGTTGCGGGAGAAGCGGTACATCGACTGCCGCAGCGGCAGCTCGTCGGTGACGATCTCGATGAACTGGGCGTTGCCGACGCCCGGCCCGACGATCCGGATGGCCTGGTTGCCGGTCTCCAGCATCATCCGGAACGAGCCGGTGATCGCCTCCCACGCCGTCATGTCGCGCAGGTCGATGTCATGCTCGATGGCGGCCGGCAGATTGTCGCTGGCGAGCAGACGGCGCTGCTGGCCCATCTTGATGGCGACGGCACGGGCATTGATGCTTTTCAGGATCTGGCGCGACAGCGAATCGGGGACCATGCCGAGCGGCGCAGCATCGAGCACCAGCGCCGCCGTGTTGGCCGCCGCCACGCGGTCATTGAGCCGGTTGACCCAGAAATTGGCGATGGCAGGCACGTAGAGCAGGACGGCAGCGATCATCACCAGGGGAACGGTGAGCAGCAGCAGCTTGCCTGACAGCCCAAGCCCGCGTGTCCCCCGCGGCCGCGCCGCCGGCGGGTCCCGCTGATCCTGATCCTGGATCGGCTGGAGGTCTGTCGCTGCCACGAATTCGCCCTCGCTGCCTTTGCCGGGTTAAGATTGGACCGGGTGAAGGATTTGGAGGGTGTGAGGATGCGGCCCGCCCCCGGTCCCGGTCAAATTACGGATCGCTAATCTGCCGAAGTCGGATGTAAGCGCAGATTTGGCGAGTCGCTACCACAAGGGTTAAAAACCCCGCACAAACAGCGATATTCGCTGGAATTGAGCCGTTGTGCGGCGTTGACGAAAAGAAGACGCTCGCTTATAAGCCGGCCAATTGTCCGCGATGACCCGGTGTGACGCCGGGAGCGGCTCTCTTGGGGCCGAAAAAGGCCCGTTTTGGGCCGCATCTTCCGGACTTTACCATCAATTCTACAGGCAAATTGCCCGGTCAGCGGAGAAAAACCCGTGAAGCGGACTTATCAACCCAGCAAACTGGTGCGCAAGCGCCGTCACGGCTTCCGTGCCCGTCTCGCCACGGCCGGCGGCCGCAAGGTTCTCGCCGCCCGCCGCGCCCGCGGCCGCAAGCGTCTGAGCGCCTGAGCCGGACCCCCTTTTTGGGATTTCATCATGGATCGGCTGAGGCAGCGGGCGGATTTCCTCGCCGTTGCCAATGGCGCGCGGGTGAATAGTCCCGCGTTCGTCCTGCAAAGCCGTGGCCGCGACGACAGCGGCCCGATCCGGATCGGCTTCACCGTTACCAAAAAGAACGGCAACGCCCCCGAGCGCAACCGCATCCGGCGCCGGCTTCGCGAACTGGTGAAGCGGCTCGATCCGGTGTCGATGCAACCCCATCATGATTATGTGCTGGTCGGCCGAAGGGACGCGCTCTCGCGCGGCTTCGCCACCATGCTCGACGATCTGCGCATAGCGTTCGCGAAGCCCGCGCGGCATACGCACAAGGGACGTGGCCCAAGAACTGGCCCAAAAACCGACGGCTTAAAGCCCGGCCCCGCTCCTGCGACCAGCCGCAAACCGGATTGATGACGAGAATGATGACCGACAACCGCAATACCATCCTCGCCGTCATTCTGTCGGGCCTCGTGCTGATCGCCTGGCAATATTTCTACAACATGCCGGCGATGGAGAAGCAGCGCGCCCTGCAGCAGACGCAGGCCGAGCTGCAGAAGACCACGCCGCAGCCGACGGCCTCCGGGACGCCGGGCGCTGCGCCGCAGCCCGGCAGCGCAGGCGCGCCCTCCGCTCCCCAGACCCCCAATCAGCCGGCCCAGGCGACCGTCAGCCGCGAGGCGGCGATTGCCGCCTCCCCCCGCGTCAAGATCGAGACACCCCGCCTGACCGGCAGCATTGCCTTGAAGGGCGCGCGCATCGACGATCTTGCGCTGGTGCAGTATCGCGAAACGGTCGACCCGAAGTCGCCGCCGATCATCCTCTATTCGCCGTCGGGCACCGCAGAGCCCTATTACGCAGAATTTGGCTGGGTGGCCGGGACAGGCGGCACAAAGGTGCCCGACCGGACCACCGATTGGCAGCAGGAGGGCACCAACAGCCTGACGCCGTCCACGCCGGTCATGCTGAAATACGACAATGGCGAAGGCCTCACCTTCCGCCGCACCATCGTGATCGACGACCACTACCTCTTCAGCATCAAGGACGAGGTGAGCAATGTCGGCAATGCACCGGTCACGCTCTTTCCCTACGCGCTGATCTCGCGTCACGGCACGCCGCAGGTCTCGGGCTACTACATCCTGCATGAAGGCCTGATCGGCTATCTCGGCGACCAGGGCTTGCAGGAGAAAGCCTATAAGGCCGTGGCCGAAGCACCTGCGATCCGCAATGGCGGCGGACACGGATTCGAATTCAATAACGTCACCAATGCCTGGCTCGGCATTACCGACAAGTATTGGGCGTCCGCACTCCTTCCCGACACGTCAGCAACGCTCAAAGCCAGTTTCGTCGCCGAACCCGGCACGCAGATTCGTTACCAGACCGACTATCTGCAAAATGCGCAGACGGTCGCGATCGGCGGCTCCGCGACCGCGAACGCGCGGCTGTTCGCCGGCGCCAAGGAAGCCGGCGTCGTCGGCGTGTTCCCGTTCGCCGGCCTCGGCGGCTACAACAAGGAGCTCGGCCTCAACCATTTCGATCTCTTGATCGACTGGGGCTGGTTCTACTTCATCACCAAGCCGATGTTCCTCGGCCTCGACTTCTTCTACCGCTTCTTCGGCAATTTCGGCATCTCGATCCTGCTCGTGACCGTGATCGTGAAGCTCTTGTTCTTCCCGTTGGCGAACAAGTCCTACGCCTCGATGGCGAAGATGAAGTCGGTCCAGCCGCAGCTTCAGGCGCTGAAGGAGCGCTACCCCGACGACAAGGTGAAGCAGCAGCAGGAGATGATGGAGATCTACCGCAAGGAGAAGATCAATCCGGTCGCCGGCTGTCTTCCCGTGGTGATCCAGATCCCGGTGTTCTTCTCGCTCTACAAGGTGCTGTTCGTCACCATCGAGATGCGGCATGCGCCGTTCTTCGGCTGGATCAAGGACCTCTCCGCGCCGGATCCGACCAATCTGTTCACCTTGTTCGGGCTGATCCCGTTCGATCCGACCACGCTGCCGCTGTTCGGCCACTACCTCGCGCTCGGCATCTGGCCGATCATCATGGGCATCACGATGTGGTTCCAGATGAAGCTGAATCCGACGCCGCCGGATCCGACGCAGCAGATGATCTTCAACTGGATGCCGCTGATCTTCACCTTCATGCTGGCGGGCTTCCCGGCGGGCCTCGTGATCTACTGGGCCTGGAACAACACGCTCTCGGTGCTGCAGCAGAGCTTCATCATGCGCCGCAACGGCGTGAAGGTGGAGCTGTTCGACAATCTCAAGGCGACGTTCGCGAAGAAAGCGACGTAGCGAACCTTCGAACCTCATCCTGAGGAGCGGCCGCAAGGCCGCGTCTCGAAGGATGGCCACGGGCACCGGGGCCTTCATGGTTCGAGACGGCGCTTAGCGCCTCCTCACCATGAGGGATTAACAGAAAGCCTTCGCATGACCGACGACAAAGATGCGAAGCTGATCGAGGTCGGGCGAAAGCTGTTCACCCGCGACTGGCAGTTCATCTGGGCCTCGCCCTCGATTGAAACGCTGCCGCCGATGGCGGGGCTGGAGATCGCCTTTGCCGGCCGCTCCAATGTCGGCAAGTCGAGCCTGATCAACGCGCTGACCGGCCGCAACGCGCTCGCGCGCACCTCGCATACGCCGGGCCGCACCCAGGAGCTGATCTTCTTCGAGGTCCCCGGGAAAGGTGACCTGCGGCTCGTCGACATGCCCGGCTATGGCTATGCCAAGGCGCCGAAGAGCCAGGTCGCGTCCTGGACCGAGCTGATCCACAAATTCCTGCTCGGACGCACCTCGCTCGCGCGCGTCTACGTGCTGATCGACGCGCGGCATGGCCTCAAGGAGGTCGACCACGAAGTCCTGAAGACGCTCGACCGCTCCGCGGTCAGCTACCAGATCGTCCTAACCAAGGCCGACCAGGTGAAGGCCACTGAGCTTGCCGAACGGATTGCCGAGACCGGCGTTGCGCTCGCCAAACATGGCGCGGCGTTTCCGGATGTGCTGACGACCTCGTCCCGCTCCGGGGCCGGCATGGCCGAGCTCCGCGCCGCGATGGCGAAGCTGCTGGAAGAGCGGACCAAGTGACGGCCGCGTTCCGCTTGCTGATCGGGCTTGCCGGTTTGATGGGCGCCGCCGGCGTCGCGCTGGCCGCCGCCTCCGCCCACGGCGGCGATGCGAGCCGGCTCGCCTCCGCAAGCGCCATGCTGCTGTTTCATGCAACTGCGATACTTGCAGGTGTAGCCCTGCTCGCGCGCGGTCTGCTGCATGGCGGAATTGGCCTCGTCGCCGCGTTCGGTTTCGCAGCCGGCGCCGCGCTGTTCGCGGGCGACCTCACCTTGCGGCAATATGCCGGCCATTCGCTGTTTCCATATGCGGCGCCGACCGGTGGATCGGTGATGATTCTGAGCTGGCTGGCGGTGACGCTGGCGGCGGTGGCGGCGAAGCGCAATCCATAACCCGGACGGAGCGCAGCGCGGCGGCATGCCAGCCACACTTTGCGCCCCGCGCGCCAATCGGATAGAACGCCGCCCGAGTATCCCGCCAGCGAGATCCGCCTCATGACCGAAATCTCCCCGCTCGACCAGGCCCGCATCCTGTCCGAAGCGCTGCCGCACATGCAGCAGTATGACGAAGAAACCATCGTCATCAAATATGGCGGCCATGCCATGGGCGACGAGGAGACCGCGAAGAATTTTGCCCGCGACATCGTGTTGCTCGAGCAGACCGCGATCAATCCGGTGGTGGTGCATGGCGGCGGGCCGCAGATCGCGACCATGCTCAAGCGCCTCGGCATCGTCTCGGAATTCGCAGCCGGCCTGCGCATCACCGATGCCGCCACCATCGAGATCGTCGAGATGGTGCTGGCCGGCTCCGTCAACAAGCAGATCGTCGGCTACATCAACGAGGCCGGTGGCAAGGCGGTGGGGCTATCAGGCAAGGACGCCAACATGGTGAAAGCGTCGAAGACGACGCGCACCATCATGGATCCGGACTCGCACATCGAGAAGGCGGTCGATCTCGGCTTCGTCGGCGATCCCGAGAAAGTCGACCTCACGCTGCTCAACCAGCTGATCGGCTACGAGCTGATCCCGGTGCTGGCGCCGCTCGCGACCTCGAAAGAGGGCCAGACGCTGAACGTCAACGCCGACACTTTTGCAGGCGCCGTGGCCGGCGCGCTGAAGGCAAAGCGGCTGCTGCTGCTCACCGACGTGCCGGGCGTGCTCGACAAGTCCAAGAAGCTGATCCCGCAGCTCTCGGTCAAGGACGCGCGAAAGCTGATCGCCGACGGCACCATTTCCGGCGGCATGATCCCGAAGGTCGAGACCTGCATCTACGCGCTCGAACAGGGCGTGGAGGGCGTCGTTATCATCGACGGCAAGATGCAGCACGCGGTGCTGCTCGAGCTCTTCACCAACCAGGGCACGGGAACGCTGATCCACAAGTGAGAGATGAGCGGCCAGGAACCGAGCTGGGAGAGCGGCGGCCTCGCCGCTCCGTCCTGACGCGCTTCCTGATGACGCTCCCCGCCGCAGCCATCTCGTTCGTCTTCTCCGCCGCGCCGGCCTTCGCCGACCTCAAGATCTGCAACCGCATGTCCTATGTCGTCGAGGCCGCGATCGGCATCGACGACAAGGCGGCGACCGCCACGCGCGGCTGGTTCAGGATCGACCCCGCCACCTGCCGCGTGGTGGTGCAGGGCACGCTCTCCGCCGACCGCATCCTGCTCAACGCCCGCGCGCTCGGCGTCTACGGCGCATCCCCGATTCCGCAGAACGGCAGCGACACCCTGTGCGTCGCGCAGGACAATTTCGTCATCGCGGCCGCGCGGCAGTGCCGCAGCGGCCAGACCCAGGCCGCCTTCACCCAGATCACGCCGACGCAAGGAGCGGACGGCAATTTCGTCGCCTATCTCGCCGAGGATTCCGAATATGACGACGAGCAGGCACGCCTCGCCGGCATCCAGCGGCTTTTGGTGATCGCAGGCTACGATGCCGCGCCGATCGACGGCGTCGACGGGCCGAAGACGCAAGGCGCGCTGGCCGCTTTCCTGAAGAGTCGCGGATTGTCCTCTGACATCCTGTCGTCGCCGAACTTCTTCAAGACCATGGTCGATGCGGTGCAGACGCCGTCTGCGACCGGCCTGACCTGGTGCAACGACACCCCGCACAAGGTGATGGCGGCGGTCGCCACCGACGACGGCAAGTCGGTGACGAGCCGCGGCTGGTATCGCATCGATCCCAAGACCTGCCTGCACCCTGATGTGAGCGGCCAGCCGAAGCAGATCTTCAGCTTCGCGGAGGCCATCGACGCCGACAACCGCGTCATCAAGCTGAAGGACAGGCCGCTGAACTGGGGCGGCGACAGGCAGCTCTGCACCCGCGAAACCAAGTTCGAGACCAACGAGCAGGCCGACTGCGGCGCGCGCGGTTTCGCGGCCACGGGCTTTGGCGCGGTGGACATGTCGAGCGGCGGCAAGACGCTGCGGTTTGCGATGCCGTGATGGTGGCGCCGTGATCGTACCGGTGCCACGCACTCCGCTGTCGTCCTGGCGAAAGCCAGGACCCATTACCCCAGGATTAGGTTTGGCGAAGAACGACGACCAGAGTGCCCCAATGATCGGTCACGGAGTATGGGTCCTGGCTTTCGCCAGGACGACGATTGAGGGCGGGGCCGCCGCCGCGGTCAACGGATAGAGAGTGAAATGAAATCCCCCCGCGCCTTTGGCCATGTCGACACCTGGGTGTTCGACCTCGACAACACGCTGTATCCGCACCACGTCAATCTGTGGCAGCAGGTCGATGCCCGGATCACCGAGTTCGTTTGCAACTGGCTGAACCTGACGCCGGTGGAAGCGCGCAAGATCCAGAAGGATTATTACCAGCGCTTCGGCACCACCATGCGCGGCATGATGACCCTGCATGGCGTACGCGCCGACGACTATCTCGCCTACGTCCACAAGATCGACCACTCCCCGCTGGAGCCGAACCCGGCGCTGGGCGCAGCGATCGCAAAACTGCCGGGACGTAAGCTGATCCTGACCAACGGCTCGGTCGACCATGTCGATGCGGTGCTGGCGCGGCTCGGTTTTGCTACGCATTTCGATGGCGTGTTCGACATCATCGCCGCCGAATTCGAGCCGAAGCCGGCGCCGCAGACCTACCGGAAGTTTCTCGCCGACCACGCGGTCGATCCGACACGCGCCGCCATGTTCGAGGACCTCGCCCGCAACCTCATTGTCCCGCACGAGCTCGGCATGACCACGGTGCTGGTGGTGCCCGATGGCACCAAGGAGGTCGTGCGCGAGGACTGGGAGCTGGAGGGCCGGGACGCCGCCCATGTCGATCACGTCACGGATGATCTGGCGGGGTTTCTGGGCAAGCTGTCCTCTCTCTCCCCACGTCGTCCCGGCGAAGGCCGAGACCCATAACCCCAACACGCGGTTGTAGCGCGCAACTGGTAACTCCGAGTCTTCGCCAAGCTTGGGTATGGGTCCCGGCCTTCGCCGGGACGACGCTGAGTATGCCTTGACTCCTCCCCGCCAAATCCCGAAAAAGCGCTCCAATCCGTTACAAATCCTAGCCTTCCCGAGAGGAAATCCCGATGTCCCTGTCTGCCCTTGAATCCACCATCAACGGCGCCTTCGAGGCGCGCGACGGCGTCTCGACCTCGACCAAGGGCGAAGTGCGCGAGGCCGTGGATCACGCGCTGGAGATTCTGGACAAGGGCGAGGCCCGCGTCGCCGAGCGCGGGACCGACGGCAAGTGGAAGGTCAATCAATGGCTGAAGAAGGCGGTGCTGCTCTCGTTCCGCCTCAACGACATGGGCGCCATTCCCGGCGGCCCCGGCAAGGCGACCTGGTGGGACAAGGTGCCCTCGAAGTTCGACGGCTGGGGCGAGAACCGTTTTCGCGACGCCGGCTTCCGCGCCGTCCCCGGCTCCATCGTGCGCCGCTCGGCCTTCATCGCCCGCAACGTCGTGCTGATGCCGTCCTTCGTCAATCTCGGCGCCTATGTCGATGAATCGACCATGATCGACACCTGGTCGACCGTCGGCTCCTGCGCGCAGATCGGCAAGCGCGTGCACATCTCCGGCGGCGTCGGCATCGGCGGCGTGCTCGAGCCGCTGCAGGCCGAGCCTGTGATCATCGAGGACGATTGCTTCATCGGCGCGCGCTCCGAAGTCGCCGAAGGTGTGATCGTTCGCAAGGGCGCGGTGCTGTCGATGGGCGTGTTCCTGGGTGCGTCGACCAAGATCGTCGACCGCGAGACCGGCGAGATTTTTATCGGCGAGGTGCCCGAGTATTCGGTCGTCGTTCCCGGCGCGCTGCCCGGCAAGCCCATGAAGAACGGCCAGATCGGCCCGAGCACCGCCTGCGCCGTCATCGTCAAGCGCGTCGACGAGCGCACGCGCTCCAAGACCAGCATCAACGAACTGCTGCGGGACTAAGACTCTCTCCTCTCCCTCTCCCCGTTCTTACGGGGCCGCGACGAGCTTCGCTCGCGCGGGGAGGGTTGGGGTGAGGGGCCTCTCTCCACGGATGAGATGGCCGCGAGACCTGTACCCCCTCACCCGGATCGCAAGGG